>NZ_JBIVJN010000004.1:0-443271 GCF_044750345.1 Streptomyces sp. NPDC088817
ATGCTCCGCCTTGCGATGCTCCCCCACTGCCTGGACGGCGTGGGAGGTACCCCCATCACCGGACGCCGCGAGCTTTCCGGCAAACCTTTCCGGTCACAGCACTAGCCGAGGGCCTGCCGCAGGTCCTCGAGCAGGTCGTCGACGTTCTCGATGCCCACGGACAGGCGCACCAGGTCGCCGGGGACCTCGAGGGCGGAGCCCACCACGGACGCGTGCGTCATGCGCCCGGGGTGCTCGATCAGCGACTCGACACCGCCCAGGGACTCTCCGAGCGTGAACACCTTGGCGCGGTTGCAGACCTCGACGGCCGCCTCCTCGCCGCCCTCGACCCGGAAGGAGATCATGCCGCCGAACGCCTTCATCTGCTTGGCGGCCACCTCGTGGCCGGGGTGCTCGGGCAGCCCCGGGTAGAGGACCTGGCTCACGCGCGCGTGCCGGGACAGCATGTCGGCGACCTTCGTCGCGTTCTCGCTGTGCCGGTCCATGCGCACCGCGAGCGTCTTGGTGCCGCGCAGCACCAGCCAGGAGTCGAAGGGGCCGGCGACGGCGCCCATCGCGTTCTGGTGGAACGCCAGTTCCTCACCGAGCGCCGTGTCGCCGACGATCAGTGCGCCGCCCACGACGTCCGAGTGACCGCCCATGTACTTGGTCAGCGAGTGCACGACCACGTCCGCGCCGAGCGCGAGCGGCTGCTGGAGGTAGGGCGTCGCGAAGGTGTTGTCGACGACGAGCCGCGCGCCCGCGTCCCGGGCGACCTGAGCGACGGCGGCGATGTCGGTGATGCCGAGCAGCGGGTTGGAGGGGGTCTCCACCCACACGGCCTTGGTCTTCGGTGTGATGGCGGCACGTACCGCGGCCGGGTCCGCGGTGTCCGCGACCGACCACTCCACACCCCACCGGGAGACGACCTTGGCGAACAGGCGGAACGTGCCGCCGTAGGCGTCGTTGGGGATCACGACGTGGTCGCCGGGGCTGAGCAGCGTGCGCAGCAGGCAGTCCTCGGCCGCCAGTCCGGACGCGAACGCGAGTCCGCGACGGCCGCCCTCCAGGGCGGCGAGGTTCTCCTCCAGGGCGGTCCTGGTCGGGTTGGCGCTGCGGCTGTACTCGTAGCCGTCGCGCAGACCGCCCACGCCGTCCTGCTTGTAGGTCGAGACCTGGTAGATCGGCGGGACGACCGCCCCGGTCCGGGGGTCGGCCGTGTTGCCCGCGTGAATCGCGAGCGTCTCGAAGTGCTCACTGATGTGCCTGTCGCTCATGGGCCCGAGGGTAGTGCGCCTGTGGGGGTGGTGCGGGACGGAGGCCCCGGGCGGCACCGCGGGCAGGGTTTTCCACAGGCTCGCGGCACAGGTTGGCCAAGTGTCGGCACCGTCTGGTTCGCTTGTCGCATGGAGATTCTCTGGGTCGTGATGGCGCTGGCCATGCTGGGCTTCGTGCTGGTCCCGTTCCTCAGGCGCAGCCGTGCCGGCATCGGGCAGGTTCCGCCGGGGCATCCGGACGCCGCGGACCCGGCGAACTACGGCTTCGTCCGGCAGGAGGAACTCGACGTCCGCATGCCAGGACCGGACCAGGACCTGCTCGACGTCCTGGAGCTGGTGCAGCGCACCCAGGACTACCGCGCCGCCTCCCAGCTCCTCGCGGGCACGGAGAAGGAGGGCGAGCTGCGCTGGCAGCGCGTGCAGGCCTTCGCCGGGGCGGCCTCGGTGGAGCTCCAGCAGCGGCCGGGCGGGGTCGGCGAGATGCCCGGCGGGCAGTGGCTGCGGGTGTGGCGGGCCGAGGCGCCCAAGGACCCGGGCTGCGCGGCGGTGTACGCCGAGTTCCTCGTTCAGCAGGCGTGGCGTACGGCCACGCCGGGCACGAACGAGTTCCGGATCATCATGGAGGAGGCCCGGGAGGCGTGCGGGCAGGCGGCGCTGCTGGCCCCGGGCGACCCGGTCCCCTGCATCGTCGAGCTGTCCGTGGCGCGGGGCCTGGCGTACTCGCACCCGGAGTTCAAGAAGCTGTGGCTGAGGATCCTCGACCGCGCGCCGGCCCACACGGGGGCACATCTGGCGGCCCTGCACTACTGGTGCGAGAAGTGGCACGGCTCGCGTGACCTGGCGTACTCCTTCGCGGAGGCCGCCGCGGCCCGTGCGCCCCGGGGCTCGCTGCTGGCGGCCATGCCGCTGTTCGCGGTCTTCGAGCACCTGCCCGAGGTCAACCTGGTCAGGGGCTTCTACGAGAGCGAGGTCGTGACCAAGGCGGTCCACGGCGCCCTCTTCGCGGTGCACGCGGCCCGCCCCGACGACCCGATGCTCGCCCACGTCCGCCACCTGCTGCTCTTCTTCCTGGTCCGCTCCGAACGCTGGGCGGAGGCGATGAGCCAGCTCATACACGTCGACGGCCATGTGGGCGCGGTGCCGTGGACCCTGTCCGAGGACCCGGCGGCGGAGTTCGCCGTCTACCGGGCGCTGGCCGTGGCGGGCTACGAGGCCAACGGCGGCAGCCCGGCGACACTGCACCACTGATCGGTCCCGCCCACGCATCCGGACGGACCCGGCCACCCGCCCGCCTCTGCCGGGGGTCGATACCCCCGCCGGAATGACGACGGCGGCGGCATCGTTGTCCCGAATGCCGCCGCCCGCGCACGCGGGACCGGCGGAACCGACGGGCCCGTTGTGACGGACGGGCCCGCCGCCCTGCCCACCCGAGCAGTGGGAGAGCCCCCGATACGACGCCCGGGATCAGAATCAGGCCCATGGGAGGAGTAGCCATGACGACCTCCTCTGCCACGGTTGCCGCGCTACGGCAGGCCATCAGTCAGATCACGCCTGCCGCGCTACCGGCCTTCACCCGGGAACTGGACGAGGCGGCCGACCAGTCCTGGCAGGGCTCCGACCTGGCGCCGCTCCAGCGGTTCATCGCACAGTGGGCCGTCTATGTGCACATCCAGCGCCGGCCCGACCTGGCAGCAGACCTCCGCCGCTGGGAAGACACTGCCGAGTCCGGCGACGCAGCCCAGGCACGACAGGCCGCTTCCGGGATCGGGCGAATCCTGGACGACGCCCACGCGGCCATCGGCCTGCCGGTCCGCTGAGCACGGATGGGCGCTGGGAGTACAACCGCGTCCACGTGGTGGCCGGCATCCCCGCACATGTGGTGCGGAGCTGAAACGTCTGGCCGACCAGCTCGTCGCCCCCGTGGGTGACCCGTTCCAGACGAACTGGTGTCCTCCTACCCCACCAGCGGCGCTGCACCCCGCCGCCGAGGCAGCACTGCTGGAGGCGCGGCCCGGCTGCGGGACGTCTCGGTCGGCCGGTCCCGCCTTCCGCCAAGCCGCCTCGCGGTCAGCCCTCCGTGCGGGTGGGCAGTCGCCATCCCGGGCGCGGGAAGTGGCAGGTGTAGCCGTCCGGGTAACGCTGCAGGTAGTCCTGGTGCTCGGGCTCGGCCTCCCAGAAGGGGCCGACCGGCTCCACCTCGGTGACGACCTTGCCGGGCCACAGTCCGGAGGCGTCCACATCCGCGATCGTGTCCTCGGCGATCCGCTTCTGCTCGTCGTCCACGTAGTAGATCGCCGAGCGGTAGCTGAGGCCGATGTCGTTGCCCTGGCGGTTCTTGGTGCTCGGGTCGTGAATCTGGAAGAAGAACTCCAGGATCGCGCGGAAGTCGGTCTTCGTGGGATCGAAAAGGATCTCGATGGCCTCGGCGTGCGTGCCGTGGTTACGGTACGTCGCGTTCGGCACGTCACCCCCCGTGTATCCGACCCGGGTCGCCGTCACGCCCGGGAGTCGGCGGATCAGCTCCTCCATCCCCCAGAAGCATCCGCCGGCCAGCACCGCCCTCTGCGTCTGCGCAGCCATCACGGTCCTCCAATGTCTGTCAGCTCGTTCGCTCGGGCTGCTCGGCTCGCACACCACCGGCATCCCCTACCCACCGTGCTCAACGCACGAGGCCGCGAAGCGATTCCTTGCCCGTCCAACCCGCCCTCCGGTCGCCGACCACCGGCCACCACGAGGAGCGCACCGACCGCAACGCAGGATCCGTGCGGCCCACTGGGAACACACGTTCAGCGGTGTCACAGCAGACCTCCGCCGCTGGGAGGACACTGCCGCATCCGGCGACGCAGTCCGGGCGTGGCAGGACGCCTCCGATATCGGGCGGATCCTCGACGAAGCACGCACGGCCATCGGCCTGCCGGCCGGACCGAAACCGGAAGTACGACCCCGACCACGTCGCGGGCCGCATCCCCGCTCACGTCCAGCGACCGTCGGAGAGCGTGCTCGGTCACGAGCGCAGGTGCGCCATGAGTTCGTCCTCGGCCGGGTAGGGCCGCTCCTCTGGCAGCAGCCGGGCCGCGGAGTCGAGATCGCCACTGCTGACGAGTGCGTGGATCTCGCGGGCGAGCGGAGTCACGTCGCTGATGGCAACCGCCCATTCGTCCGCGTAGCGTCGTACCGCCTCACCGGAGAGCCCGAGTTGCAGCGAGCGGTACGGCAGGGGTTGGAGGTGCAGATCGCGTTCGGGGTCCCACTGGACGCGGGCCGGTGCACGCTTCAACTGGCATTGCCAGGTGCTGCGGTCGAGGTGCAGCCCCCGTACGTAACTGGACAGGCACGCGTTGCGCAGCGCCCACTCGAAGCCGTCGCGGGTGATCTCGACAGCCAGGACGGTCTCTTGTCCCGGCTTCGTGCCCCAGCCGCAGCGGTACATCATCCACGTGAACGACGGCTTTATCCACGTCATTCGGTCCCGCTTCCACGCGGCGGGGAAACGGCCCTTGCGCACCGCAGGCATGCCGATCTCCGGGGAGTACGCCTGATAGACGGTGACCGTGGATGCCGTGTGGAGCGCGCGGATTCTGTGTCGCGGTTCTTCCATGGCCTACAGGGTGAGGCCGACGGATCTCCGTCCGCCATTGATTTCTTCGAAGGCGGCCAGTTCGTCGATCGACCCCAGAAGCGGGTGGCAAAGGCGCGGTGATGGACCAGTTTTCGCCCGACGCCGAGGAGGGCCTGTTCGCGGCCGTGGCTCGCAAGGCCAGCCCCTTTTCGGCCTTGGCCTGGGCGCTCGGTCCCGACGCGGTAGTGCGGCTGCCGGGCTGGTTCGGTGGCTTCCTTCTCGACGCCGAACAAGTCCGGGCACAGCTGGCAGCGGCCGAGGAAACCCTTGCTCTGACCGGAACCAGGAGGCGTGACGTGGGCGATCGGATCCATGTGTGGATGACCGGCTTGGGTAACGAGCCAGACCACGACGCCGACGAGCTCCTTGGCGGTCCGCTGCGCGTCTTCCGCCACGCGGTCGGCACAGGCCAGGGCGTGGCCGGCCACGCCCGCTGGTACTGACGGAGCGGAGCAGCCGTGTGCGTGCTAGAACTCCGTCATCGCGCATCCCCTTGACTTACCCGCTCTGAGGCTGCTGGATCAGGGTGGCACGCACCGGGGTTGCTGCGGCCCCGCTCAATATGGGCCCGCACGAACTCCGCTGCGAGCACATCTGCGAGCGCTGCGGCAACGCTGGAACGCTGCGCGAAACCCGGCCGATCGAGCTGACTCTCTGTGATGCGTGCGAATCCTGCGTGGGACCGGACGGCCACCTATAGGCGAGTCTGGCTTCAGGCCAAAGGTTTCGAGTTGCGGGGGTGGGGATGCACGCTCCACGCTGGTGCCTACGCGGGACCGTACCGTATCGGCCTCGTCCAAGAGCTACAGCTACTCGGCGAAAGCAGCGAGAGGGGTAGCGCTGTGGGTGATGATGCACATATCTCGGGCGTCGGTACTGATTATCCGTTGGAGAAAGCAGCGCCTGGCGGCTCTGCTCTGGCGACAGGGGCTCTCGGCCCGGTCACTCGCGTGACGCAGGTAATGAATAACGTGGCCTGCACGTACCAGAACGGCGGACAGCCCATCGCCACAGGGTCAGTGAATGTGCGGGGCGGGAAGGTTTACGCGTTCTTCACCGCCTCCGGCTGGAACAGATCAGGTGACACAGGACTACAGGCGAATCTCGCAATCGGCGGAAGTTCATCATTCAGTGCTCGCATTTTCGCCAATCCAGATCTGACTCACCTGACTATGATCAGGCAGCGGGTATTACTTGGCAACCTCCGGCCGGACCCGTCCGCCTCGGCGAAGATCACCGCCGGGAAGGCGACGGTCACCGACACAAACGACCATGTCTCCCTGACCGTCCTCGAACTCGGGTCACCGGCCGTCTGGCGGATGGCCTGCAGAAAGGTCGGCCCGCCCGATTCCCTCAGCCAGTACGGGAGCACCTCCTTCCGCTCGCGCGGCGGGTACCTGCTCGTGTGTGCCTCCGCCACCGGCTTCAGCACGAGCGGGCAGGCGATGACTGGAATGGACTTGAGCATCGACGACACGTGTCACGGAACCATCCAGATCTTCGCGAACAAGAAGAACTGGCACCTGGCGTTTGTACCGGCCGACTTCCTGATCAAAAGCATCCCACCCGGGGATCACACCCTCGTCGCCACGCCCGCCGCCGGCACCACCATCGACAGTAACGACGCTTATGCCATCACCGTCTTCGAGGTCATGGCGCCGCCCACTGTGCTCAACGTGACCGAGGTCCTGGCCAACGCCCCCGCCGCTGGGCAGACCGGCGGCGAGTGGGTGGCAAGTGGTGCGTTCAGCAGTTACGGCGGGACCCTCATCATCACCTCGGCTGCCTCGGCGTACTCCCACAGTGACGCGGCGAAACTCGGCATGACCATCCAGGTCGACAGCCAAGATGTCGGCTCGATGCAGGCGTTCGCGAATCCCAAGGGAGTCCATCTGGGCCTGCCCGGGAATGACCTCGTGGTCACCGGCATCAACGCAGGTAAGCGCACCGTCTCGTTGGTAGCGGACGCTGGGACCGCCACAGACGCCAATGACCGCTGTTCGGTCACGATCATCGAGGTGGCAACGACGACATGGCCATAACTCGCCTACGGATCACGTTCGACATGTTCAGCGGTCGGCCCAACCCGGTCGTCGAGATAGCGGGCCCTGAGGCTGGGGAACTGCTCGCCCGGCTCGCGCCGGGCGACCTGATCGACGCTGCCGAGCAAGCCGGCCCGCGCCCGCATCTTGGCTACCGCGGGCTCGTCGTCGAACAGGCCGGCGAGCCGGTGCCGTCTCTGCCGGCGGTCTTCCGCTTGGTGGCCGGGCGGCTGCTCGGTCCGGGGCTGCGGCGATGGGCGGCCTATCCAGAGGTGGAGGACTACATCTGCTCCGAACAGGGACCAGCCGGGCAGGTGCTGAGCAGCCCGGCGGAACTGGACTTCCTCCGGGACGGCCTGGCCGCCGCGCGAACGGTGGAGTGGTGGCTGCCGCCGCCGGACGGCCAGGGTGTACTCGCGGCGTCAACTTGTCCGTCAGCACCGACTGCGGCCCTGGAGCAGTGGAGTGACGCAACGGCTCGTTCCATCGACTGTCAGCGGAAGAATCCCGACTGGTGCAGGCAGTGCACCAACAATTGCTATAACTACGCCACCAATGTGCGCACCGACACGTTCGCCCAACCCGGCCGAGGTAGTGGCCGGACCGTCACCGCCATTGACTGCGACTGTGATCACCTCAGCCGTTACGCGTTCTACGACGGCCTGGTGTACACCCCGGCTACCGACAACGTCTGTCCTTCGGAAGGTGTGCTGGTCGCCCTCGTGCTGGAACCCGCCGTCGACTTCCACTGGTACCGCATGAACAGCGACGGTTTCTGGGCGCACAAAGCAGGAGTGGCACCGGTGAGCGATCTCGACGACGCTGGGCGGAAGATCACTGATCCACGCACTTGCTCACGCCTCAAGTACTCGAAGTTCTGCAGCTTCATGAACGTTCCCGAGGGAAGCGCCCGTATCAACTAGACCAGATCATGTGCGGAGCCGACGCACCGCTTCCGGGGCCTGCAATGGACGCTGCCTGCTCGATGCATGGGGCCGGGCGCCTGCTTCCGCGCAGACCAGGGGCGCGTCCCCGTCCGAAGGATGCAGGGTCAGCGTCAGGTCCATGAGGGGGCGGACAGCGTTCGCGTGCCGGCTCCCGTCAGGATCGGAGCTTTGTACGGCCGCCCACGGCTCTATCCCAAGTGTCGGAGGAGCCGCGACCAGTGATGCCAAAAGGTCTGTGAACGCCGCTTGATGCTGGTCGTCGAGCCGCGTTCACAGCCCCGCTCAAGACCCGGATCCCGCACTTCTCGCCCGCGGCCGAGTCGCCTGCTGGGCTCCCGGGTTTGCGTGATTCCTCGTAATATCCGGACGCGACGCGGTCATCCGGCTTCTCCATATTCGCCCCCCGGCAGGCTATGCAGACCACCACCGGAAGGGTCACGATCCTGCTCGTGCTGCTCCAGCTCGCCGCTGCCGTGATCGCCGCATGGTCGGCGTGGCCTGCCTATGCGGCGGTGCTCGTGTCTCTCCTCGTGGCCGCCACCCTCGTGACGGAACGCCACCGTTGGCGGTGGCTGGTCTCCGCGAACCGACGCACCGGCTGAGCGGCGAGGGGCGGTGCCGACCGGACCGGGCGCTCACACCGTAGGCGTGCTTTACGATCACTTGGCTTGCGCCGGTCAGTCGTCAGGGGTCCGCGGCAACTTCGCGGAGGTTCCGGTGTGTTGCCGGGACAAGGCGCCGGCGCGCGTCAAGGGGAGGGGAACGCAGCACATGCAGAACCGTTTCAACCGGGGCATGGCGACTCTTGTCGGCCTCGCGCTCGCCGGCACCGGTCTGGCCGCCGTGAACGCCGCTCCGGCGGCCGCGAGTTCGAACAGCTGCCCGGCGGGCTACTTCTGCGGGTGGAAGGGCAAGAGCCCCAGCGGCTCGATGTGGAAGACGAACAAGAACGTCGCGTCCCTGGGCAGCTGGGACAACAAGATCCATACGTACACCAACCGTACGAAGAAGATCGCCTGCCTCTACGAGGACAAGAACTACGTGCCGGGGGGCGGCTACTGGGCCCAGAGGCCGAACGAGGCGGGCGAGTGGGCCTGGGGACCGGACGCGACCACCAGCTCGATCAAGTTCGTCCGCACCAAGCGCGAGTGCTCCTCGCCCGCCTACCCGCGCTGGTATTCCGAGACCTCCCCGAAGGCGCTGGGCTTCGGGGACATGAACGGCGACCGCAGGGCCGACATGATCGTCCGCGACAAGGCCGGACGGCTCTGGTTCACTCCGGGCAACGGAAAGGGCAAGCTCATCGGCTCCAGCGGCTGGAACAAGATGAACGCCCTCACCCGTCACGGCGACTTCAACGGTGACGGCCGTGAGGACCTCATCGCCCGCGAGGCGTCCACCGGCAAGCTGTGGCTCTACCCCGGCACCGGTACCGGCTCCCTCGGCAAGCGCAAGCTCATCAGTTCGGGCTGGAAGTCCATGAGCCACATCACCGCCTTCGGTGATCTGACAGGTGACCGGCGCTCCGATCTGATCGCGGTCGAGAAGGCCACGGGCAAGCTGTGGCTCTACCCGGGCACGTCCAAGGGCAAGCTCGGCAAGCGCAAGCTCATCGACTCCAGCGGCTGGAACAAGATGAACGCGCTCGTCGCCATGGGCGACGTGACCGGCGACGGCCGTCCCGACCTCTACGCACGCGAGGCGTCCACCGGCAAGCTGTGGCTCTACCCCGGCACCTCCAAGGGCAAGCTCGGCAAGCGCAAGCTCGTCGGCTCAAAGGGCTGGAAGGCCATGGCGAACCTGATATCGGTCGGCGACTTCTCCGGCGACGGGCGTCCCGATCTCGCCGCCGTGACCAACACGAAGTACGTGATCGACGGCTACCCCGGCCACCCGGGCTGGCTGGTCACCTACCGGGGACGGGACACGGGCACCCTGACGTCCGGCCAGCGGACCGACGGCGATTGGTGGGAGCTCAACGGCTTCTGCTAGGCCGGGCCGGCAGCGGGACCGGACGACGTGGATCATCAAGCCGCGTTCACAGCCCCGTGCAGCCGGTGGTCCGGGGGATGCGGCGGCCGCCGTCACCGACCGCGCGGTCCGGTTCACGGACCGCGACGGTTGTTCTCGCCATGCGGGCCCGTCAGGTCTGGCGGATAGTGAAGGGAGGACGACGTCCGCCGCAGCTCCCCGTACTTCAGGAGGCTCGATGCCTTCTTCACGGTCGACGGCCGCGCTCATCGGCATCGCGTTGCTCGGCATCACGCTCACCGCGTGCCAGGACCAGGCGTCCGGTCAGGTCGTGGCGCGGAGCGGTGTCAGGGTCGTGGAAACCCTCTCCAACCCGCCGATCCAGGGATGTCACCGCTTTCCCGACGGCGTGACACAGGTCGAGAACCAGACACAGAGCAATCTGGTGCTGTACAACACACCGGACTGCACGGTGCCGCCGGGCGGGCAGAGCAACTACCTGGACATCGGGCAGTCCGACCAGGTCGCCAGGCTGACAAGTCCGTGGCACAGCTTCTCCTTCGCCCCCGAGTGACATCGCGGGGCACGTGGGTTGAGCCTGGTCCTACTCCACCTCGATGCCGAAGTCCCGCACCAGTTCCTCCAGGCCACCCGTGTAGCCCTTGCCGCCCAGGACGAAGTCCCAGTCGCCGTTCGGTCTGCGGCGGAAGGAGCCGAGTACCAGGGCGGTCTCGCGGGGGCGGCCGTCGGAGACCTCAAGTCGTCCCAGCTCGGCCAGTTTCGGGTCGAGCAGGCGGATGCTCGCGTCCGTGAAGCCGGAGAGGTCGGCGTCCGGGTTGATCTCCGGGTCGACGGCGGCCACGAGGACGAACCGGTCGGCCTCGCCCGGCAACGCGTCGAAGGAGACGCGGATCGCGGCCTTGTCGGGGGCGTGGGCGGGCTGGGCGTGCACGGAACCGTCCGGTGTCCGTGGGTTGTTGAAGAAGACGAAGTGGTCGTCGCTGAGGACGCGGTTGCCGCGGCAGACCAGAGCGCACACGTCCAGGGCGACACTCCCGGTCCACGACATGCCCAGGACGTTGTGGTCGTCGGGCAGACCGGTGTCCGCGGCCGTCGGCGCCGACTGCGCCGCGGAGGGACGGGCACCGTCGCCCAGGCGCCCGCGCAGCCCGTGGCGGTGCAGCAGGTCGACGAGTTCGGGGCCCGAAATCAGCTCCAGCGGCTTGCCGTTGGCGAAAGTGTGCGAGCCGGGGCCGAACTTCGACGTCGTCACGAGGACGCCCTTGTTGGCGCCCGCGTCCTGCACGGTGCCGTACAGGTCACGCACGGCGGTGGGCGGCACCGTGTTGCGGTAGCGCTTGACCTGCACGACGATCTTGCCGCCGCGGATGGGGGCCGGGTCCAGCGCGTCGACGTCCACGCCGCCGTCGTTGGAGCGCTGGGTGGTGACCGCCTGCATCCCCATGGCCCGGAAGAGTTCGGCGACGAGGTTCTCGAAGGCGATCGGATCCATCGCGTACAGGTCGGGATCCTCGTCGCTGCCGTGCGTGACGACGCGGTTCCCGACCTCCTGCGGCCGGCGGCCCGGCCGCACCGCGGTGAGTTGGTCGGGGCGGGCCGAGAGCTGTCCGCGCAAAGCGTCGGCCAGGCAGCTGCAGGCGTCCACCTGCGCCAGGTGCAGGTCGCGGAACGTGGAGCGCGGGGCCATGACGGTCACCAGATGGATGTGACCCGGCCGGCCCGTCGTGGGGTCGTGCCCGTCCACGAACCCGTTCAGGGTCACGGATTCGAGGGCGCCCAGCTCGTCCGCGGCGAAGAGTTCGCGCAGGACGAGCAGCGCGCACTGGGCCAGGACCTCCCGGTACAGGGCCCTGCGCTGCGTCACCGGCCGGGGCGTCTCCTTGTCCTGGTCCGTCGTGGACACGTACCGAAGGGACTTGACCTCGGGGACGACGTCGTAGGCGGGCATCTCCCAGTCCAGCACGAGCTGTCCGGCTGCCGGGTCGTAGGCCGCCGCCACCTGACGGGGGAAACCCTCCGGCCACGCGGTCGACGCGTACAGGGCGGCGGAGAAGTACTCGACCACGGCGTCGGGATCGCGGCGGGCGACTCTCTCGGCCAGCTCGACGATGCCCGCGTTGTGCCGCCGTACGTCGGCCAGTTGGGCGTCGGCCCACCGCTGGTACTCCCGCTGGTACGACGCCAGCTGCCGCTGCCGCTGCGCCTCCGCCGCCTGAGCCGCGTGCCAGTCCCGCTCGAAGCGCGCGCGGGCCTCGGCCTGCGCCTGTGCCCGGCGACCGGCGGTCCAACCGCCCTGCGCCTGGTAGTGCTCGGCGTTCGGCATGGGCACGGGCTGAGCCAGTGGGCCCGGGGCGAAGGGCTCGATCTCCTCGGGGCGCCTGAGGGAGGAGGCTCTGAAGGCCGGGGCCCGGCATCCCGAGGCGAGAAGATCTCGCAGGGACGCGACCTGCGCGTCCAGTTCCTCGGTACGGCGCCGGGCCTCCGCCTGCCGGTAGTCGCGGTGGCTCTGTGCCGCTTGCCGCTGACGGGCACGTGCCTGCTGTTCTTCCTGTCGCCGCCGCCGGGCCTCGGCCTCCGTCCGGCGCTGCTGCTGCCTCTGCGCCTCGGCCCAGACACCGACCAAGCCACTGGAACGACGACTCATGTGCTGCAGGCCCTCCCCGAGGCGCTCCGGCTGTCCCCACAACCAGGTGTAAAGGGACGACTCTATCCAGCGGGGGCCGTCCCGCACATCCGCCCGGCAACAGCGACCCGCTCAGCCGTCGCACCCGCGCGTGCGGGACCCGCCGGGCCTGGTCCGGAACACGGGAACGGCCCGCCGGAAGCCATGCTTCCGGCGGGCCGCTCATCCGTCATGGGCCGTCACAGGCCCACAGGCTCACTTGCCGCGGTACGCGCCGTAGATCGCCACCGTGGACACGTTGCCCTTCTTGTCGGTGATCTTGGCCTTGTACGCGACGGCCTTGCCCTTCGCCGGGTTCTTGACCGTGATCTTGCCCTTCTTGACGGTGACCTTCTTCCAGGTCTTGCCGTCGTTGTAGGACACCCAGACGCCCAGCGACTTGAGGTTCTTGCCCGCGGCGGCGCCCTCCACGGTGACCGGGAAGGTGGCGTTCCTGCCCGCCGGGACACGGTTGTCCAGACCGGTGGTGGCCTTGAAGCGGAGCGTGGAGACCGGCAGCCGGACCTCGGACGAGCCGGACGGCTTCTTGGAGCGGAACGTCCAGCTCGCGTCGACGCGGGTGGAGGCGGCCGCGACCGCCGCGCTGCGCTTCACCGAGGTGGTCAGCCGGTACTGGGCGTCGCCGGCCGTGACGTCGAAGGACTCGTCACCGAACAGCGGGTCGTGGTTGGACGCGACCTTCTTGCCGTTGCGGTACAGGGTCGTCTGCACCGAGCTGAACGTCGAGTAGCCCCCGTGCCCCTGGGAGTCGGCGAACAGCGGCAGGGAGCCGTAGAGCTCGTTCCTGTAGCGGAAGACGCCGTAGTCCTGGTTCAGGTGGGGACCGAACACCGCCCTGTTGAAGGTGTTGGTGTAGGTCTTGCCGCCCTTGTAGGCCTTCACGTCGTCGGACGTGTACAGCGCCTCCCTGATCGGGCGGTTCTGCTTGTCGTGGCCCCGGAACTGCTCCGCGAAGAAGTACCAGTAGACGTTGTTGCCCGTCGACAGGTACAGCGTCCGGGTGCCCGGCAGCTTCTGCTCGATGCTGTCCGCCATGACGAAGTAGTCGCCGACGAGGGCCCAGGGCGTGACCGCGCCGGTCTTGCCGGAGGCACCCGAGCCGACGGAGTTCTTCACCGTGGCGAGCTCACGCGCCGCGTAGTGGCGCACCTTGCCGCCCTGGAACCGCTTGACCGTCGCGGTGGTCGCCACGTCGTACTCGGCGGACGAGCCCTTGGTCCACTGGCCGCTCCAGACCTGGCTGAGCCCGCCGACGTCGCCGCCGATGGAGCCGGTGCGCAGCTGGGACCAGGAGCCGAGGGTCACGGAGATGCCGTACATCGCCGGGTCGTAGGAGTAGCCGATCATCGCGCCGTGCTGCCGTGCGGCCTTGTCCGGCACCGTGATGTCGGCCGGCTTGGCGTTCCGGGCGTCGACCGTGACCGTGACGTTCCCGTTGACGGTCAGCTTCGGCTGGACCAGCCAGTCCAGGCCGCCCTTGAAGTTGGTGAAGTCCTTCGCGATCCAGGCGTCCAGCGCGTAGGTGCCCTTGGGCACGCGCACGGTCGTCGTGCCGGAGCCGTCCGGCACCTGGTAGGTGCGGAAGGTGCCGCGGCCGGTGTAGCCCCACAGGACCGTGTCGTGGGCGGGGGCGGGCTTGCCGTCCCGGCCGATGTGCTTGACGGTGACGTCGTACGACTCGGCCTCGCGCTGCACCGCCGCGGCCGTGCGGACGGTCTGTCCGCCGCCGGTCGCCGTCACGTACGCCGAGTAGCCGCCGTCCAGGGTGCCGCCCAGCCGGGTGTTCACGGTCAGGTCGACGGAGGCCTTGTCGCCGGCCGGGACCGTCACCTCCGTCGCGCCGAGCGTGAAGAAGCCGTCCGGGACCGGCCGGCCCTTGGGGTCGGTGGCCGTCATGGCCAGGCTGAGCGTGACGTCCTCGGTGCCGAGGTTGCGGTAGGTCAGCTGCTTGGTGACCGGCTCGTCGTCCGTGTGCGGCCAGGACTGGATGCCGAAGCTCACCGAGACCGGGTCGGCGATCACGGTCTGCTTGATCGCCTTGTCGACGGCGATACGGCCGGCGCCCTGCTCGAAGGGGGTGTACGGACCGCCCTTGGCGGAGCCGGCCAGCGCGCCCTTCAGTTCGGCGTAACCCCAGTCGGGGTGCTCCTGCTTGAGGAGCGCGGCGGCACCGGCGACGTGCGGGGTCGCCATCGAGGTGCCGTCGATGGTCAGATAGCCGGCCGGGCTCTCGCCGACCTCCTGGCCGATCAGGCTGTTCTTGGCCGCGGCCGCGGTGATGGCCACGCCCGGCGCGGTGACGTCGGGCTTGATGGCTCCGTCGCCCAGTCGCGGGCCGGTGGAGGAGAATTCGGCGAGACGGTCCTTCTTGTCGACCGCACCGACGGTGAGGGCGGAGTCGGCGCTGCCGGGCGAACCGACCGACTCGGGGCCCTCGTTGCCCGCGGCGATCGCGAAGAGGATGCCCTTCTCCGCGGAGAGCTTGTCGACCTCCGCCTCCAGCGGGTCGACACCGGGGGTGTCCTCGCCGCTGAGGCTCAGGTTGACGATGTCGGCGCCCTGCTGGGCCGCCCACTCCATGCCGGCCAGGATGCCGGAGTCGTCGCCGTAGCCCTCGTCGTCGAGGACCTTGCCGTTGAGGATCTTGGCGTCGGGCGCCACGCCCTTGTACTTGCCGCCCGACTTGGCGCCCGTGCCCGCCGCGATGGAGGCGACGTGGGTGCCGTGGCCGACGCGGTCCGTGGTGCTGTTGCTGGTGGTGAAGTTCTTGGCCGCCACCACCTGGGACTTCAGATCCGCGTGGGTGGCGTCGACACCGGTGTCCAGGACCGCGATCTTCACGCCCTTGCCGGTGTAGCCGGACTGCCACGCCGTCGGCGCGCCGATCTGCGGCACGGACTTGTCGAGGGTGACCTTGCGGACGCCGTCGAGCCAGATGTGCGCGACGCCGGCGCTGGTCCGGTCGCCGTTGGTGAGCGCCTTCCACAGCTCCGGCGTGTCCTTGACGGGGGTCTGCACCGCGTCGGCGTTCAGCGCCTTCAGGGCCCTGCGCAGGGTGCCGGCCTCGCGGACGTCGGCCCGGGCGGCGGTGGCCGCGCCCTGGTAGCCGACGATGACCTTCAGTCCGTCCTTGAGCGACCTGCGGGTGGCGGACTTGTTCAACTCGGTGATGTCGAAGAGACGTTGGTCCAGCTTGCCGGAGGCGATCAGCCGGGACGCGTCGGCCGGGACGACGAGGGTGCGTCCGCCCATGCGGCGGACCTGCACGGGTATCTGCTCGCGGCCCTCGGCCCGGTGCAGGCCGACCACGCGGCCCTTGGCGTCCACGGTGACCCGGTCGCCGGTGATGAGAGTGATGGTGCGGTGGGCCGCGGGACCGGCGGCGTTGGCGGCGCGGTGCTCGGGCCGCGCCGCCGCCGGGCTGGTCATACCCGCGGCGAGGGCCACGGCCGCCGCCGTGGCGAGCGCGGCCACGCCCGCTCTTTTCACTTGTCTGTGCACAACTCCCCCTGGAAACAGAGTGGCGAGCGGAATCCCTGTCCACTCGACCGGGGGAAGGCTCGCACAAGTGCGCTACACCCCCACCCCCCGGAAGAGGAAGTATGCCGGGGGGTGATCACGCGCTCAATGGCGGGGTGCGGTCGGTTCCTCTCGTTTCCCTCCCGTTCAGGCCTCCCCCTGCCGTTCAGGCCCCCGCGTTCTCCTTGACGGTGATGCGCCCCTTGCGGATGGTCGCCACGCGGGGGGCCTTCTTCGCGATGGTGGAGTCGTGGGTGACCATGACGAACGTCAACCCGTGCTCCTTCCACATGCGTTCGAGCACGTCCATGATCTCGTCGCGCATGGACTCGTCGAGGTTTCCGGTGGGTTCGTCGGCGAGCAGCACCTTCGGCTGCTTGACCAGGGCGCGGGCGATGGCGACGCGCTGCTGCTGGCCGCCGGACATCTCCGACGGGAGATGACCGAGCCGCTCGCCGAGCCCGACCGACTCCAGTGCCTCGGCGGCCCGTTCGCGCCGTTCGGCGGTCTTGATGCCGAGCGGGACGAGGGCGGTCTCGACGTTCTCCTGTGCGGTCAGGGTCGGGATCAGGTTGAAGGACTGGAAGACGAAGCCGATGCTCTCGCTGCGCACCCGGGTCAGCCGGGCCTCGGGCAGCTTCGCCAGGTCGGTGCCGTCGAGGACGACCTGGCCGGAGGTGGGCCGGTCCAGGCCGCCCAGCATCTGCAGCAGCGTCGACTTGCCGCCGCCGGTGGGGCCCTGGATGACCAGCCGGTCGCCGTCGCCGATGGTCAGGTCGACCTCGTCGAGGGCTCGGACGACCTCCTTGCCCCGGGTGTAGTGCTTGGTGACGCCGGTGAGTTCGTACATGGGGGAAGCAACTCCTGGGATGCGGGGAGAAGGGGGTCGATGGCCGGCCGGTTCGCGGAGGGCGGCGCGCTACTCGACGCGCCGCAGGGCGTCCGCCGGGCGCAGCCGGGAGGCCCGCCAGCCGCCGAACGCGCCGGCGATCAGGCCGCCGGCCACGGCGAGGCCGACCGCGAGGACGATGGTGGTGACGCTGACCGGCGCGGTGAGCGCGACCTCCAGGGACTTCGCGGCCTGCCGGCCGGGACCGCCGAGGCCACCGGCGCGGAAGACGCCCTCGCCGCCCGGACCGCCCGCCCCGCCGCCCGAACCGCCGAGCTGCGCCTGGAGCGTCGGGCTGATCGCGGTCACCGCGTAGGCGCCCGCCAGGCCGAGCGCGATGCCGAGGACACCGCCGACCAGTCCGTTGACGACGGCCTCGCCGACCACCTGCCGGGTCACCCGGCCCGACTTCCAGCCCAGCGCCTTGAGCGTGCCGAACTCGCGCACCCGCCGGGAGACCGCCGAGGAGGTCAGCAGTCCGGCGACGAGGAAGGCGGCCACCAGCACCGCGATGGACAGCCACTTGCCGACGCTGGTGGCCAGGTCGGAGGCGGTGGACAGGGAGCCGGAGACGGTCTTGGCCAGGTCGGCGGAGGTGGTGACCGTGGTGCCCGGGACGTTCTTCTGGATGGCGCTCTTGACGGCGTCTATCCGCTGGGAGTCGGTCGCCTTGACGTAGATCGTGGTGACCTTGTCCTTGTCGCCGCTGAGGGCCTGCGCCTGCTTCAGCGGGATGTACAGGTTGGCCGCCGCGTCCCCGCTGCTCGCGGTGGCGATGCCGATCACCTCGTACTTGACCTTCTTGATGGTGACGCTGCCGCCGACCTTGAGCTTCTTCTCCTTGGCGTACGCCGAGTCGGCGACGACGACCTTGGCGTCGGTCTCACCGGTCTTGAAGGTGCGGCCGTCGGTGATCTTCGAGGAGGTCAGGGGGCCGAGCTCCGGGTGGGTGACGTCGGTGCCGTAGACCGTGTACTGGTTGACGTCGAAGTCGGCGCCGCCGCCCATGACCCGGCCCTGCGGCCCGGAGCCGGGAGCGCCGCGCGTCTGCCCGCCTTCGCCGTCCTGCTTGAACTGGCCGCGGGTGAACTGGCCGTTGATCCGCACCACGTTGAGGCTGAGCCCGCCGACCGCGGAGGAGACGCCCCGCTGGTCCGCCACCTTGGCGACCGTGGAGGCGGGCAGGGTGGTGAAGCCCTGCGCCATGACCCGGTCGCTGCTCTGGTCGTTCTTGTCGCCGTTCTCCTGGGCGTCGAACTTGAAGCGCGGGCGCGAGTCGCCGGACGCCGGTGTGGCGGCCTTGCTGACGGTCATGTCCGTGCCCAGCCCGTACAGCGACTGCAGGACCTTGTCCTGCGCCCTGCTCATGCCGCTGGACACGGAGTTGACCACGATGACCAGCGCGATGCCCAGCGCGAGGCCGGAGGCGACGACGAGAGCCGCCTTTCGACGGCGGCGCAGCTCGCGCCTCAGGTAGGTGAAGAACATGCGGCCGACGGTAGGGGCGCACCGTGATGAGGACTTGAGGCCGCGCTGAGAGGAGCATGAGAAGACCGGTGCAACCCCGAGGGGTCGCACCGGTCTTGGGGAGGCCGAGCGGTCGTCAGGCGGACGAACCGGCCTTCCACTGGGCCCAGCTCATGTTCCAGCCGTTGAGGCCGTTGTCCGGGGAGACGGTCTTGTCGCCGGTGTTCTGGACGACGACGACGTCACCGACGATCGAGTTGTTGAAGAACCACGCGCCCGGGGTGTTCGGGTCGTTGGCGCCCTTCTTGTCCTGCAGGCCCACGCAGCCGTGGCTGGTGTTGACGTTGCCGAAGACGCCCGGTCCGCCCCAGTAGTTGCCGTGGATGAAGGTGCCGGAGTTGGTCAGACGCATGGCGTGCGGCACGTCCTTGATGTCGTACTCGCCCTTGCCGTCGTCGTCGGTGAAGCCGACCGTGGCGCCGTTCATCCGGGTCTGCTGGAACTTCTCGGAGATCACCATCGCGCCCTCGTAGGTGGTGTGCTCGGGGGCGCCGGCGGAGACCGGGATGGTCTTGATGGTCTTGCCGTCCCGCGTGACCCTCATCTGCTTGGTCTTGGCGTCGACGTAGGAGACCTGGTTGCGGCCGATGTGGAAGGTGACCGTCTTCTGCTGGACGCCGTAGACGCCCTGGGCGCCCTCGACGCCGTCGAGGTCGAGCTTCAGCGTGACGGTGGAGTTCTCCTGCCAGTAGTGCTCGGGGCGGCAGTCCATGCGCTGGACGCCGAACCAGTGGCAGGCGACCTCCTGGCCGCTGGAGGAGGTGACGGTGATGCCCTTCTCGACATCCGCCTTGTTCGTGATCGCCTTGTCGAAGTTGATCGACACGGGCATGCCGACACCGACGGTGGTGCCGTTGTCCGGCGTGAACGAGCCGATGAAGCTGTGCGCCGGGGCGACCGTGGTGAAGGAGCCGTTCTCGTGGGCTTCGCGGCCCTTGGCGTCCGTGGCGGTCGCGGCCACCTTGTAGGTGGTGGCCCGCTCGAGCTGGGCGTCGGGCTTCCAGCTCGTCTTGTCGGCCGATATCTGTCCCTCGACGGCCGTGCCGTCGGCGGTCGTCATCGTCACCTTCGTCAGCGTGCCCTTGGCCACGGTGACGGCAGCGGAGTTGTTGATCGAGGCGTTGTCGGAGCCGTCCGCTGGTGTGATCTTGATCTGGGCCTCCGACGACTCCTGCGCCGCGGCCTTGTCGGCCTTGGCCTGCGAGGTGTCGCCACCGCCGCCGGCCGCGTCGCTGCTGCCGGAACAGGCCGTGAGCACCAGTACACCGCCGAGCAGTGCGGACGCGGCCGTCAGGCGCCTGCGCCGCTTACTGTTCGTCATCACACGCTTCTCCATCGTTGGCGAGTCCCAAAACCCCTCGAGTCCCCCGTCGCGAGTCCTCAACGCTACGACCGTTTCGTCCCCTTCCCCACGTCGTGAAGGTGTGGGACTCGCCACGCCCGCCGGAGCGGACGGTGCGCGACCCGGCCTGCGCGTTGCGTGAGACGACGAAACCCCGGGCGCCGGTTGCGCCCGGGGTCGCCGATGTGACCCGGGGCGACGTCAGCCGGAGTGGCCCGCGGCGTCCACTTCCTCGTCGTCCTCGTCGCCATCATCCTCGTCGAACTCCCAGTCCGGCGAATCGGGGTCGTAGGCGATGCGTTCGCTCGACCAGGAGGCCTGCTGGAGTTCGACCCCCGGCACCTCGCCCACCAGGTCGAACGGATCGACCAGGTACGCCAGGGCCTCGGCGGTGTCCTCCGTCACAGCGCCCTCGGCGTGTGCCCGCTCCGCGGGGTCCAGCTCGCCGTCCTCGGCGTGTTCGGCGATCCGGCTGCGGGCCGCGGCGATGACGGCTTCCGCGTCCTCGATCTCGACGACGAGCTCGACGGTGACGCGGACAAAACGTGAAGTCTCTGGAGTGCTCATGGACGGAGCGTACGGCGCAAACCTCCCGTGACTTTCCTGTGACCCGCGACGTTCACTAACATCGCCCCACACGGCCAATTCACCAGCGCCACAAGGGGATCGATATTCCGTGTCATCCGCTCGCCGATCGTTGCTGACCGCCACCGCCGCGGGCACCCTGCTGGGCGCCCTGTGGTTCGTCCCCTCCGCGGACGCCTCGGTGGGCACTCCGGCGAGAGGGGCGGACCCGGCGGCGCCGACCGCCCAGGTCACGGAGCAGGGGCGACCCGCCGCGTCGGAGCAGACGTCCGACGCCCAGGAGGACGCGTCCACCGGCGGCGGGACCGAACTCGCCGACACCGGAAGCATCGACACGACCCCCTACGTCGTCGGCGGCACCTCGTTCCTCATACTGGGCGCCGGCTTCGTGGTCTACTCCGTGCGCCGGGAGCGCCTGGGCTTCTGAACCGGCCCGGCGCTCCCCCGACTTGGGCCGCGGCCCGCCGTCCTACAGCAGCGGGCCGGTGACGGTCTCGGCCGCCGCGAGGAGGCGGCCGTCCCGCACGAAGGCGTCCGCGGCGGCGAGGTCGGGCGCGAGGAAGCGGTCCGGGCCCGGTCCCCCGACCCCCGCCTCGCGAGCGGCGTCGATGACCGCCCGGGTCGCCGGAGCCGGGGTCAGGCCCTCACGCAGTTCGACGGCACGCGCGGCGGCGTAGAACTCGATCGCGATGATCCGGTTCAGGTTGCCGACGGCCGTCCGCAGCTTGCGCGCCGCCGACCAGCCCATGGAGACGTGGTCCTCCTGCATGGCGGAGGACGGGATGGAGTCGGCCGAGGCCGGTACGGCGAGCCGCTTCATCTCGCTGACCAGCGCGGCCTGCGTGTACTGAGCGATCATCAGGCCCGAGTCGACACCGGCGTCGTCGGCGAGGAACGGCGGCAGGCCGTGGCTGCGGTTCTTGTCGAGCAGCCGGTCGGTGCGGCGCTCGGCGATGGAGCCGAGGTCGGCGGCGGCGATGGCGAGGAAGTCCAGCACGTAGGCGACCGGGGCGCCGTGGAAGTTGCCGTTGGACTCCACCCGCCCGTCGGGCAGCACGACGGGATTGTCGACGGCGGCGGCCAGTTCGCGCTCGGCGACCAGGCGGGCGTGCGCGAGGGTGTCGCGGCCGGCGCCGGCGACCTGCGGGGCGCAGCGCACGGAGTAGGCGTCCTGCACGCGGGGCGCGTCGCCCTGGTGGT
This sequence comes from Streptomyces sp. NPDC088817, assembly GCF_044750345.1. NCBI lineage: Bacteria > Bacillati > Actinomycetota > Actinomycetes > Kitasatosporales > Streptomycetaceae > Streptomyces > Streptomyces sp. NPDC088817. The sequence goes on from NZ_JBIVJN010000004.1 coordinate 21,602, forward strand.
GCCCGGTGAGGCCGGAACCCTTGAGCACGGCCAGCATGTTGGCGGCGGACGCGCCCTGTCCCGGATGCGGGCGGATGGCGTGCAGCTCGGGGGCGAGGACCTTGTCCGTGCCGAGCAGCGCCTCCAGGCTGAGGGCGGCGGTGATGTCGGCGGACTTGTACAGGGCGTCGAGGTCGGCGAGGGCCATGATCAGCATGCCGAGCATGCCGTCGGTGCCGTTGAGGAGGGCCAGGCCCTCCTTCTCGCGCAGCTCGACGGGCTCGATGCCGTGCTCGGCGAGCAGCTCGCCGGCCGGGCGCACCACGCCGTCGGGGCCCTCCGCGTCGCCTTCGCCCATGAGGGCGAGGGCGCAGTGGGACAGTGGGGCGAGGTCGCCGGAGCAGCCGAGGGAGCCGTACTCGTGCACGACCGGGGTGATACCGGCGTTGAGCACGTCGGCCATGGTCCGGGCCACCTCGGGGCGCACGCCGGTGTGGCCGGAGCACACGGTCTTCAGCCGCAGGAACATCAGCGCCCGTACGACCTCGCGCTCGACCCTCGGGCCCAGGCCGGCGGCGTGCGAGCGGACGATGTTGCGCTGGAGCTGGGTGCGCAGCTCCTGGCTGATGTGCCGGGTCGCCAGGGCGCCGAAACCGGTGCTGACGCCGTAGACGGGTTCGGGCTTGGCCGCCAGCGCGTCCACGATCTCCCGCGCCGCCGCCAGGGCCGCCACCGTCTCGTCGGGGAGCTCGACACGGGCGCCGCCGCGCGCCACCGCGAGAACGTCGGACGCGGTGACCCCCGACGTCCCCACCACCACAGTATGCATATCCATATTCAGGAGCGTACGCAGTGAATGCGAAGATGTCACTAGTGGGTGCCGGGAGTGACTCTTACAACGCGCGGGCGGGACACCCGGCGTCGCTCAGGGCGTGCGGCCCCGGAAGCGGCGCCGCTCCGCCGGGGCCTCCGGTACGGGCGGGGGCGCGTCGGCGAGGCGGACGACGGGGTCCTGGGAGCCCTCGCGGCCCGCGACCACGGGCCGGTCGGCGCGCAGCGCCTTCGCCCGGTACTGGGCGGCGTCGGCGAGCCGGAACAGCCGCCGGGCCGACGGTACCGGCCCGATCGCGTGCTCGGTCGAGGCGACCCCGCAGGCGACGCCCTCGCCCAGCTCCAGCTCGGCCGCGCGCCGGCACAGCTCGTCGGCCGCCTTGATCACCTCGTCGGCCGGCGGCCCGACCGCGACCAGGCAGAACTCGTCGCCGCCGAGCCGTGCCACGAGGGCGCCCGGCACCATCGCGCCGCACAGCGACAGCACGGAGCCGAACCGTTCGAGGAGCCGGTCGCCGACGGCGTGGCCGAGGGTGTCGTTGACCTGCTTGAGCCCGTTGAGGTCGCAGACGACCAGGCTGACGGCGACCCCGTCCAGCCGGTGCCGCTCGATCGCCTCGTCGAGCATCACGTCGACGGCACGGCGGTTGGCGAGCCCGGTCAGCGCGTCCGTGAACGCCAGCCTGCGGGCCGCCTCCAGCCGCTCGCTCTGGGCGAGCCCGGCGGCGACCACGGCGGCCAGCACGGTGGCGAAGTCGGCGTCGGACCGGCCGAAGAGGGGGAGGCCGACCGGGCGGGCGACGTAGAGCTCGCCCCAGGCGCGTCCGTGCTGCACGATCGGCGCGACCACGCAGCTGCCGCGCCCGCGCCGGCGCAGCGCGGCCACGCGCTGGTGGCTGTAGCCGGGGTGGCCCGCGGCCGCGCCGTCGGCGGTCTCCACCCAGGCGTCGGGTTCACCGCCCGAGGCCCACCGCTCGTGCAGGAACTCGGTGATCTCCGGGAACTGGTGCACCGGATAGGCCTCGTCGTCCGGGAACTCCCGCTCCTCCGGCGCCAGGTCCCCCACGTTCACCAGGACCCGCAGCCGACCGTGCGCGCGCTCCCACACCGAGAGCGCGGCGAAACTGCCCTCCAGCGCCCGGCACGCGCCGAGCGCGGCCGCCCGCCACGACTCACGCGAGGTCTGCGCCGCGGCCATCCCCTGCGCCAGCGCCACCACGGCCGCCAGCCGCCTGTTCTCGCCCATCACCCCAGGCTAGGGATGTTTCGCCCGAATCGAGACATCGGCCCGCATGTGGGGAGGCTCACTCCCCCGGCCACTGGGGGCTGCGCTTCTCGTTGAAGGCCGCCACTCCCTCCGCGCGGTCCGCCGAGAAGGCGACCGAGCGCCAGGCCGCGTCCTCGACCTCCAGGCCGGCCCGGAGGTCGAGGCCGTGGCCGAGTCGCAGCGCGCGCTTGGCGGCGCGCAGCCCGATCGGGGAGTTCGCCGCCATCCGGGAGGCCAGCTCCAGGGCCTCCTCGCGGTCGCGGCCCTCGTCCACCAGGCTGTCCACGAGGCCCAGCTCGGCCGCCTCCGGCGCCTCCAGCCGACGCGCGGTGAAGATCAGCTCGGCGGCCCGGGCGGCACCCACCCGCCGGGGCAGCAACTGCGTACCGCCGCCGCCGGGGATCACCCCCACCGAGACCTCCGGCAGCCCCACCACGGCCGTACGGTCGGCCACGATCACATCGCAGGACAGGGCCAGCTCGAAGCCGCCGCCGAGCGCGAACCCGTGCACCGCGGCGATCGTCGGCATGGGCAGTTCCAGTACGCCGGTGTACGCCCCGCGTGCGACCGGGCGCTGGCGCACCAGGTCGGCGTCGCTGAAGGAGTTGCGCTCCTTCAGGTCGGCCCCGACGCAGAACGCCCGCTCGTGCGAGGACGTCAGGACGACCACGCGCGCGTCCCGGTCGGCGGCGAGCGCCGCGCAGGCCGCGGCGATCGACCGCGCCATGTCAGTGGACACGGCGTTCATCGCCCCGGGCCGGTCCAGGACGAGCTCCGCGACGTACTCGTGCCGCCGCACCAGCACGAACTCGCCGAACCGCTCCTCGCTCATGACACCCTCCTGGTTAACGTGGGTTAACAAGAAACCAGGCCCGATCATCGCAGCAGGGCCCGCGCCGGGGGAAGGGCGGGCGGGTTACAGGCGCGGCCCCGTTGTCGAGACCCGGCACCCCGTTCGAGTGACATCCTCGCCCAACCCCCGCCGAACACCCCGGAGAGCGCATAACGTGCGTCCGCCATGGCGCATCGGGGGCGCGAGCGCATCGGGGAGGACGGCGATGACGACGCACACGGCCACAGTCCGGCAATCCGCCGACAACGACGACAACGACGACAACGACGACAACGACGACACGACAGGCATAGAGGAGACGGGCGGGGGCCCCGGTGCCCGCGGGCGGCACCGCAGGCGCCGGCCCCGCAAGGCGCTGCTGGCCGCCGGAGGGCTCGCGGTGGCCGCCGGTGTGCTGAGCCTCGTACGGCTGGCGCCCGAGTCCGGGTTCGGCGGTCCGGGCACCGCGGAGGCCGAGCCCCACGCGGCCCCGGGCAACGGCTCCGGCCGCTCCGCCGGACCCCCCACCGGCACCTCCGTCGCGCCCCGTACGACCGCCGCGCCCTCGGCGAACGTCCCCCTGGGCGGAGTGAGCGGCGCACCGGTCACGGAGCCGAGCGCCGTGCCGACGGCTTCCCCGTCCTCGGCGGCCGCAGCGGGGCCCTCGGCGCTCCCGGAGACCACGACCGTCCCGGCGGCGCCTCCCGAGGACGTCGAGGACACGGACCCGCCGGAACACCCTGATCCCACCGCGGACGCGCCACGGCCGTCCGCCACCACGGCCCCGGCTCCGCGCCCCGCACCGACCCCGAGCCGGAGCACGCAGCCCCCCGCCCCGCCCTCCGGCGGAGGGGGGAGCCTATGTCTGCCGGTCATCGGGCTGTGCGTCGGCGTCGGGGCCGAACCGGCCCGCTGAACCGCTCCTCGACCGCCGGTTACGCGGGCCCGCCGTTGCGCCGGGTGAGCAGCCAGGGCTCGACCACACCCAGACCGCGCACCGGGCGCTGCCACATCGGCTGAAGGGCGAACCGGTACACCGGCGGCTCCTCGCCCTCCTTCTCCGCCGTCGCCGCGGCCTCGGCCGCCTCCGCCTCGGACGCCGGGGCGTCCCCGGTGCGGATCAGCTCCTCGGCGAAGGCGCTGTCCACCAGGACGGCGTCGCGTGGAGCTATCGAGGTGAGCCGGGAGGCGAGGTTGACGGTGGTGCCGAACACATCGCCCATACGAGTGGTGACCGTGCCGAACGCCATGCCCACGCGCAGCTCCGGCATCGTCTCGTCGTGGGCCATCGTCTCGACCAGCCGCAGCGCGATGTCCGCCGCCGTGCCGGCGTCGTCGGCGGCGTACAGCACCTCGTCGCCGAGCGTCTTGATGAGCCGCCCGCCGCGCGCGGCCACCAGGTCGGCCGAGGTCGTCTCGAACGCCTCGACGAGCTCGCCGAGTTCCTCCTCCTCCATGCGTCGGGTCAGCCGGGTGAAGCCGACGAGGTCGGCGAAGCCCACGGCCAGCCGCCGGTCGACCATCTCCTCGTCGTCGGCGGCCTGCACGACCCGGCCGGCCGAGGCGGCGAGCTGGCGGCGCCAGACGTAGACCAGGAACTCCTCCAGCTCGGGCAGCAGCAGCTCGACGATCGGGTACGTCACCTCGGTGCGCGTCATCCCGGGCTCGGGCGGCTCGGTCAGGCCCTCCAGGAAGGAGTCCATCTGCCATTCGGCCAGACGGGCGGTGGTCTGCCCGGTGGACCGCGCCACCTGCACCGCCATGGCCTCGCTGAGCAGCCCCGCCTCGACCAGACCGGCGAGCCGCCGCAGGGCCAGCACGTCGGCCTCCGTGAGCGCCCTGGCCTGGCCTATGTCGGCGAAGCCCATGGCCCGCCAGAAGCGTGAGGCCAGCTCCATGGAGACGCCGGCGCTGCGGGCCGCCTGGAACGGGGTGTAGCGCCGCTCCGCGCCCAGGATGAGCTGTTCGAGACGCAGCGCGAGAGGGTGTCCGCCGGCATCGGCGGCGTCCGGGTCCTCCTGCTCGTGCGAGGACGAGAATGGCGGAGGCTCCTCCGGGCCGTCCGCGTCCGCGCCGGAGCCCGTGTCGTCGACGGTCACGCCTGCTGCCCTTCCGATCTGCCACGGTCAGGTATCGACCGGCCTCAACTCTACGGCAGGTGTGCGCCAGCTCACTCCGTCAGGTTCCGCCGAGAGCGGACCCGGCGGTGCGGTCCGCGGTGGAGCTGACCGGCACTGTTCCGGCATCGCACGAGCGCCGTTCCGCGGCTCCCGCACCCCCACCGTTACCGTGCGCGGCCGCGCCCGGCATCCCGGCCGCCGCTCGCCGGGCGGTTCACGCGGGGCGCAGATGCACGATGTCGCCCGCGCCGACCGGCTCCTGCGCACCCGCTTCGGTGGCGATGACCAGACGGCCGTCCCCGTCCACCGCGACGGCCTCCCCGACCACCGACCGGTCGCCCGGCAGTTCCGCCCGGACCACCCGGCCGAGCGTCGCACAGCCCGCCGCGTACGCCTCCTGGAGACCGCTCGCGGCCGCGTCGCCGTCCACCGCCCGCCACCGGCCGTACCACTCCTCCAGGGAGCGCAGGACCGACCGCAGCAGTGGATCGCGGTCGGTGCTCACGGCTCCGGCGAGCGCGAGGGAGCCGGCCAGCGGGACCGGGAGCTCGTCCTTCCGCAGCGAGACGTTGATGCCGATGCCGATGACCACCGCGTCCTCCCCGGCCCGCTCGGCCAGGATGCCGCCGGCCTTGCGTTCCTCGCCGCCGACCGTCACGAGCAGGTCGTTCGGCCACTTCAGCGCCGTGTCGACCCCGGCGGCCCGGGACAGGCCCGTGGCCACCGCGACGCCGGTGAGCAGCGGCAGCCAGCCCCAGCGGGCCACGTCCACCTCGCCGGGCCGCAGCAGCACCGAGAAGAACAGGCCGGAGCGGGGCGGGGCCGTCCAGCGGCGGTCCAGGCGGCCCCGGGCGGAGGTCTGCTCCTCGGCGACCAGGACGGCTCCCTCGGCCGCCTTCCCGGCGACGGCCCGGGCCACCAGGTCCGTGTTGGTGGAGCCGGTGCTCGGCACCACGTCCACCTCGGACCACAGCCCGCCCGCGCGTACCAGGCCGCGCCGCAGCGCACCGGCGTTCAGGGGCGGGCGGTCGAGATCGGACCAGCGGCTGTCGTGCGGCGCGTTGTCGGGATTGTCGTCTGCGGCATCTCGCGGCGTCATGCAAGCCACCCTAGGTGTGGGAAACGCCGCACTGCCGATCGGCGGACCCCCTACTACGCTACGGATGAGTAACCGTCCCCCCTTGTGAGCAGGCAGGGAGCCGCGATCCCGATGTCCGAGCCAGAGCGCCAAGAGATCGACATTCACACGACCGCGGGCAAGATCGCGGATCTTCAGCGCCGCGTCCTGGCGGCGACGCACGCCGGCTCCGAGCGTGCCGTGGAGAAGCAGCACGCCAAGGGGAAGCTGACGGCCCGCGAGCGGATCGAACTGCTGCTCGACGAGGGGTCGTTCGTCGAGCTGGACGAGTTCGCCCGGCACCGTTCCACCAACTTCGGCCTGGAGCAGAACCGGCCCTACGGGGACGGCGTCGTCACCGGCTACGGCATGGTCGACGGCCGCCCGGTCGCGGTGTTCTCGCAGGACTTCACGGTCTTCGGCGGCGCGCTCGGCGAGGTCTACGGACAGAAGATCGTCAAGGTGATGGACTTCGCCCTGAAGACCGGCTGCCCGGTCATCGGGATCAACGACTCGGGCGGCGCCCGGATCCAGGAGGGGGTCGCCTCCCTCGGCGCGTACGGGGAGATCTTCCGCCGCAACACCCACGCCTCCGGGGTGATCCCGCAGATCAGCCTGGTCGTGGGCCCGTGCGCGGGAGGCGCGGTCTACTCGCCGGCGATCACCGACTTCACGATCATGGTCGACCAGACCTCGCACATGTTCATCACCGGCCCGGACGTCATCAAGACGGTCACCGGCGAGGACGTCGGCTTCGAGGAACTGGGCGGCGCCCGCACCCACAACACCGCCTCCGGCGTGGCCCACCACATGGCGGGCGACGAGAAGGACGCGATCGAGTACGTCAAGCAGCTGCTGTCGTACCTGCCCTCGAACAACCTCGCCGAGGCGCCGGTCTTCCCCGAGGAGGCCGACGTGGCCGTCTCGGCCGAGGACCTGGAGCTGGACACGGTCGTCCCGGACAGCGCGAACCAGCCCTACGACATGCACACGGTGATCGAGCACGTCCTGGACGACGCCGAGTTCCTGGAGACCCAGCCGCTGTTCGCGCCGAACATCCTCACCGGGTTCGGGCGGGTGGAGGGCCACCCGGTCGGCATCGTCGCCAACCAGCCGATGCAGTTCGCCGGCTGCCTGGACATCGACGCCTCCGAGAAGGCCGCCCGCTTCGTACGGACCTGCGACGCCTTCAACGTGCCCGTGCTCACCTTCGTCGACGTGCCCGGCTTCCTCCCCGGCGTCGACCAGGAGCACACCGGCATCATCCGCCGCGGCGCCAAGCTGATCTTCGCCTACGCCGAGGCCACGGTCCCGCTGATCACGGTGATCACCCGCAAGGCCTTCGGCGGCGCCTACGACGTCATGGGCTCCAAGCACCTGGGCGCCGACCTCAACCTGGCCTGGCCGACCGCCCAGATCGCCGTCATGGGCGCCCAGGGCGCGGTCAACATCCTGCACCGCCGCACGATCGCCGAGGCCGAGGCGGCGGGCGACGCCGAGGCGAGCCGCGCCCGGCTGATCCAGGAGTACGAGGACGCGCTCCTCAACCCCTACGTCGCGGCCGAACGCGGCTACGTCGACGCGGTGATCAAGCCCTCGGACACCCGGTCCCACCTCGTGCGCGGCCTGCGTCAACTGCGCACCAAGCGGGAATCACTGCCTCCGAAGAAGCACGGCAACATCCCCCTGTAAGGAGCCGCTGTGATCAAGGTCGTACGAGGCAACCCGACCCCGGAGGAGCTCGCCGCCGCCCTGGCGGTGGTCCGGGCCCGCGCCGTGGCGGCCGCGGATGCGCCGTCCGGCGCGGGCCCCGGCCACCGGGACGCGTGGTCCGACCCGTCCCGGATCGCCGCGCGGCGGGTGCCGTCGCCGGGACCGGCGTCCTGGGCCCGGACCTACTGGCCGGGCTGAGCCCGGGGCCGGACGCCGGCCGAAGTTGAGTACGCGTACTCAGGCGCGCGGCACCGCCCCGGGCGCACGATCGGGGGATGCTGTGGTCCGACCCCGAGAACGAGCCGCCGAAGGAACTGCGTGACATGCAGGACATGTTGCGGCGGCTCGGCGTTCTCATGGCGCTGGCCATGGTGCTGGCCATGTTCGTGATCGGCGTGAGGTGAGGCGGAGGAGCCGCCGCCGATACGCTGACCGTATGACAGACCAGCCGCGCCGCCGACTCGTGCTCGCCTCCCAGTCCCCCGCCCGGCTCGGGCTGCTCCGGCAGGCCGGGCTCGACCCGGAGGTCATCGTGAGCGGCGTCGACGAGGACGCGGTCACCGCGCCCACCCCCGCCGAACTCGCGCTCGCCCTCGCCGAGGCGAAGGCCTCCGTGGTGGCGGCCCGCCCGGAGGTCCGGGGCGCGCTCGTGATCGGCTGCGACTCCGTGCTCGACCTCGACGGCCACGCCCTGGGCAAGCCCGCCGACGCCGAGGAGGCCACCGCCCGCTGGAAGGCGATGCGCGGCCGGGCCGGCACCCTCCAGACCGGGCACTGCGTCTGGGACACGGAGAGCGGGCGGCACGCCTCCGCCACCGCCTCCACCGTGGTCCGCTTCGGCGAGCCGACCGACGAGGAGATCGCCGCGTACGTCGCCTCGGGCGAGCCTCTGTACGTGGCCGGCGCCTTCACCCTGGACGGCCGTTCGGCGCCCTTCATCGACGGCATCGACGGCGACCACGGCAACGTCATCGGCATCAGCCTGCCCCTGGTGCGCCGCCTGCTGGCCGACCTCGGCGTGGGCATCACCGAGCTGTGGGCACCCGCCGCGGACTGATCAGGGGGTACGGGCCTCCGCCGGAGGAGGGGTGAGGGGCGCGGGCGGCGCCTCGCGTACGTGATCCGTCCGCTTCGTGAGGTCCAGCGGACCGGCGGTGCTCCCGGAGCCGGGGGCCGCTTCGGCCCCGGGTCCGCCCGCGTTCCCGGGACGGCCCTCCCGCGCCTCGCCCGCCGGCCCCTCCTCGTGGTCGTGCGTCATCAGCAGCAGCACGATGAGGCCGAGCACCACCACCATGAACAGGAACGCCCGTCGGCCCACCAGCCCCCAGGCGAACGCGCCGAGGAGGCCGTGCACCACGGCCGCGCTGATCAGCAGGACGCGTCCGGCGCCGGCCGGGCGGCGGCCCCGTAGCGCCACGAGCAGGGCGACCAGGCCGCACTGGGCGAAGTAGAGGCCGAAGACCAGACCGCCGGCCTTCGACGAGGCCGACATGACGTTCGGGTCCAGGCCGGCCAGGGACATCCTCTGCCGGTGCACGACCACCCCGAGGAACCAGTTCAGCCCCGCCACGCCGAGCGCCTCGGCGAAGAGCACGAGCGCCACCACCCACGCCACCGGTCTGCGCACCACCGGTCCCACCCACTTCCGACTGCCGCTCCGTCCGGAGCCCTGTTACCGCGAGTACCGCCCACCCGTCACCCGGCCACCGCCCCTCAAGGAGGCCCTTCGGGCCACGCGTCCTCTTCAGCATCCTGAACGCTACTAACGGGTAAACCCGGGGACAAGAGTCCTGCCACCGGCAAAGAATCATTGGGCCATTCGTAGGGACTCCACAAAGAAACGAAGTGCGTCGCAGCACGCCCTCACAGAGACCTTGGCCACATGGGAGGGCTAGGGTTTTCCGGAGGAGTCCTGCGTACAGCGATGCGACAAGGGATTTCGCGAGTCGAGCGCGCCTCGGATCACGCTCCGTGTGGGCAAGCTCACCATCGGGGACGGGTCGAAGTGCCGTGTCGGCAGTCCCTAAACTCGGCTTGTTTCAAGGAGGGAGCCTCAATCGTGCGCAAGGTGCTCATCGCCAACCGTGGCGAAATCGCTGTCCGCGTTGCCCGGGCCTGCCGGGACGCCGGTATCGCGAGCGTGGCCGTCTACGCCGACCCGGATCGGGACGCTCTGCATGTCCGCGCCGCGGATGAGGCGTTCGCCCTGGGCGGTGACACCCCGGCCACCAGCTACCTGGACATCGACAAGGTGCTGAAGGCCGCGAAGGAGTCGGGCGCGGACGCGATCCACCCCGGATACGGCTTCCTCTCGGAGAACGCCGAATTCGCCCAGGCCGTGCTGGACGCCGACCTGATCTGGATCGGCCCGCCGCCGCAGGCCATCCGCGACCTCGGCGACAAGGTCGCTGCGAGGCACATCGCCCAGCGCGCCGGCGCCCCCCTGGTGGCCGGCACCCCCGACCCCGTCTCCGGCGCCGAGGAGGTCGTGGCCTTCGCCGAGGAGCACGGCCTGCCGATCGCCATCAAGGCCGCCTTCGGCGGCGGCGGGCGCGGCCTGAAGGTCGCCCGCACCCTGGACGAGGTCCCCGAGCTGTACGACTCCGCCGTGCGCGAGGCCGTGGCCGCCTTCGGCCGCGGCGAGTGCTTCGTCGAGCGCTACCTGGACCGGCCCCGCCACGTGGAGACCCAGTGCCTGGCCGACCGCCACGGCAACGTGGTCGTCGTCTCCACGCGTGACTGCTCCCTCCAGCGCCGCCACCAGAAGCTGGTCGAGGAGGCCCCGGCGCCGTTCCTGTCCGAGGAGCAGGTCGCCGAGCTGTACCGCGCCTCCAAGGCGATCCTGAAGGAGGCCCGCTACGTCGGCGCCGGCACCTGCGAGTTCCTGGTCGGCCAGGACGGCACGATCTCCTTCCTGGAGGTCAACACCCGCCTCCAGGTCGAGCACCCGGTCACCGAGGAGGTCGCCGGCTTCGACCTGGTGCGCGAGATGTTCCGCATCGCCGACGGCGAGGAACTCGGCTACGACGACCCGCCGCTGCGCGGCCACTCCTTCGAGTTCCGCATCAACGGCGAGGACCCGGGCCGCAACTTCCTGCCGGCCCCCGGCACCGTGACGAACTTCGCCGGGCCCTCCGGCCCCGGCGTCCGCCTGGACGCGGGCGTGGAGTCCGGCAGCGTCATCGGCCCGGCCTGGGACTCCCTGCTGGCCAAGCTGATCGTGACCGGCCGCACCCGCAAGGAGGCCCTCCAGCGGGCCGCCCGGGCCCTGGAGGAGTTCCAGGTCGAGGGCATGGCCACCGCCATCCCCTTCCACCGCGCGGTGGTCACCGACCCGGCGTTCGCCCCGGAACTGACCGGATCCAGCGCCCCGTTCACGGTCCACACCCGCTGGATCGAGACCGAGTTCGTCAACGAGATCAAGCCCTTCACCGCCCTCGCCGAGACCGACGCCGACGAGGACGCGGGCCGCGAGACCGTCGTCGTCGAGGTCGGCGGCAAGCGCCTCGAGGTCTCCCTGCCCACGTCGCTGGGCATGTCGCTGGCCCGCACCGGGCTCGCCGCGGGCGCCAAGCCCAAGCGCCGCGCCGCGAAGAAGTCCGGCCCGGTCGCCTCCGGCGACACCCTCGCCTCCCCGATGCAGGGCACCATCGTCAAGGTCGCCGTCGAGGAGGGCCAGGAGGTCAAGGAGGGCGACCTGGTCGTCGTCCTGGAGGCCATGAAGATGGAGCAGCCCCTGAACGCCCACCGCAGCGGCACCATCAAGGGCCTGTCCGCCGAGGTCGGCGCCTCCCTCACCTCCGGCGCCGTCGTCTGCGAGATCAAGGACTGATCTCCCGCAGCACCCGCAGGAGCCCGGCGAGCCGCGCGAGCGGCCCGCCGGGCTCCGTGCTTTTCCGGGGCGAGACGGGCCGCGGTCCTCCCCCGGCACGGCCCGAAGCCCTACCCGGCCTCCCCCAGGGGCGGCGAGGCCCTCAGCGCCTCCGGAGGTCCGCCACCCGCGCGGCCGGGCGCTCCGTGCCGTTCTGGTCCCCGCCCAGGGACGCCGGACGGAGGTTCGCGCTCGGCGGCTGGGTGCGGCGGGGGCCCGGGAGGGGCACCTCACGGCGGCGGTCGCGCGGCGGGGGCTGGTCCGCCGCCGGGTTTCCCGCACCGCCGGCCACGGCGATCTGGACACCCTGGTCGGCGAGGGCCTGGAGCTCGGTGGCCGCGCGGTCGTCGTGGGCCGGGGGGTCGTCCGTCACCAGGCGGGTGATGAGATCGGTCGGGACGGTCTGGAACATCGTGTCCGTACCGAGCTTGGAGTGGTCGGCGAGGACCACCACCTCCGCGGCGGCCTGCACCAGGGCCCGGTCGACGGACGCCGACAGCATGTTGGACGTGGACAGGCCGCGCTCCGCGGTCAGTCCGCTCCCCGACAGGAAGGCCTTGGAGACCCGCAGCCCGTGCAGCGACTGCTCGGCCCCGGACCCGACGAGCGCGTAGTTGGAGCCGCGCAGCGTGCCGCCGGTCATCACGACCTCCACGCGGTTGGCGTGGGCCAGCGCCTGGGCGACCAGCAGGGAGTTGGTGACGACGGTCAGGCCGGGCACCCGGGCGAGCCGGCGGGCCAGCTCCTGAGTGGTCGTACCCGCGCCCACGACGATCGCCTCGCCCTCTTCGACGAGGCCCGCGGCGAGGTCGGCGATGGCCGTCTTCTCCGCGGTCGCGAGATGCGACTTCTGCGGGAAGCCGGACTCACGGGTGAACCCACCCGGAAGTACCGCACCGCCGTGCCGGCGGTCGAGGAGTCCTTCGGCCTCCAGCGCCCGCACGTCCCGCCGTACGGTCACTTCGGAGGTCTGGACGACGCGGGCGAGTTCACGGAGCGACACGGCACCGTTCGCTCGCACCATTTCGAGGATCAATTGGCGACGTTCAGCAGCGAACACGAAACTGACAGTAACCCCAGCGACCGTCTGCTTTCAGCAGTTTGCGCCGAATAGCAGAAGTTGTTCGCAGGGCAGGGGGCGAGGTGGTATAGGACCTGTTCCGTTCGCTCGTGCCACCGGCATGGTCCACAACTCCCCGTGACCGCCGGGGAGTCGGAACCGTACGCCGGGCCCCTACGCCTCGCCGGTCGCCTTGCGCGTGTGCAACTGCCGTGCCACCTCGGCGATCGAGCCCGACAGCGAGGGATACACGGTGAACGCGTTCGCGATCTGTTCGACCGTCAGGTTGTTGTCGACGGCGATCGAGATGGGGTGGATCAGTTCCGAGGCGCGCGGGGCCACGACCACGCCGCCGACCACGATCCCCGTGCCCGGCCGGCAGAAGATCTTGACGAAGCCGTCCCGGATGCCCTGCATCTTGGCGCGCGGGTTGCGCAGCAGCGGCAGCTTCACACAACGGGCGTCGATCTTGCCCGCGTCCACGTCGGCCTGGGAGTAGCCGACGGTGGCGATCTCGGGGTCGGTGAAGACGTTGGAGGAGACCGTCTTCAGGTTCAGCGGGGCCACCGCGTCGCCCAGGAAGTGGTACATCGCGATGCGTCCCTGCATCGCCGCCACCGACGCCAGCGCGAAGACACCGGTCACGTCGCCGGCCGCGTACACGCCCGGAGCCGTCGTCCGGGACACCTTGTCGGTCCAGATGTGACCGGAATCGCGCAGCTTGACGCCGGCCTCCTCCAGGCCGAGTCCGGCGCTGTTGGGGATGGCGCCGACGGCCATCAGACAGTGGCTGCCCTCGATGACCCGGCCGTCCGCCAGCGTCACCTCCACACGGTCCCCGACCCGCTTGGCCGCGGCGGCCCGCGAACGCGCCATGACGTTCATGCCGCGGCGGCGGAAGACGTCCTCCAGGACGGCGGCCGCGTCCGGGTCCTCGCCCGGCAGCACGCGGTCGCGGGAGGACACCAGGGTGACCTTCGAGCCGAGCGCCTGGTAGGCGCCCGCGAACTCGGCGCCGGTGACGCCCGAGCCGACCACGATGAGCTCCTCGGGCAGCTCGTCGAGGTCGTAGACCTGGGTCCAGTTGAGGATGCGCTCGCCGTCCGGCTGGGCGTCGGGCAGCTCGCGCGGGTGGCCGCCGGTCGCGATCAGCACGGCGTCCGCGGTGAGCCGCTCCTCGCTCCCGTCGGCCGCCCTGACGACGACCGTGCGCGACCCGTCGAGCGCCTGCATGCCCTCCAGCCGGCCGCGCCCGCGCATGACCCGGGCGCCGGCCCGCGTCACGGACGCGGTGATGTCGTGGGACTGGGCGAGCGCCAGCCGCTTCACCCGTCGGTTGACCTTCCCCAGGTCGACGCCCACCACCCGGGCGGCCCGGTCCTCGGGCGAGGCCTCGGCGGGGCCGCCGTCGGCGACGGTGATGCCCAGTTCGTCGTACGACGAGTCGAAGGTGGTCATCACCTCGGCCGTAGCGATAAGGGTCTTCGACGGCACGCAGTCGGTCAGCACCGACGCTCCGCCCAGACCGTCGCAGTCGACGACGGTCACCTCCGCGCCGAGCTGCGCCGCCACCAGCGCCGCTTCGTAGCCGCCGGGTCCACCACCGATGATCACGATCCGAGTCACGTACTCCATTGTCCCGCACCGTTCAAGGTGCTACGGCCCCGGGGCGCGGCGCGGTGGTCCCGCGTTGCCCGTGGGACCCGTGAGACGGGTGCGCGGCTGCCGTACGCTCGACGCATGTCGCTCTATGCCGCGTACGCCGGCAATCTGGACGCGCGGCTGATGTCCCGCCGCGCCCCGCACTCACCGCTGCGTGCCACGGGCTGGCTGAACGGCTGGCGGCTGACCTTCGGCGGGGAGCAGATGGGCTGGGAGGGCGCGCTGGCGACCCTTGTGGAGGATCCGATCTCCCAGGTCTTCGTGGCCCTGTACGACATCGCCCCGATGGACGAGGACTCCCTCGACCGCTGGGTGGGCGTGGGGCTCGGCGTCTACCGGCGGGCACGCGTGCGCGTCCACACCCTGGACGGCGAGGACCAGGCCTGGGCCTACGTCCTCGACGGCTACGAGGGCGGTCTCCCCTCCGCCCGCTATCTCGGCGAGATCGCGGACGCGGCGGAGTCGGCGGGAGCACCCCACGACTACGTGATGGAACTGCGGAAACGCCCCTGCTGAGCGGCAGCGCGGGCCTCCTGGAGGCCTGACCCGACCCACGTACGGGCCGTCCAGGATGCGCCCCCTCGTCGGAAACGACAAGACAACGATCGCATTGCCGTGACCACAGGCATCTACGCGCGTAGGCGAATACCGGCTACGCTCATCCGCGTGAACGCATCTCTCCTTCCGGACGACATCCAGGGCGACCCGTACGCCGCCGCCGACGCCGCCGCCGCGCGCCTGCGCGAACTCACGGGTGCCGAGTCCCACGACGTCGCCCTCGTGATGGGGTCCGGCTGGGCACCGGCCGTCGACGCCCTGGGAACCCCCGACGCCGAGTTCCAGGTCACCGAGCTGCCCGGATTCCCGCCGCCGGCGGTCGAGGGCCACGGCGGCAAGATCCGCTCGTACACCATCGGGGACAGCCGCGCGCTGGTCTTCCTGGGCCGCACCCACTACTACGAGGGCCGGGGCGTGGCCGCCGTGGCCCACGGCGTGCGCACCGCCGTAGCGGCCGGCTGCAAGACGATCGTGCTCACCAACGGCTGCGGCGGCCTGCGCGAGGGCATGCGCCCCGGCCAGCCGGTGCTGATCAGCGACCACCTCAACCTGACGGCCACCTCGCCGATCGTCGGCGCCAACTTCGTCGACCTCACCGACCTGTACTCCCCGCGCCTGCGCGCGCTGTGCAAGGACGTGGACCCCACCCTCGAGGAAGGCGTCTACGCCCAGTTCCCCGGCCCGCACTACGAGACGCCGGCGGAGATCCGCATGGCCCGCACCATCGGCGCGGACCTGGTCGGCATGTCCACCGTCCTGGAGGCCATCGCCGCCCGCGAGGCCGGCGCGGAGGTCCTCGGCATCTCCCTGGTGACCAACCTCGCCGCGGGCATGACCGGCGAGCCCCTCAACCACGAGGAGGTCCTCCAGGCCGGCCGCGACAGCGCCACCCGCATGGGTTCCCTCCTGACCCAGGTCCTGGGCCGCCTGTAGAACCACGAACAGGCACCGGCCCACCCATCGAGCGGCCCCCACGACGACGGGAAAGCCGCCGAACGACGGAAGGGGCCGTGGGGGTGGGTCGACAGCCCGCCGCATACTTCGTCTCTGCCCAGTCCACCCATGAGAACTCTGGGCAGTACGCCCGTGCGCGGCGGGCTGGACCCACCCCCACGGCCCCGCCCCACAACGCACCCCAGGCGCCCCGGCACCGACCGCCGGAGGAACCGGCACCCGCCGGAGGAACCGGCACGCGACCGCCGGAGGAACCGGCACGCGACCGCCGGAGAAACCGGCACGCGACCGCCGGAGGCAAGCGCATCCACCGCCGGAGGCACCGGCACCCACCGCCGGAGGCAAGCGCACCGACCGCCGCAGGCCCCCGGGCAGACACACACACGAGAGGCTGACCCCAACGTGCACGACGACCTCATCGCACGGGCCAAGGCGTGGCTGGCCGAGGACCCCGACACCGAGACCCGTGACGAACTCGCCCGGCTCCTGGAAGCCGAGACCCCCGAGAGCATCGAGGAGCTGACCGCGCGCTTCGCCGGCACCCTCCAGTTCGGCACCGCGGGCCTGCGCGGCGAACTCGGCGCGGGCCCCATGCGCATGAACCGCTCGGTCGTCATCCGCGCCGCGGCCGGCCTCGCCGCGTACCTGAAGAAGAACGGCACCGCTCATGGGGACGAGAACGCGGGCCTCGTGGTCGTCGGCTACGACGCCCGACACAAGTCCGCCGACTTCGCCCGTGACACCGCCGCCGTCATGACCGGCGCCGGCCTGCGCGCCGCCGTGCTGCCGCACCCCCTCCCCACGCCCGTCCTCGCCTTCGCCATCAGGCACCTCGGCGCGGTCGCGGGCGTGGAGGTCACGGCCAGCCACAACCCGCCCCGCGACAACGGCTACAAGGTCTACCTGGGCGACGGCTCCCAGATCGTGCCGCCCGCCGACGCGGGGATCGCCGCCGAGATCGACGCGATCAAGAGCCTCCACGATGTCCCCCGTCCGGACTCCGGCTGGGAGACGCTCGACGACTCCGTCCTGGAGGCCTACCTCGCCCGCACGGACGCGGTCCTCGCCCCCGGCTCGCCCCGTACGGCCCGCACCGTCTACACGGCGATGCACGGCGTCGGCAAGGACACCCTCCTCGCCGCGTTCGCCCGGGCCGGTTTCCCCGCCCCCGAGCTGGTCCTCGAACAGGCCGAGCCGGACCCGGACTTCCCGACCGTCGCGTTCCCCAACCCGGAGGAGCCCGGTGCGATGGACCTGGCGTTCGCCAGGGCCCGCGCGACCGACCCGGATCTGGTCGTCGCCAACGACCCGGACGCCGACCGCTGCGCGGTGGCCGTCAAGGACGGCGCCGACTGGCGCATGCTGCGCGGCGACGAGGTGGGGGCCCTGCTCGCCGCCCACCTGGTCTCCCGCGGGGCGACCGGCACCTTCGCGGAGTCGATCGTCTCCTCCTCCCTCCTCGGCCGCATCGCCGAGAAGGCGGGCCTGCCCTACGAGGAGACCCTCACCGGCTTCAAGTGGATCGCCCGCGTGGAGGGCCTGCGCTACGGCTACGAGGAGGCCCTCGGCTACTGCGTCGACCCCGACGGCGTACGCGACAAGGACGGCATCACCGCCGCCCTGCTGATCACCGAGCTGGCCTCGCGGCTCAAGCAGGAGGACCGCACCCTCCTGGACCTGCTCGACGACCTCGCCGTCGAGCACGGCCTGCACGCCACCGACCAGCTCTCGGTCCGCGTCCAGGACCTCTCGCTGATCGCCGACGCGATGCGCCGCCTGCGCGAGCAGCCCCCGAGCGCGCTCGCGGGCCTGCCCGTGACCCGCGCCGAGGACCTCACCCGGGGCACGGACCGGCTGCCGCCCACCGACGGCCTGCGCTACACCCTGGACGGTGCCCGCGTGATCGTCCGTCCCAGCGGCACGGAGCCCAAGCTGAAGTGCTACCTGGAGGTCGTGGTCCCGGTCGGTACCCACGCCGACCTCCCGGCGGCCCGCGCCAAGGCCACCGAGCTGCTCGCGTCGATCAAGCGGGACCTGTCGGCGGCGGCGGGCATCTGACCCGTACGAAAACGGGTGTCCCTCACCGAGAGGGACACCCGTTCCGGCGGAAGCCACCCGCCGCACACACGTCCGAAAGGACACCGGACGACACACACGGCCGACACACACGGCTGGCACACACGCAGCCGACACCCGCGCCGCCGACGCGCGCGTCACCCCACGGCGATCAGAATCGCCAGCACCACCGCACCGGCCACCGCCGGCCCCACGATCTCGTACGCCCAGCGGACGGTCACCTCGCCCTGCGCCGTCTCGGCGTGCTCGCGGGCCTCGTGCAGCTCGCGCAGGTCATCCATGAACTGGTCGCCCGCCGCGCGGACGGGCCCGTCGTCGGCCGCGTTCCCGACCCCGAAGGCACCGCCGGAGCGTCCGCCGGCCCGGCCCGCGCCCACCGCGCGCTCGCCCGCCGCCTCGGCCCGCGCCTGCCGCCGTGCGGCCCGCTTGCGCCCCCGCAGCGAGACGGGCACCGCCCAGAGCTGGTACTTGGTGCCGGACTGGTCGAACACCTCGTTCGAGAACCCGGAGCGCAGCCCGGAGACCTGGCCCCAGGGCAGCACGATCACTCGGAAGGGGTTGCGGATGCGCAGCCGGTCGGTGTTGGCGTACACGGCGGGCCGCAGGGTGAAGGCGACCAGGAGCGGCACGACGAGGATCATCCCGGCGAGGGCCAGCCACGGGGTGGTGCCCTCGCCGACCACCAGCGCGTCGATGCCCAGCCACCCGACGGCGGCGAGGAGCAGGACACCGCTCGCGATGCCTGCGGACGACCGGTTGACCCGGTCCTTGAACTCGGGGGCGGCAGGTCGCGGCGCGGGGGGTTCGTGCTCGGGCGTCGTCATGGTCCCGATTCTGCCCGACGGCCGGACGGGCTCTCATCCGCGGTGCGCGAGGACGGGGCGGGCACCGTGCGAACATCGGGCTGGTCACAAGACAATCCCGGGGGTGTACAGCCGCTACGCGCGTAGATATGCTCGCCTGGTGACCATGCCCACCACTGCACCCCCTCTCGCTGACGTCACCGCGTCCGACAGCACGCTGCGCCGCTTCCTGCACGGGCTGCCCGGTGTCGACGCGGTCGGCCTGGAGGCCCGTGCCGCCTCGCTCGGCACCCGTTCCATCAAGACCACCGCGAAGGCGTACGCCATCGACCTCGCCATCTCGATGGTCGACCTGACGACGCTGGAAGGCGCGGACACCCCGGGCAAGGTCCGGGCGCTCGGCGCCAAGGCGGTCCACCCCGACCCGACGGACCGTACGGCCCCCGCCACGGCCGCGGTCTGCGTCTACCCCGACATGGTGGCCGCCGCGAAGGAGGCCGTGGCCGGCTCGACCGTGAAGGTCGCCTCGGTCGCCACCGCCTTCCCGGCCGGCCGGGCGCCGCTGGACGTGAAGCTGGCGGACGTGCGCGAAGCGGTCGCCGCGGGCGCCGACGAGATCGACATGGTCATCGACCGCGGAGCGTTCCTCGCCGGCAAGTACCTGAAGGTGTACGACGAGATCGTCGCCGTGAAGGAGACCTGCGGGAGCGCCGCGCGCCTGAAGGTCATCTTCGAGACCGGCGAGCTGTCGACGTACGACAACATCCGCCGGGCGAGCTGGCTCGGCATGCTGGCGGGCGCCGACTTCATCAAGACCTCCACCGGCAAGGTCGCCGTCAACGCCACCCCGGCCAACACCCTGCTGATGCTGGAGGCCGTGCGCGACTTCCGGGCGCAGACCGGCGTGCAGGTCGGTGTGAAGCCGGCCGGCGGCATCCGCACCTCCAAGGACGCGATCAAGTTCCTGGTCCTGGTCAACGAGACCGTCGGCGGGGACTGGCTGGACAACCACTGGTTCCGCTTCGGCGCCTCCTCGCTCCTGAACGACCTGCTGATGCAGCGCCAGAAGCTGGCCACCGGCCGCTACTCCGGTCCCGACTACGTGACGGTGGACTGAGAACCCCATGAACATGGAAAACCAGACTTCTCCCTTCGCATACGCACCGGCGCCCGAGTCCCGCTCGATCGTCGACATCGCGCCGTCCTACGGCCTGTTCATCGACGGCGAGTTCGCCGAGGCCGCCGACGGCAAGGTCTTCAAGACGGTCTCCCCCAGCACCGAGGAGGTGCTGTCCGAGGTCGCCCAGGCCGGCGAGGCGGACGTGGACCGCGCGGTGAAGGCGGCCCGCAAGGCCTTCGTGAAGTGGTCGGCGCTGCCCGGCTCCGAGCGCGCCAAGTACCTGTTCCGCATCGCCCGCATCATCCAGGAGCGCAGCCGTGAGCTGGCGGTCCTGGAGACGCTGGACAACGGCAAGCCGATCAGGGAGACGCGGGACGCGGACCTGCCCCTGGTGGCCGCGTACTTCTTCTACTACGCCGGCTGGGCGGACAAGCTCGACCACGCCGGGTTCGGCCGGAGGACGACGCATGGGCACAGCGGGCCGTCCCCGAAGCCGCTGGGCGTGGCCGGCCAGGTCATCCCGTGGAACTTCCCGCTGCTGATGCTGGCGTGGAAGATCGCCCCGGCGCTGGCGACCGGCAACACGGTGGTCCTCAAGCCCGCCGAGACCACCCCGCTGTCCGCGCTGTTCTTCGCGGACATCTGCCGCCAGGCCGGCCTGCCGAAGGGTGTCGTCAACATCCTTCCCGGCTACGGCGACGCGGGCGCCGCGCTGGTGGCGCACCCGGACGTGAACAAGGTCGCCTTCACCGGCTCCACGGCCGTCGGCAAGGCGATCGCGCGCACGGTCGCGGGCACGGACAAGAAGCTCACCCTCGAACTGGGCGGCAAGGGCGCCAACATCGTCTTCGACGACGCGCCGATCGACCAGGCCGTCGAGGGCATCGTGAACGGCATCTTCTTCAACCAGGGCCAGGTCTGCTGCGCGGGCTCGCGGCTGCTGGTGCAGGAGTCGATCCACGACGAGCTGCTGGACTCCCTCAAGCGCAGGCTCTCCACCCTGCGCCTGGGCGATCCGCTCGACAAGAACACCGACATCGGCGCGATCAACTCCGCCGAGCAGCTGGCCCGGATCACCGCGCTCGCCGACAAGGGCGAGGCGGAGGGCGCCGAGCGCTGGTCGCCCGCCTGCGAACTTCCCGAGAGCGGCTACTGGTTCGCGCCGACGCTGTTCACCGGCGTCACCCAGGCGCACACCATCGCCCGTGACGAGATCTTCGGCCCGGTGCTCTCCGTCCTCACCTTCCGCACCCCGGACGAGGCCGTCGCCAAGGCCAACAACACCCCGTACGGGCTGTCCGCGGGCATCTGGACGGAGAAGGGCTCCCGGATCCTGGCGGTGGCGAGCAAGCTGCGCGCCGGTGTCGTCTGGTCCAACACGTTCAACAAGTTCGATCCGACCTCGCCGTTCGGCGGCTACAAGGAGTCGGGCTTCGGCCGCGAGGGCGGCCGGCACGGCCTGGAGGCGTACCTCGATGTCTGAGAACTCCGAGAAGTCAGTGAAGTCCGGGGCGACGACCGAACCGCGGCTTTCGGTCCTCAAGACCTACAAGCTGTACGTGGGCGGCAAGTTCCCGCGTTCCGAGAGCGGCCGGGTGTACGAGGTGAGCGACTCCAAGGGCAACTGGCTGGCGAACGTTCCGCAGTCGTCCCGCAAGGACGCCCGTGACGCGGTCGTGGCCGCGCGCAAGGCGTTCGGGGCGTGGTCCGGCGCGACCGCGTACAACCGGGGCCAGATCCTCTACCGCATCGCCGAGATGCTGGAGGGCCGCCGCGAGCAGTTCGTCCGCGAGGTCGCCGAGGCCGAAGGCCTGTCCAAGGCCAGGGCGGCCGCGCAGGTCGACGCGGCGATCGACCGCTGGGTCTGGTACGCGGGCTGGACCGACAAGATCGCCCAGGTGGTGGGCGGCGGCAACCCGGTGGCGGGCCCGTACTTCAACCTCTCCTCCCCCGAGCCGACCGGCGTGGTGGCCGTCCTGGCCCCGCAGGAGTCGTCGTTCCTGGGCCTGGTCTCGGTGATCGCCCCGGTGATCGCGACCGGCAACACGGCGGTCGTGATCGCGAGCGAGAAGTCCCCGCTCCCGGCGCTCTCCCTCGGCGAGGTGCTGGCCACCTCCGACCTGCCGGGCGGTGTCGTGAACGTCCTGTCCGGCCGTACGGCGGAGATCGCCGCGCCGCTCGCCGCGCACCAGGACGTCAACGCGATCGACCTCGCGGGCGCCGACGCGGAGCTGGCGAGGGAACTGGAGGTCGCGGCGGCGGACAACCTCAAGCGCGTCCTTCGTCCACAGCCTGTGGACAACTGGTCGGCGACACCGGGCACGGACCGCATGACGGCCTTCCTGGAGACCAAGACGGTCTGGCACCCGACGGGCTCCCTGGGCGCCTCCGGCTCGTCGTACTGAGCCGCCCGGGGCGCCGCACGCGCCCCACACGGGTCGGAGCCGCGTCTCCCCTCCGTCCGGGGGAGGCGCGGCTCTCCGTGTGCGCGGGACGCGCCCGGGTCAGCGCACCGACCCGAGCAGCTGTCCGACGACCGGCACGGCGCCCACCGACGGGGCCTGGGCCACCGGGCCGGTGACCATCTTCGAGCCGACCGGCTGGAAGTCGGCGACCTGGGTGCCGACGCCGTTGTCGAGCGGGTCGACGCCGGTGCCCGCGAGCGGGTTGGGCTTGAGGGCCGTGACGGTCCCGGTGGTGTGGCCGACCGTGCCGGCCAGTGCCTGCACACCCGACTGCGCGTCGGCCTGGCCGAGGGAGCTGAGCAGACGTCCCTCGCCCCCGCCCGGGAGGATCTCCGCCGAGGCCGTCGTCGCGCCCACGCCCAGGGCGGCCCCCGCGGTCACGACGGCGACCAGGGCGCGGCGGGCGGTGGGACGAGGTGAGGACGCGTGTCGGGCCATGTCTGGTGCCGCCTTACGGATGCGGTGGGTAACGAGAACAGCGCACAGGGTAGTTGAGACGTAAGCCACGTTCCAAAGCCGACCCGCGGGGTCGGCAGCCGCGCCACCATGCGTCAAACTGGTGTTCCGTGAGCCTTCATCCTCCGTCTCCCGCCCGTGTCGTACTGCTGTGCGGCCCCTCGGGCTCGGGCAAGTCCCTGGTCGCCGCCCGCGCCGGACTGCCCGTACTGCGCCTCGACGACTTCTACAAGGAGGCCGGCGACCCGACGCTGCCACTGGTGGCGGGGAGTTCGGACATCGACTGGGACCACCCCGGCTCGTGGGACGCGGACGTCGCGGTCGCGGCGATCAGCCGGCTGTGCGCGACGGGCAGCACGAGCGTGCCGGTGTACGACATCTCGCTGAGCGCCCGCACCGGCGAGACCACACTGCACATCGGCCGCACCCCGCTGTTCATCGCGGAGGGCATCTTCGCCGCCGAGATCGTGGAGCGCTGCCGGGAACTCGGCGTCCTGGCCGACGCGCTGTGCCTGAACCGCGGACCGGTCACGACGTTCCGGCGGCGCTTCGCGCGGGATCTGAAGGAGGGCCGCAAGTCGGTGCCGTTCCTGCTGCGCCGCGGCTGGCGGCTGATGCGCGCCGAACGGTCGATCGTGGCCCGTCAGGTCACACTGGGCGCCCACGCGTGCGACCGGGACGAGGCCCTGGGCCGGCTGGCCGCCGCGGCGGCGGGACGGCAGGCGCAGACGCGGACGGCCGCCTGACGGCTCAGCCGGCTCACGCCTCAGCCGGCTCACGGCTCAACCGGCCTACGGCAGAGGGGCGTACGCATCCCGTACGCCCCTGATACGCCCCCTCGCACGTCAACGCGCGTGCGCACGTGCCCGGAAGCGGGACACGAAAGCGGGACTGGACAGACCCCCCGGTCCTCCAGCCCCGCTCCCTTGGTGCTCCCCCACTTTCCCCCGTGGGTTCCCCCGTGCTTCCCCCGTGTCCCCACTTCCCCCGTGGTTCCCGAGTCCCCCGTGACTCCCCCGAGCCCCGTGTCCCCCCGGGATTCCCCCCGTTTTCCCCTTCCCCCGTTCCCCCTGCCCTTCGGTCGTGTCAGGCGACCAGTTCGCCGAAGGACTCCTCACGGTCACGGCCGAAGCTGAGGACCTCGTCCTCGCGCAGCCGGCGCAGGGACCGCCAGATGCTGGACTTCACCGTGCCGACGCTGATGCCGAGGATGTCCGCGATCTCCGGGTCCGTACGGCCCTCGTAGTAACGCAGGACCAGCATGGTGCGCTGGAGTTCGGGCAGCCGGGCGAGCGCCTGCCACAGGACGGTGCGCAGTTCGGTGCCGCGCATGGCGTCCGTGTCGCCGGGCGTCTCCGGCAGTTCCTCGGTCGGGTACTCGTTGAGCTTGCGGCGCCGCCAGGCGCTGATGTGCAGATTGGTCATGGTGCGGCGGAGGTATCCGCCGACGGCCGCCTTGTCACTGATCCGGTCCCACGCCCGGTAGGTCGAGAACAGCGCGCTCTGCAGCAGGTCCTCGGCCTCGAAGCGGTCGCCGGTCAGGTGGTAGGCGGTTGCGTACAGGGAGGCGCGGCGCTCCTGGACGTAGGCGGTGAACGCCGCTTCGGCATCCACAGTCTCCGACAGCGTGCGGCGCTCCCCCGAGCCCTCCCCGTACGCGGTTCCCCCGTGTGTATCCCCCGTGTTCGCGTCAACCACCGTCATGCGGGGCTGAAGCCCCTGCGACGCATGCGCGGTGTGCTGACGCCCGGTGCCGCGAGCGCACCCCCGCCCGCTCACGGCACCGGACTTCTCCGGAGACCGGGCCGCCACGTCGTGCAGACGCGTGACCACTGCGCTGTGGCTGGTGCTGTGCAGTGTGTTCATTCGCGCCCCCCGTCGTGGAGTCCCGGTGTTCCGTCGTGCTTCCTTGCCCCGTGCCGAAAAGCTTGCCGTGGTCACTTCATGACCATGTCCGCCGACTGTCACAGACCTGTCACAGGGGCCGGAGAGCCGTTACCGGGCGCAGGTTGCCGTACGGGTGCCGTACGGGTGTCGAAACAGCGACCCCGCATGGGCCAGAATGAAGCCCGTGCCTTCCCTGTTGCTGATCGAGGACGACGACGCCATCCGAACGGCCCTGGAGCTCTCACTGACGCGCCAGGGGCACCGGGTGGCCACCGCTGCCAGCGGCGAGGACGGTCTGAAGCTGCTGCGCGAGCAGCGGCCGGACCTGATCGTGCTGGACGTGATGCTGCCCGGCATCGACGGGTTCGAGGTGTGCCGGCGCATCCGGCGCACGGACCAGCTGCCGATCATCCTGCTCACCGCGCGCAGCGACGACATCGACGTGGTGGTCGGGCTGGAGTCCGGAGCCGACGACTACGTGGTCAAACCCGTGCAGGGGCGGGTGCTGGACGCCCGGATCCGGGCCGTGCTGCGGCGCGGCGAGCGGGAGGCGAACGACTCGGCGACCTTCGGCAGCCTCGTCATCGACCGGGCGGCGATGACCGTGACGAAGAACGGCGAGGACCTCCAGCTCACCCCGACCGAGCTGAGACTGCTGCTGGAGCTGAGCCGCCGGCCCGGGCAGGCGCTGTCCCGGCAGCAACTGCTGCGGCTGGTGTGGGAGCACGACTACCTCGGTGACTCGCGGCTCGTGGACGCCTGTGTGCAGCGGCTGCGCGCCAAGGTGGAGGACGTGCCCTCGTCCCCGACCCTGATCCGCACGGTGCGCGGCGTCGGTTACCGCCTGGACGCGCCTCAGTGACCGACGAGCAGGGCGGGCTCCGCGGCTGGGCCTCGGAGCGCAACAGGGGGACGCTGTCCCGGCTGCGGTTCACCAGTCTGCGGCTGCGGCTGGTCGTCGTCTTCGCGCTGGTGGCGCTGACCGCTGCGGTGTCGGCGTCCGGGATCGCGTACTGGCTCAACCGCGAGGCGGTGCTCACCCGCGCCCAGGACGCGGCGCTGCGCGACTTCCAGCAGGAGGTGCAGAACCGCGCGGGCGCGCTGCCGGTGCACACCACGCAGGACCAGCTCCAGCACACCGCCGGGCAGATGGCCGGCAGCAGCCAGCGCTTCAGCGTGCTGCTCGTCGGCCAGGACGCGAACGGCAGGACGCTGTACGGCAACTCCGGCGGGCTGAACGGCTTCTCGCTGGAGGACGTACCCGTCTCACTGCGCACCGCGGTGAACAGGCAGCAGCCGCTCTCCTCGGCCAACAAGGCGCCGTACCACCTGTACTGGCAGCGGATCGTCATGCACGGCACCCCGTATCTGGTGGCCGGCACGCGGGTGATCGGCGGCGGCCCGACCGGCTACATGCTCAAGTCGCTGGAGCCGGAGGCCAAGGACCTCAACTCGCTCGCCTGGTCCCTGGGCATCGCCACCGGCCTGGCCCTCATCGGCGCCGCCCTGCTCGCCCAGGCCGCCGCCACCACGGTGCTGAAGCCGGTGCACCGGCTCGGAGTCGCCGCGCGCCGGCTCGGCGAGGGCAAGCTCGACACCCGGCTGCAGGTGTCCGGCACCGACGAACTCGCCGATCTGTCAAGGACGTTCAACAAGGCGGCCGAGGCGCTGGAGAAACGGGTCGCCGACATGGCGGCCCGCGACGAGTCCTCCCGCCGCTTCGTCGCGGACATGAGCCATGAGCTGCGTACACCGCTGACCGCCATCACCGCCGTGACGGAGGTCCTCGAGGAGGAGCTGGAGTCCGAGGGCGGCGGCATCGACCCGATGATCGAGCCGGCGGTCCGGCTCGTCGTCAGCGAGACCCGGCGGCTGAACGACCTGGTCGAGAACCTGATGGAGGTCACCCGCTTCGACGCGGGCACGGCCCGGCTGGTCCTGGACGACGTCGACATCGCCGACCTGATCACCGCCTGCATCGACGCCCGCGCCTGGCTGGACGCCGTCGAGCTGGACGCCGAGCGCGGCATCCACGCCCAGCTCGACCCGCGCCGTCTGGACGTCATCCTCGCCAACCTCATCGGCAACGCGCTCAAGCACGGCGGCTCGCCGGTGCGGGTGTCGGTGCGCGAGTCGGCCGCGGAGGCGGAGCGGCCCGCCGAGATCGTCATCGAGGTGTGCGACCACGGGCCGGGCATCCCCGAGGACGTGCTGCCGCACGTCTTCGACCGCTTCTACAAGGCGAGCGCGTCCCGGCCGCGCTCCGAGGGCAGCGGCCTCGGACTGTCCATCGCCCTGAACAACGCGCACATCCACGGCGGTGGCATCACCGCGGCCAACTCACCGGAGGGCGGAGCGGTGTTCACGCTGCGGCTGCCGCGGGACGCCTCCACGCTCGCCGCGGAGCGGAGCGAGCGCGGGCAGGACGAGGACAACGGCTCGAAGGGGGCCGCCCGATGAACGCACGCCGACTCCTGCCGGTGACGATGACCGCCCTGGGCCTGCTGCTCGCCGGGTGCGGGATCCGGCCCACCGAGGTGCCCACGGACTTCGGCGGCGCGCCCTCCCGCGTGCCCTGCTCGCTGTCCCAGCCCGACCTGGCCATCCAGTCCTCGCGCGGCGTGCCCGTCCAGGTGTTCCTGCTGTGCGGCTCGTCGCTGGTGACCGTCGACCGTACGGTACGGGTGCCGGAGAGCACCGCGGACGCGCGGCGGCGGGTGATCGTGGCGCAGGGACTGCTCGACCAGCTCGCCGCGCCGCCGTCGCCCGTCGAGAAGGCGGCCGGGTACACCACGCACGTCCCGGGCGGACTGAGGGTCGAGGGGCCCCGCCCCCGTGACCCCGCCGACACGCTCCGGCTGAGCAGCCCGCCGGCCGGCCTCGCCCCGTACGCCCTCGCCCAGATCGTGTGCACCCTGTCCGACTCGGCCGCAGCCGAGGGAGACGGCTCCGTCGTCCTCGGCGGCCCGGACGACACGGCCCTGCGCCGCTACGAGTGCACCGGAGAACTCCGCTCCCACCCGGGCGTCGGCCTGCCCCCGTCCAGCCCGGTGGCGGACGGCTGACGGGAGAGACGGCGCGCCGGGAACGGCACCGGTGCGGGGCACCACGCCCGGCACGCCGGGAACGGCACCGCGCGGCGGCGCCCGGGAGGGCAGCGCCGAGCACGGCGCACCCGGACGCCACCCGCACGTGAGAAGCCTGTGGGGCACGGACGCGCCGCCGGGTGTGGCGCAGCACTCATCCGTCACTGGGGTGTCCGGGCGGAACCGATCGTGCCGGGGGCTGCGTCTTGGGTGGCGTGCAGCGTCAAGGCTCCATCCGCGGCAGCGCCGCGTTCCACGTCCGCGTGACAGGGGGTGTCCTCCTCGTCGCCCACCTCGCGCTCGTCGCCTGGCTCACGCTGCGTCCGCTGGACGTCCCCTGGGTGACGCCCCCCAATCTGCGTCCGCTCGCCACCGTCCGGGCCGACCTGGCGCTGGGCTGGCCCGAGGCGGGCCGGCGCATCGGCGAGGGACTGGCGCTGCTCGCGCCGCTGGGCGTACTGCTGCCGATGACGCACGGCAGCCTCCATGTCTCCCCGGTCGGCTCCCTGATCCGCACGGTCGCCGCCGGCGCCCTGATCTCGCTGGGCATCACCCTGCTGCAGACCGGCGTGCCGGGCCGGGTGGTGGACGTCGACACGGTCCTGCTGAACACCGTGGGCGTGGCCCTCGCCCACCTCGCGGTCGTCCCCGCGGGCCGCTCCCGTCTCCGCCGCGGGGCGGAGCGCGGGGAGCGGACCGCCCCGCGCCAGGAGGAGCCGCCTCAGGGGCGCACCCCGACGATTCCCAGGGTCGGCCTCGCCCCGTGGAGCGACGCTCTGCCCCCTTCGTCTCCGTAGCGTGGAAGTCGGACGGGGCAGCCGACGAAAAGGCCCCGCACCGACAGACCACGAAGGAGTCGAGATGACCGCCCTCGCCCGCCCGACCCACGGCCGTGTGCTCGGCGGAGTGTGCGCTGCGCTGGCACGGCGCTTCGGCACCTCCGCGACGACGATGCGCGTGCTGTTCCTGCTGTCCTGCCTGCTGCCGGGCCCGCAGTTCCTGGTCTACATCGCGCTGTGGATCCTGCTGCCCTCCGAGGGGGCGGCCGGCGGCGCATGGTGAACGCCGCACACGCGGACACGACGGCACGGCTGGGGCGCACCCTGGAACCAGGAGGTGCGCCCCAGCCGTGCCGTCGTGTCCGCTGCGGGGGTCGGCGAGCGGCCCTGGGACTCAGCCCAGCGGCAGCCCGTTCAGCGGCAGGCCGTGGGTGGGGAGGCCCTGCAGCGGCAGGCCGCCGAGCAGGCCGCCGACCGGCTTGGTCGGGCCGTTCTGGAGCAGGCTCTGGGCGGCCGGCTGCGCGGCCGCGAGACCCGACTGCATCGCGGGCTTGGCCTGGTTCAGCGCCTGGCCGGCGCCGGGCAGCGACTTGGTGACGTTCTCCGTCGGGAGCGCCTTGCCGACGGTGCCGAGTGCCTGGCCGGCGTCCGGAACAGCCGGCGCGGCGTTCGCGGCGCCCGCGCCGGCGGCGGCGAAGGCGACGCCGAGGGCGGCGACACCGAGGGACTTGGCGGCAGACTGCTTCATGAAAACGCGTCCTTGGGTGGAAGACAGGGAACTGAGCGGTCCACGACCGTAAACACGCCGAGCCGTCCGCCGCAAACATCGAAATACCGACGGAATATGCGTCCCGGATGCGTTCCCGTATCCGCCGATCACTCGTCCGGGGAAGAGAAACCCCTGGTGGACACGGTCTGCTGAAACAGCCATTCGGATTTCAGCGCCGCGTATCCGGGCTTGATCACGTCATTGATCATCGCCAGTCGTTCATCGAAAGGGATGAATGCTGATTTCATCCCATTGACGGAGAACCATTGCATGTCGTCGAGCGTGTATCCGAATGCGTCGACCAGCCGCTCGAACTCCCGGCTCATGCTGGTGTGGGACATCAGACGATTGTCCGTATTGACAGTGGTCCTGAAGTGGAGCCGGCGCAGCAGCCCGATCGGATGCTCCGCGTACGAGGACGCCGCCCCGGTCTGGAGGTTGGAACTCGGGCACAGCTCCAGCGGGATGCGCTTGTCGCGGACGTAGGAGGCCAGCCGCCCCAGTTCGACCGTGCCGTCCTCGTGGACCGTGATGTCGTCGATGATGCGCACGCCGTGGCCCAGGCGGTCCGCGCCGCACCACTGGAGCGCCTGCCAGATGGACGGCAGCCCGAAGGCCTCGCCCGCGTGGATCGTGAAGTGGTTGTTCTCCCGCTTCAGATACTCGAAGGCGTCGAGGTGCCGGGTGGGCGGGTACCCGGCCTCGGCGCCCGCGATGTCGAAGCCCACCACGCCCGAGTCCCGGTAGCGGTTGGCGAGTTCGGCGATCTCCAGCGAGCGGGCCGCGTGCCGCATCGCGGTCAGCAGCACGCCGACCCGGATGCGGTGACCGTTCTCCAGGGCGGTCCGCTCGCCCTCGCGGAAGCCCTCGTTGACGGCCTCGACGACCTCCTCCAGGCTCAGCCCGCCCTCCAGGTGCTGCTCGGGGGCGTAGCGCACCTCGGCGTAGACGACGCCGTCCTCGGCGAGGTCCTCGGCGCACTCGCGGGCGACCCGGACGAGGGCGTCGCGGGTCTGCATCACGCCGACGGTGTGCGAGAACGTCTCCAAGTACCGTTCCAGTGAACCGGAGTCGGCGGCCTCGCGGAACCACAGGCCGAGCTTGTCCGGATCGGTCTCGGGGAGGTGCGCATAGCCCGAAGCGCGGGCCAGGTCGACGACGGTTCCCGGGCGGAGCCCGCCGTCGAGATGATCGTGGAGCAGAACCTTGGGCGCCCGGCGGATCTGGTCCGAGCTCGGGGTGTTCCCCTGGTGCGCAGCCTGGCTCGTCATTTCCGCACTGTAACTCCTACGCGCGTAGATCATCGTGTGTACACAACCGTCGATATGTAACGGTGACCGCCCGGACGGGTGGCGTACAGCGGCGCTTCTGACACTGTTCTGTCATGGCACACCAAGCGACGCCGGTTCGCACGGCCCGGCTGGGGAGGACGCTCGGCACGGAGCCGGCGGCGGTGGGCGGAGCGGTGCTGCTGCTCCCGGGCGCCCAGGAGGTGTCCACCCGCAGACCCTCGCCGGTGCTGACGGCCGCCTCGCTGCGCGCGCTGGGGCGACGGCTGGCCCGCGCCGGGCGCGAGGAGGGCCTGGCCGTGCACGTGGTGCACTACCGCTACCGCGGCTGGAACGGCGCCGAGGCGCACGCGGCCGCCGACGCCGCCTGGGCGGTCGAGGAGATCGTACGACGCTACGGGGACGTGCCGGTCTGCCTGGCCGGTCCCGGCATGGGCGGCCGGGCCGCACTGCACGCGGCCGGGCACGAGGCCGTCGACTCCGTGGTGGCCCTGGCCCCTTGGCTGCCCGAGGACGACATGGCGGCCTCCCCCGAACCGGTCAGGCAGCTCGCCGGGCGCCGCGTGCTGATCGTGCACGGCACGAACGACGAACGGACCGATCCCGAGTTGTCGTTCCGGTTCGCGGAGCGGGCGAAGAAGGCGAACCGGGACGTGTGCCGGTTCGAAGTGCACGCCGACGGGCACGGGTTGCGTCAGTACCGCGACGAAGTCCTCGCGCTCACTGCCGACTTCGTCATGGGCTCGCTGTTCGGGCGGGTGTTCTCACGCCCGGTGCAGGACGCGCTGGCGGCTCCGCCGCCGCTGGGGTTGCGGATGCCGCTGGCCGCCGGGTTCGGGAAGACACTGCGGCGGTAGGGCCGCCGGCTGCCGGTGGGGAGCAACTCGCTGCCGTCCGCGAGCAGTCCGCCGTCAGGTGGGCGGCGGCCCGCCCGCGGACGGAAGGCAACCCGCGCTCATGCGGGAAGCAGCCTGCCGCGTTTGGCGAGGAGGAACTTCTTGAACGCCGCCACCGGCGGTGTGTCCGGGTGCCCCTCCAGCCAGGCCACGCCGATCTCCCGCACGGCGCGCGGGGCCGTCACCGTCAGTTCGGCGACTCCGGGGCGGGGGAAGGCCGGCGGGGGCAGCAGGGCGACCCCGAGACCCGCCGCGACCAGACCGCGCAGGGTCTCGGCCTCCTCGCCCTCGAAGGCGACACGCGGCTTGAAGCCGGCCTCCCGGCACAGGGCGTCCGTGATGCGGCGCAGGCCGTAGCCGGGCTCCAGGGTCACGAAGGACTCCTCGGCGGCCTCGGCCAGGCGGATGCGGCGGCGGGCGGCGAGCCGGTGGTCGGCGGGGACGACCAGACGCAGCTTCTGCTCGTCTAGGCGGCGGGCGACCAGGTCGGGGGCGTCCGGCACGGGGGACGTGAGGCAGAGGTCGAGCTCGCCCGCCCGCAGTCCTTCCAGCATGGCCTCGCCGTAGTTCTGCACCAGGCTGAAGCGGACGCGGGGGTGGTCGGCGCGGAAGGCGTGGATGAGCCCGGGTACGGTCTCGGCGCCCATGGTGTGCAGGAAGCCGAAGGCGACCTTGCCGGTGGCCGGGTCGGCGTCCGCGCGCACCTCCTCGGCGGCGCGCTCGATCTCGGCGAGGGCGCGTTGCACGGAGGTGAGGAAGGTGCGGCCCGCGGGGGTCAGGGAGACCGTGCGGCCCCGGCGGGCGAACAGGTCGACACCGAGGTCCTGCTCCAGCCGGACCATGGCCCGCGAGAGCGTGGACTGCGGGACCCGCATCTCCTGCGCGGCCCGCGTGACGTGCTCGGTGCGGGCCACGCCGGCGAAGTGCGCGAGGCGGGGCGCCAGCGACGCGACGATGTCTTCTGTGTCACCGGTCTGTGACAGACGCGGCTGCGACCTCGGCTGATGCACCATGGGAACGATTATGCCGAGTCCGTGCATTGGACGGATGAGTGCGGGCCTTCCTACCGTCGACGCATGACTCCCGCCGATACCGGGGCGCCCGCCATCATGGGCGCCGTCGCCTCAGTCCCCGACTCCGACTCCCGTATGACCCCGGGCGGCCCCGGCTACCGCCGGATGAGCCTCGCCCTCTTCCTCGCGGGTGTCGCCACCTTCGCGCTGCTGTACTCCACTCAGGCCCTGCTGCCGCTGATCTCCGGCGAGTTCCACGTGGCGGCGGGCGACGCGAGCTGGACGGTGGCCGCCGCGACCGGCGGCCTGGCACTGTTCGTGCTCCCGGCGAGCGCCCTGTCGGAGCGTTTCGGACGGCGTACGGTCATGACGGCCTCGCTGGCGGTCGCGGTGGTCGTCGGGCTGCTGGTGCCGTTCGCGCCGTCGCTGGGCGCGCTGGTGGTGCTGCGGGCACTCCAGGGCGCGGCCCTCGCGGGGCTGCCCGCCTCGGCGCAGGCGTATCTGGCGGAGGAGGTCCGGCCGCGTGCTCTGATCACGGCGATCGGCCTGTTCGTGGCCGGCAACAGCGTGGGCGGCATGAGTGGCCGGGTCATCACCGGCTGGGTCGCCCAGGAGTGGGGCTGGCGGGTGGCCGTCGGGGTGATCGGAGTGATCGCGGTGGGCTGCGCGGTGGCCTTCCGCCTGCTGCTTCCGGCGCCGCGGCACTTCAGGGCGGGCTCGCTGCGCCCGCGGGTGCTGGCGCGCTCGGTCCGCGACCACCTCGCCGATCCACTGCTGCGCCGCCTGTACGCGATCGGCGCGCTGTTCATGACGGTGTTCGGCGGGGTCTACACGGCGATCGGCTACCGCCTGACCGAGGCGCCGTTCTCCCTGCCGCAGGGCATCGTCGGCTCGATCTTCCTGGTGTACCTGGTGGGCACGGTGTCCGCGTCGACGGCGGGGCGGCTGGTGGGCCGCCTGGGCCGCAGGGGCGCACTGTATCTGGCGGGCGCCACGACGGCGGCGGGTCTGCTGGTCTCCCTCGCGGACTCGGTCGCGCTGGTCCTGCTGGGCCTGGTCCTGATCACCGCGGGCTTCTTCGCCGGTCACGCGGTCGCCTCCTCGGCGGTCAGCCGGACGGCGACGCACGGCCGCGCGCAGGCCTCGGCGCTCTACCAGTCCGCCTACTACGTGGGCTCCAGCGTGGGCAGCACGGTGGGCGCCATGGCCTTCCACGCGCAGGGCTGGCCGGGCACGGTCGGGGTCGGCGTGCTGGCCGTCCTGGGCGTCGTGACGATCACTGCACTCGGCTCCCACGCGGCAAGGACCGCGGCACGCCGCGAGCCGGTACCGGCGTAACCGCGCGCCGAAGGCCGGACACCGGGCCGATGGCGGCCCTAGCCGTGGCTTCATGGCCGCGCACCCTCCCGACCTGCGGCTTCTTCCGCCCAGGAGTCGTTGTCAGTGGGCTGCGGTAGCTTCCGAAGTGCTGGGCGCGATGACGCGCACGGGCACAAACGGGACGGCCACGGGGGCGAGTGGACGATGGGAAACGGCACGACGGCGACGGCGGGTCTCGACGAGCGGCTGGAGGAGTGCCGGGTCGAGCTGACCGGTTACTGCTACCGCATGCTCGGCTCGTCCTTCGAGGCGGAGGACGCGGTCCAGGACACGCTCGTGCGGGCCTGGAGGAGCTACGACAAGTTCGAGGGGCGCTCCAGCCTGCGCTCGTGGCTCTACCGCATCGCGACGAACGTCTGCCTGGACATGCTGGCGGCGGGCAGCAAGCGGGCCCGGCCGATGGACCTGACCGAGTCCACGCCGCTGTCCCGAGCGGCGCTGTCCCCGAGTCCGGACCACACCTGGCTGGAGCCGATGCCGGACGCCCGGATACTGCCCCCGGTGGAGGATCCGGCGGAGGCGGCCGTCACCAAGGAGTCGGTGCGGCTCGCCTTCATGGCCGCGCTGCAGCAGCTTCCGCCCAAGCAGCGGGCCGTGCTGATCCTGCGCGAGGTGCTGGCCTGGCGGGCGAGCGAGGTCGCCGAGCTGCTGGGCACATCGGTCGCCTCGGTCAACAGCGCCCTGCAGCGCGCCCGCGCCACGCTGGCCGAGCGGGGCGACAGGGCCGCCGAGGCCGCCGTGTCGGACCCGCTGGACGAGGACCAGCAACGGCTCCTGGAGCGCTATGTGAAGGCGTTCGAGGGATACGACATGGCGGAGCTGACCGCGCTGCTCCACGAGGACGCGGTGATGACGATGCCGCCGTTCGACCTGTGGCTGACGGGCCCGTCGGACATCACGGGCTTCATGGCGACGCTGGGCGCGGCCTGCGCGGGCTCCCGGCTGCTGCCGGTGCGGGCCAACGGGCTGCCCGGCTTCGCCCAGTACAAGCCGGACCCGGAGAAGGGCGGCTTCAGCCCGTGGGCGGTGCAGGTCCTGGAGATGTCAGAGGGCCGGATCACCGGGTTCCACTGCTTCCTCGACACCCAGCGGTGGTTCCCGCTGTTCGGGCTGCCGCTCCACCTCGAAGGAGAGACCGACCAGGCCGAGTAGGGCGTCCAGCGCCGGATCCGGGTCGCGCAGCCGTATGCGGCCCCCGGCCCGCCGGGCGGTGAGCTGGAGCCGCGCCAGCAGGTCGACCACGCCGAGCCCCGGCGGTCCGAGCCCCCCGACGTCGCACACCATGACTCCGGCCCCGGTCCCCTCCAGCAGGGCCCGCAGGTCCGCGCACAGCCCCGCCACCTCCTCCCGGGTGACGGGCCCGGCGAGCACGAGCACGGCAGGTGTCCTGGCATCCACGGTCTGTAGACCGCGCCGCCGGCCACAACTCATCGCGAACCGGGAGCCGAAGGCCCACAGAAGATCACATTGACCTGGTCCACGCCCTCCCGGAGGGTGGCCGTGTGCCTCATGGATCAGCACCGCCCTGGATACGCGACGGCCCCCTGCCCGCGGAGGAGGCCGTGTGCGGGGGGTTGGCGGTCCTGCTGGCCTACGGCATCTCCCTGCGCGGCAGCGCGGCGCCCGGCCGGGGCAGCGACCGCCACCCGGTGCTGCTCGCCGTCGCCCTGAAGTCGGCGGGCCAGCCCCTGGCAGCCTGGGCCCTGGCGGCGGGCGTCTTCCACCTGAGCGGGGCACCTCTGCTGGACGTCGTGGTGGCCTCGGCCCTGCCCGCCGCACAGAACCTGTTCACCTGCGCGAGCCGCTACCGCGTCGGCGAGTCCCTGGCCCGCGAGTCCATCCTGCTGTCGACGATCCTGTCGGTTCCCACGCTGGTGGTGGTCGCGGCGCTGCTGGGGTGACGTCCGTCAGACGCAGGGGAACATGCCGGTGTCGAGAACCAGTTTGAACGGCTCGGGCAGCTTCAGCTCCTCGCCGTACTCGACTGACGCGAGTACCCGATACGCGCCCCCCTGCGGCTCACCGTAGAGCGTCGCCGTGGGACGACCCGAGTGCCAGGGATCCAGGAGAAGGTAGAAGGGCACGCCTCCCACGGCGTAACCGTGGGCTTTCTTGGTGCGGTCGTGATTGGCGTTGCTCCGGGACGTGACCTCGACAACCAGTTCCGCCTCGCCGACAGGCACCCGCGTTCCTCGGCGCAGGGCGACTCTCGGCACCACACACAGAACAGGGACGAACAAGCTGCCCGTCTCCGGGCACGTCAGCCCGAGCGTCTGATAGACACCCCAGTCGCAGTTGGGCGGAAGTGCGCCGTACAGGCGTTCGTGAAGCAGTTCCGCGGTGTCGTTGTGCTCTTCGGACGGCGGCGGTGACACGGTGACGATCCCCTCGATGATCTCCACCCTGCCGCCCTCGGGCCATTCCATCTCCTCCCAGAACCGGACGAGGTCGTCCCAGCCCTGCTCGGGGTCATGGCTGACGGTGAGTGCGCTCATGGCGGTCTCCTATCGGTGCGTCACCGATCCCAGCATGCCGAACGGGACCGGTGGAGGTCCACCGGTCCCGTTCACCCAGACGAAGAAGGCGCAGGTCAGGCGATGCGTTCCAGGACCACCGGCGAGGCGGTGAAGTCCGTGCCGGGCGCCGCGATGTCGTACGAGCCCTCGACCGACTCGAGCGCGTACTCGAAGCGCTCGGGGGTGTCGGTGTGGAGGGTCAGGAGGGGCTGGCCCTCGGTCACCCGGTCGCCGGGCTTGGCGTGCAGCTCGACGCCCGCGGCCGCCTGGACCGGGTCCTCCTTGCGGGCGCGGCCGGCGCCCAGGCGCCAGGCGGCGACACCGACGCCGTAGGCGTCGAGGCGGGTCAGGACGCCGGAGGACGGGGCCGTGATCACGTGCTGTTCGCGGGAGGTGGGCAGGGGGGCGTCGGGGTCGCCGCCCTGGGCCGCGATCATGCGGCGCCAGACGTCCATGGCGGAGCCGTCGGCCAGGGCCTTCGCCGGGTCCGCGTCCTTCAGGCCGGCCGCGTCGAGCATCTCGCGCGCCAGGGCCAGCGTCAGTTCGACCACGTCCGCGGGGCCGCCGCCGGCCAGGACCTCGACCGACTCGCGGACCTCCAGCGCGTTGCCCGCCGTCAGGCCGAGCGGGGTCGACATGTCGGTCAGGAGCGCGACGGTCCGCACGCCGTGGTCGGTGCCCAGGCCGACCATCGTGGAGGCCAGCTCACGGGCGTCGTCGAGGGTCTTCATGAAGGCGCCGGTGCCCACCTTCACGTCGAGGACCAGCGAGCCCGTGCCCTCGGCGATCTTCTTGGACATGATGGAGGAGGCGATCAGCGGGATCGCCTCGACCGTGCCGGTCACGTCGCGCAGGGCGTACAGCTTCTTGTCCGCCGGGGCCAGGCCGTCGCCCGCCGCGCAGATCACCGCGCCGACGCCGTCCAGCACGGACAGCATCTCCTCGTTGGACAGCAGCGCCCGCCAGCCGGGGATCGACTCCAGCTTGTCCAGCGTGCCGCCGGTGTGGCCGAGGCCGCGGCCCGAGAGCTGCGGAACGGCCGCGCCGCAGGCCGCGACCAGCGGGGCCAGCGGCAGCGTGATCTTGTCACCGACACCGCCCGTGGAGTGCTTGTCGGCGGTGGGGCGGGACAGCGAGGAGAAGTCCATGCGCTCGCCGGAGGCGATCATCGCGGCGGTCCAGCGGGCGATCTCCCCCCGGTTCATGCCGTTGAGGAGGATGGCCATCGCGAGCGCGGACATCTGCTCGTCGGCGACCTCCCCGCGGGTGTACGCGTCGATCACCCAGTCGATCTGCTCGTCGCTGAGTTCGCCGCGGTCCCGCTTGGTGCGGATGACGGAGATGGCGTCCATGGCCATGGGGTTCGGTTCCTTCCGGGGTGCGAAGGGGGCGGGCGGCTTCCCCGGCCCCGAGGGGGTTCGGGAAAGCCGCCCGGGTCCTACTTGGTGAGGTGGTCCGGCCCGAAGGCCTGCGGCAGCATCTCGGACAGCGTCAGGATTCCCGCCGGGGTCTCCAGGATCAGCTCCGGCCCGCCGAACTCGTACAGCAGCTGGCGGCAGCGCCCGCACGGGACGAGGATCTCGCCCTTGCCGTCCACGCACGTGAAGTGCGTCAGCCGGCCGCCCCCGGTGTTCGCGAGCTGCGAGACCAGACCGCACTCGGCGCACAGGCCGAGCCCGTAGGAGGCGTTCTCGACGTTGCAGCCGGTGACGATCCGGCCGTCGTCGGCGAGGGCGGCGGCGCCGACCGGGTAGTTCGAGTACGGGACGTACGCGCGGGTCATCGCCGCGCGCGCCTCCTGCCGCAGCCCCGCCCAGTCGACCGTCGTGTCCGCGCTCACTTGCCCTGTCCCTTCCGGTACGGCTGACCGTCCGCCTTCGGCATCCGCAGGTGCTGTGCCGACAGCGACAGCACCAGCAGGGTGACGATGTACGGCGTGGCGGTCACGACCTGCTTGGGCACCTCGTGGGTACCGAGGTACCAGGCGAACATCCCCGCCGAGACCACGGCGGTGACGAGGGCGGGCACCATCCTCTTCTTCCAGACCAGGTAGGCCGCGCCCAGCACCAGCAGGATCGCAAGCAGCAGGATCAGCGCGTGCACGTTGGTCGTGCCGCCGCGCAGGTTCAGGCTGTCGGTGTAGCCGAACAGGCCGGCACCGAGGGCGAGGCCGCCCGGCATCCAGTTGCCGAAGATCATCGCCGCGAGACCGATGTAACCGCGGCCGGCGGTCTGGCCGTCGAGGTAGACGTTCGAGGCCACGATGGACAGGAACGCGCCGCCCAGGCCGGCGAAGCCGCCGGAGATGATCACAGCGATGTACTTGTACTTGTAGACGTTGACGCCGAGCGACTCGGCGGCCACCGGGTTCTCGCCGCAGGAGCGCAGGCGCAGCCCGAAGGCGGTGCGCCACAGCACCCACCAGGACAGCGGCACCAGGGCGACCGCGATGACGGTCAGCGGCGACAGGCCGGTGATCAGACCGCCGAGCAGGCCGGCGACGTCGGAGACCAGGAACCAGTGCTTGCCGTTGAGGGTGTCCAGCCAGCCGGCCAGGCCCGGGATGTCGAAGGTGCCGAGCGAGTCGATCGGCGGGGACTGCTTGGAGGAGCCCTGCGGGACGCCCTCGAAGGTGAACTTCGACAGGTAGCGGGTGGTGCCGAGGGCCAGGATGTTGATCGCCACACCGGAGACGATGTGGTTGACGTTGAAGGTCACCGTGGCGATGGCGTGCAGGAGGGCGCCGAGCGCGCCGCCGATGATGCCGAAGACGACACCGGCCCACGGGCCCCACTGGTAGCCGGCCCAGGCGCCGAACCAGGTGCCGAGGATCATCATGCCCTCGAGGCCGATGTTGACGACGCCGGACCGCTCGGCCCACAGACCGCCGAGGCCGGCGAGGCCGATCGGGACGGCCAGGCGCAGCGCGGTGGACATCTGGCCGGTCGAGGTGATGCCGTTCGCGCCGGTGACGATGCGGACGAGCGAGGTCAGGACCAGCACACCGGCGATGATCAGCAGGAGTACCGGGAGGGAGACACGGCGGCTGCCCTTGCCGGGCTGTTTGGCCTGCGGCTTGGCGATGGTCGCGGTGGACATCAGGCCGCCACCTCCTTCTTCTGGACGTTGTTCTGGGCGGCGGCCGCGGCGAGCTCGGCGCCGACCTGCTTCTGCTGGCGGCGCAGGCCCCACTGGCGTACGGCCTCGTAGGAGATGACGACCGCGAAGACGATCAGGCCCTGCATGATCGTGGCGATCTCCTTCTCGTACGCCACCGGCATGGCGTAGTCGAGGGCGGGAGAGGCCTTGTCGAGGAAGGCGATCAGGAGGGCGGCGAAGGCGATGCCGACCGGGTTGTTGCGGCCGAGCAGGGCGATGGTGATGCCGGTGAAGCCGAGGCCGGTCGGGAAGCTCAGGCTGTAGGTGTGGGCGTCGCCGAGCAGCAGCGGCAGGCCGGACAGGCCCGCGACCGCGCCGGAGATCAGCATGGCGGTGAGCACCATCTTCTTGGCGTCCACGCCGGAGGCGGCGGCGGCGCTCTCCGACTCGCCGGTGGCGCGCAGGTCGAAGCCGAAGCGGGTGCGGTTGAGGACGATCCAGTAGACGACGCCCATGGCGACGGCGAGGAAGACCAGGCCGTAGATCTGGCCGACGTCCGAGCCGAGGTCGATGCCCGAGACCCAGCCGGACTCCTTCATGATGCCGGTCGTCATGTTGTTGCCGACCTGCACGCCCCACATGTCGGTCAGGGTGAGGTAGCCGATGAGGCTGGTGGCGATGGCGTTGAGCATGATCGTGGCGACGACCTCGCTCACGCCCCGGGTGACCTTCAGCAGACCCGCGATGCCGGCCCAGAAGGCGCCGGTGAGCATGCCGACGAGCAGCAGCGTCGGTATCTGCAGGAAGGACGGCAGGGCCAGGTGGGCGCCGACGACGGCGGTCATCATCGCGGCGAGCCGGTACTGGCCGTCGACGCCGATGTTGAACAGGTTCATGCGGAAGCCGACGGCCACCGCGAGCGCCGCCAGGTAGTACATCGACGCCTGGTTGATGATCAGCACCTGGACGTCGGAGTACGACGCCTGCTCGAGCATCAGCGTGTACGGCTCGATCGGGCTCTTGCCGGAGGCGATCAGCACGACCGAGGTCAGCAGGATCGCCGCGACGAGCGCGATGACCGGGCCGGCCACCGCGAGGAGCACGCGCTCCTTGTCGAACTTCTTCATCGGGCCTCGTCCTCCGGACCGGCGTCTTCCGCGGTGGTTTCGGTGTCTTCCAGGTGGCCGGACGCGGCACCCGTCATGGCCGAGCCCAGCTGCTCGGGGGTGATGGTGGCGGGGTCGGCGTCGGCGACCAGGCGGCCGTTGTAGATCACCCGCAGGGTGTCGGACAGACCGATCAACTCGTCCAGGTCGGCGGAGATCAGCAGCACGGCCAGGCCCTCGCGGCGGGCCTCACGGATGTGGTCCCAGATCGCGGCCTGCGCGCCGACGTCCACACCGCGGGTGGGGTGGGCGGCGATCAGGAACTTGGGGCTGTGACTCATCTCACGGCCGACGATCAGCTTCTGCTGGTTGCCGCCGGACAGGGAGGCGGCGGTGACGTCGATGCCGGGGGTGCGGACGTCGTACTCCTCGACGATCCGGCGGGTGTCCTCCTGGGCGCCCTTGGGGTCGAGCCAGAAGCCCTTGGCGTTGGGGCGCTCGGTGACGTGGCCGAGGATGCGGTTCTCCCACAGCGGGGCCTCCAGCAGGAGCCCGTGCCGGTGGCGGTCCTCGGGGATGTAGCCGACGCCGGACTCGCGGCGGCGGCGGGTGGGCCAGGAGGTGACGTCCTCGTTCCCGAGGGTGATCGTGCCGGAGTCGGCGGACTTCAGGCCGATGAGGGCCTCGATCAGCTCGGTCTGGCCGTTGCCCTCCACACCCGCGAGGCCGAGGACCTCGCCGGCGCGGATGGTGAAGCTGATGTCGTCGAGGACGGCCCGGCCGCCCTCGGCCTCCAGTCGCAGCTTGTCGACGGTGAGGACCGCGCGGTCGGTGACCGTGGACTCGGAGGTCTCCGGGGTGGGCAGTTCGCTGCCGACCATCATCTCGGCGAGCTGGCGCGAGGTGGTCTCGGCGGGGACGGCCGTGCCCACGGTGGTGCCGCGGCGGATGACGGTGATGTCGTCCGCGACCGACAGGACCTCGCCGAGCTTGTGGGAGATGAAGATGACCGACAGGCCCTCGGCCTTGAGCTCGCGCAGGTTGTCGAAGAGCGCGTCGACCTCCTGCGGGACGAGCACGGCGGTCGGCTCGTCGAGAATGAGGGTGCGGGCGCCGCGGTAGAGGACCTTGAGGATCTCCACGCGCTGGCGGTCGGCGACGCCGAGGTTCTCGACCAGGGCGTCGGGGCGGACGCCGAGGCCGTAGCGGTCGGAGATCTCCTTGATCTTCCTGCGGGCGCCGCCGCCGATGCCGTACAGCTTCTCGCTGCCGAGGGCGACGTTCTCCAGCACGGTCAGGTTGTCGGCCAGCATGAAGTGCTGGTGGACCATGCCGATGCCGCGGGCGATGGCGTCGGCGGGGCTGCCGAAGCTCACCTGCTCGCCGTCGATCGCGATGGTGCCCTCGTCCGGCTTCTGCATGCCGTAGAGGATCTTCATCAGGGTGGACTTGCCGGCACCGTTC
This sequence comes from Streptomyces sp. NPDC088817, assembly GCF_044750345.1. Taxonomy (NCBI): domain Bacteria; kingdom Bacillati; phylum Actinomycetota; class Actinomycetes; order Kitasatosporales; family Streptomycetaceae; genus Streptomyces; species Streptomyces sp. NPDC088817. The sequence continues at coordinate 63,770 of NZ_JBIVJN010000004.1, forward strand.
TCGCCGACGAGGGCGTGTACGGTTCCCTTACGGACCGTCAGGTGGATGTCGTGGTTGGCCACGACTCCGGGGAACCGTTTGGTGATGCCCGCGAGCTCTACCGCGATGGTCGGCTGGGCGGTGAGCGGAGGGCTGCTGGACGCGTCGATGGCGACTCTCCTTGGGGAAAGGGGCCGCTCTACGCGCGTAGCGCCCCTGCTTTAAATAGTGCCCGGACCCGATCGACCTTGACTTGTCCTCGATCCGTTCCGAGCATTCTGCCGCGTGAACGGGGTGTGAGTCGCTGTGCGCTTCCACACCCCGTTCCGCCGCCGTGACGCTGCCGCCGCAGCGTCATTCAGGCCATCCCTACGAGGGGCCCGCGGTCGTTCGGTCAGGAGTCCTTGACCGTGATCGAGCCGCTCTTGATGGCTTCCTCGGCCTTCTTGATCGCCTTCTGGAGGTCGGCGTTCTTCTTGAAGACGGGGTTGGAGTCGGAGAGGCTCACACCGCCGGTGGCCAGGCTGGCGCGCACCTCACCGGTCTCGGGCTTGCCGTCCTTGACGGACTTGGCCAGGTTGTAGACCGCGCCGGAGACGTCCTTCATGGCCGAGGTGAGGATCGAGTCCTTGTACTTGGCCAGCGCGCCCTGCTTGTACTGGTCGGAGTCGACGCCGATGGCCCAGATCTTGTGCTCGGAGGCGGCCTTGATCACGCCCTGGCCGGACAGACCCGCGGCGGCGTAGACGACGTCGGCACCGGCGTCGATCTGGCCGTTGGCGGCGTTCTCACCCTTGTCGGGGCTGGAGAAGCCGCCCTCCTGCGCGGTCTGCGTCAGGTACTGCGACTTGACCGTGACACCCTTCTTGGTGTCCGCCACGCCCTGCTTGAAGCCCGCCTCGAACTTGTGGATCAGCGGAACGTCCACGCCGCCGATGAAACCGACGGTGTTCGTCTTGGTCGTCTTGGCGGCGGCGACACCGGCCAGGTAGGAGGCCTGCTCCTCGTGGAAGACCAGGTCCGTGACGTTGCTCGCGGAGATCTGGTTGTCGTCGACGATGCCGAAGGTGGTCTTCGGGAACTTGGCGGCGGCGGCCTTGACGGCCGGGGCGTAGGCGAAGCCGACGCCGATCACCGGGTTGTAGCCCTGCTTGGCGAGGGTCTCCAGGCGCTGTACCTTGTCCGCGTCCGACTCGCCGTCCTGCGGCTCGACAGCCGTGCTCTTGTAACCGAACTCCTGGTCGGCCTTGTCCATGCCGGCCGTCGCGGCGTCGTTGAAGGACTGGTCACCCTTGCCGCCGACGTCGTAGGCGAGGGCGAGACCGAGGCTCTTGTCGCCACCGGACGACGAGCTGGACGAGCTGCTGCCACATGCGGAAACAGTGACGGCGAGGGCTGCGGTTGCGACACTTGCAACCGCTATACGGGACACCCGGCGCATGGAACGAGACTCCTTCGTGCAAGCGCCCATACCAGGCGCTGGTTCCGCCGCAGCGTAACGCGCGTAGACATGGCGGAAAACCTTCCTTGCCAGAGTGTTATCCGACCGTTTTGATCCTTCGGTTCCAATCTGGCCCGGCGCGGGTCCGCCAGACCGGGAACGCCTACGGTCCCCGAGCCGACGGCCAGGGGCGCCCCGGCACGGCGGGCAGGGGCGCCGCACACCGGCACCGGGACGCGGGAAGGCCCCGGACCGGTACGGTCCGGGGCCTTCCCGTCGGTGTTCCGGGCCCGACGGCGCGGTCACTGCGTGTTGACGGTGACCTTGCCGTCGATGATGTCCTGCTTGGCCTTGTCGACGGCGGCGACGACGTCCTTCATGGCCTGGTACTTCGGGTTGGAGTCGGCGAAGCCCACGCCGCCCGACTTCAGGTCGCCGCGCACCTCGCCGTTCAGCGGCTTGCCGTCGACGACGGACTTGGTCAGCTCGTAGACCGCGCCGCCGACGTTCTTCAGGGCCGAGCCGAGGATCCACTCCTTGTACTTGGCCAGGGAGCTCTGCTGGTACTGGTCGGAGTCGACGCCGATCGCCCACACCTTGTGCGCGGCGGCGGACTTGATGACGCCCTGGCCGGACAGGCCGGCCGCGTGGTAGATGACGTCGGCGCCGGCGTCGATCTGGCCGTTGGTGGCGCTCTCGCCCTTGTCGGGGCTGGAGAAGCCGCCCTCCTGCGGGGTCTGCGTCAGGTACTGCTTCTCGATCTTGATCTTCGGGTTGACCGACTGGGCGCCCTGGACGAAGCCCGCCTCAAACTTGTGGATGAGCGGGATGTCCACACCGCCGATGAACCCGATGTGGTTCTTCTTGGTGGTCTTGGCGGCGGCGACACCGGCGAGGTAGGAGGCCTGCTCCTCATGGAAGACCATGTCGGCGACGTTGTCGGCCTTGACGGTCTCGTCGTCGATGATGCCGAAGGTCGTCTTCGGGAACTTGGCGGAGACCGTCTTGACCGCCGGGCCGTACACGAAGCCGACCCCGATGATCGGGTTGTAACCGGCCTTGGCGAGCTGTTCGAGGCGCTGGATCTTGTCGGCGTCGGACTCGCTGTCGTTCGGGTCGACGTCGCGGCCGCCGATCTTGAACTCGCTCTCGGCCTTCTGGAAACCGGCGAAAGCGGCGTCGTTGAAGGACTGGTCGCCCTTGCCGCCGATGTCGTACGCCAGGCCTATGCCCTTGCCCGAGTACGCGCCGGACGTGTCGGAACCGCCGCCGCCGGACGAGTCGTTGCTGGACTTGCCGCACCCGGCGGCCGCGAGAGCGATGACCGCTACGGTCACCGCGGCTCGGGAGAACCTGGTCCTCGATGAGTTCAGACGCACAGCAAGCACCCCTTCTTGCCCACGGCACCGTCGCCGGCCCGCTTTCCCCATGAGCCGCCTCTGGTGGCGATTCCGGCGCACAGTAACGCGCGTAGAGGCGGAGGGAAACGGGGTTGATCCCGGCCGTTACCGAACCGTGCCGACAGCGGGTGGTTCGCGGGTCCCGGGACGGGGACGGGTGACAGGGCCGGAGGAAGGGGCACCTTCCGGGCGCCCCTTCGCCGGCTGGATCAGTGCGTCGGGTGCAGCAGGGCGGCGGCCGTGAACAGTTCCACGCCCACCCTGATGGCGGACTCGTCGGCGTCGAAGTCCCCCTGGTGCAGGTCGCGCACGGTCCGCTCGCCCGGGGTGCGCACCCCGAGCCGGGCCATCGCGCCGGGCACGTGCTCCAGGTACCAGGAGAAGTCCTCGCCGCCGAGGCTCTGCTCGGTGTCCTCCACGGTGGCGGCGCCGCGCCGGGCGGTCATCGCCTCGCGCAGCAGTTCGGTCACCACCGGTTCGTTGACGACCGGCGGCACCCCGCGCACGTAGTTGATCTCGGACTTGGCCTTGTGCAGGTTGGCGACCTCGTCGATCGCGGCGACCACGATGTCCGGCGCCTGCCGCCAGGCGCGGATGTCCAGGCAGCGGACCGTTCCGGCGAGTTCGGCGTGCTGCGGGACCACGTTCGGGGCGTGCCCGGACTCGATCCGCCCCCAGGTCACGGCGAGCCCGGCGCGGGTGTCGACCCGCCGGCCGACGAGCGCGGGCACGTCGGTGACCACCCGGGCGGCGGCGGTGACGAGGTCCGTGGTCAGGTGCGGTCGCGCGGTGTGCCCGCCGGGGCCGTCCAGCATGACCTCCAGCCGGTCGCAGGCGGAGGTGATGGGTCCCTGGCGCAGTCCGATCCGGCCGGCGTCGACCCGGGGGTCGCAGTGCACGGCGACGATCCGGCTCACTCCGTCCAGCGCGCCGCTCTTGATGACCTCGGCGGCGCCGCCGGGCAGCACCTCCTCCGCGGGCTGGAAGATCAGCCGCACGGGCCGGGGCAGCAGCCCCCGCCGGTGCAGGTCCGCGAGGACCAGTCCGGTGCCGAGGACGACGGAGGTGTGCACGTCGTGCCCGCAGGCGTGGGCGCGGTCGGGCACGGTGGAGCGGTACGGGCTCTCGCTCTTGGTGTCGGGGATGGGCAGGGCGTCGATGTCGGCGCGCAGGGCGAGCACACCCGGCCCCCCGCCTCCGGGATCGCCCCCGATGTCGCAGACGAGCCCGGTGCCGGCCGGCAGGACCCGCGGCGCGAGCCCGTCCTTCTCCAGCCGCTCCTTGATCGCGGCGGTGGTACGGAACTCCTGGTTGCCGAGCTCGGGGTGCATGTGCAGGTCGCGCCGGAACGCGACGAGCTCGGCGTACAGCGCCTCCGGCAGCGTGCCGGGAAGGGCGGCTTCCGCCGTGGCATCAGCGGGGAGATCGGCCTCGGACTCTGGGGACATCAGTTGCTTCACCCTCTGAAGGGTAGGACGCCGGGGTGGTCAACTGACCCTCGATCAACAAAAGTTCAATCCGTTAGGGGAAGGAAAAGAGACCGCCCGGCGCATACGTATCGACTGGGATGGGTAAACTCGCCCGCCTTCGCCGGCCGAGCGGATCACGGAGCTCCGGGGAGAGTGGCTCACGTCACGCCCCTGGCACCCCGCCCCATTTGTTCTTTTCTCCACGCATACCACGTCCCACGGCAAGCACGCCCGCGATGTTCACCTGGCGGACGGCCGTCCGTGCGGCTCCCGTCGCCTCCAGGACCCCTCGGAGCCGCCCGGGAAGGCCCCGGAGGGCCGTTTCAGCCGGCCTGGGCCGTACGGGCGAGGCGATGCACGTCACGTGCGGTGCCGGTCACACCGGAGAGGAAGCCCTGGGCCCGCGGGGAGGCGTGCGCCGTCAGCCAGCTCGGGTCGATGTCGCAGACCGTGACGCGCACCTCCGTGCCGGCCAGGGCGAGCGGCAGGGTGTGGACGACGGTGGAGGGGAAGCTGAGGATCGTACGGCCGATCGGGCCCCGGCGGGCGATCAGCTCCAGCGGAAGTTCGGGACGGACGACCTGCAGACCCGTCTCCACGGCCAGCCGGTGCAGCTTCTCGGTGCTCTCGCGCCGGTGGGCGAAGTAGCGGACCGCCCCGTGCGCCTTGGCCAGGACCCGTACGGCGTCCACGTACCGGTCGGCGTCGACGACGCCCGTCTCCACCAGGGACGTGCCGACCAGGTCGGCGCCCGCGGTGACGGTGGGCGGGCCGAAGCGGGCGCGGGTCCAGGCGAAGCGGTTCGCGGTGACGGTCACGCCCCGCGGGGTCTCGTCGATCGGCATGGACGAGAACACCTCCACCCTGCGGCGCTCCCCGCGAGGGGTGAGCCGACGCCGGGCGACGGCCGACACCGGGCCGAGGACGAGGTCCCGCGGGCCGCGGCGGCCGCCCTTGCGGTGCCAGCGCACCAGCCGCTCGCCGCGGGCGAGCTGGCCGACGAACTCCATCGTGGCCGTGCCGTCGTCGACGACCACGAGCTCCCGCGCCCGGGTGATCGTCAGCAGCAGCTGCACATACCGGGAGAACGGGTCCCCCATCACGACCCGCTCGGCGCGCCGGAGCGGTCCGGCGAGGCCGCCGATGGTCCGCAGCGGCGCCCCGGCTCCGCCGCGCGCCTCCTCCCAGCGCACCTCGTGGCCCTCGTCCCGGGCGAGCTGGGCCATCCGCCGCAGCTGGCCGCGGCTCATCGGGTCGGTCGGCGACAGTACGACGAGGGTGAGCCCCGACTCCGGGCGGGCGCCGGAAGCGGTCCCGCCCGGATCGGGGGCACGGTCGGTCGTGCGACCGCGGGCGTGAGCCCACTCCAGCACGTTCAGCAGTTGTACCGGGCTCTCGACGAAGGCGAGGGTGTGGGGGCTCATCGGCGCGGGACCGTCCGTGGTAAGGGGCTGGGGCTCACACCGCGACCGGCTCGCCCGCGGCGGCGGCGATCTCCGCCTCGGCGACGACGCCGTTGACGCGGCGCAGCTTCTTCATCGGGCCGCGCTCGGAGTCGTAGACCTTCTTCACGCCGTCACCGAGGGAGGCCTCGATGGTGCGGATGTCGCGGACCAGGCGCTGCAGGCCCTGCGGCTCGACGGAGGCGGCCTGGTCGGAGCCCCACATGGCGCGGTCCAGGGTGATGTGGCGCTCGACGAAGACGGCGCCAAGGGCGACCGCGGCCAGCGTGGTCTGCAGGCCCGTCTCGTGGCCGGAGTAGCCGATCGGGACGTTCGGGTACTCCTTCTCCAGGGTGTTGATCACGCGCAGGTTCAGCTCCTCGGCCTTCGCCGGGTACGTCGACGTGGCGTGGCACAGCAGGATGTTGTCCGAGCCCAGCACCTCCACCGCGTGGCGTATCTGCTTCGGCGTGGACATGCCGGTGGAGAGGATGATCGTGCGGCCGGTGGCGCGCAGGGCGCGCAGCAGCTCGTCGTCGGTCAGGGACGCGGAGGCCACCTTGTGGGCGGGCACGTCGAACTTCTCCAGGAAGGCGACGGCCTCGGTGTCCCACGGGGAGGCGAACCAGGCGATGCCCTTCTCCCGGCAGTACTCGTCGATCTGGCGGTACTCGTCCTCACCGAACTCCACGCGGTGGCGGTAGTCGATGTAGGTCATCCGGCCCCAGGGGGTGTCGCGCTCGATGTCCCACTGGTCGCGCGGGGTGCAGATCTCGGGCGTGCGCTTCTGGAACTTGACGGCGTCGCAGCCGGCCTCGGCGGCGGCGTCGATCAGCTTGAAGGCGTTCTCGATGTCGCCGTTGTGGTTGATGCCGATCTCGCCGGTGACGTAGACCGGGCGGCCGGGGCCGGCCTCACGCGAACCGAGGGTGCGGATGCGGGAGTTGGTGCTCATGGCAGGAGATGTCCTTACTTGGTGAGGGAATCGAGAGAGGGGCCGAGGATCCAGCTGGCGATCTCTCGGATCGCGCCGTCGCCACCGGGGACGGTGGTGACCGCGCGTGCGGCGCCGCGTACGACGTCGTGGGCGCTCGCGACCGCCACGGGCCATCCCACGAGGGAGAAGCACGGGAGGTCGTTGACGTCGTTGCCGACGTAGAGCACGCGCTCGGGCGCGATGCCCTGCTCCTCGCACCACTGCTTCAGTGCGAGGTCCTTGCGATCGATGCCGTGCAGCACCGGAAGCCTGAGCTTGCGGGCGCGGGCGGCGACGACCGGGTTCTGCTCCGTGGACAGGATCAGCATGCTCAGGCCGCTGTCGCGCAGCGCCGCGATGCCGAGGCCGTCCCCGCGGTGCACGGAGACGAACTCCCGTCCGTCGGAGTCGATCAGCACCCTGTCGTCGGTCTGGGTGCCGTCGAAGTCGAGTACGACCGCGTCCACGTCGGCGGCGGTCGGCAGCGCGCCCGGCCGGCCGGCGTCGAACAGCGGGGCCAGCGCCCGCGCCCGCGCCAGGTCGTGCGGGTCGTCGATCTCCAGCACCTGCGCCGGGTCGGTGCGGACCAGTTCGGTACGGCCGAAGAAGCGGTGCCGGTGCGTGCGGAACCCGGACGCCGCCATGGCGTAGGCGGCGCCGGTCTCCAGCAGGTCCTGGGGGCGGTCCTGGCGGCGCGGGCGGAAGGACTTGTCGTGGTTGACGCCGTAACCGCCCTCGGTGGCCTCGTCCGACGGCGTGCCGTCGGTGACCGGGTCGTCGGCGGCGTCGCGCCAGACGAAGCCGTGGAAGGGCGCCACGGTCACCGCGGTGTCGGCGCCGTCCTCGACGACCGCGCCCGCGACCCCGTCGACGTCCTCGCTCGTCAGGAACGGGCTGGTGCACTGCACGAGCAGCACCACGTCCACCGGGGCGCCGTGCAGTGCCTCGTGCGCGTCCATGGCGTGCAGCACGGCGGCCTCGGAGGTGGCGGTGTCACCGGCGATGGCGGCGGGCCGCAGCACCACCTCGGCGCCGGCCTGGCGGGCGGCGGCCGCGATGGCCTGGTCGTCGGTGGAGACCACCACGTCGGTCACCAGGCGGGCCGCCCGGCACTCGCGCACGGCACGGGCGACCAGCGGGACTCCGCCGACGGGGGCGAGGTTCTTCGCGGGTACGCCCTTGGAGCCGCCGCGCGCGGGTATCACCGCGAGCACGCGGCGCGCCGGGGCGCCGGGGCCCGCGTCCGGGTGGACGTCGGTCATGGGCTGCACTCCTTGGGGTGGGATGCGGTCGCTCACAGCTCCCCCATCCGCCGGATCACGGGCGCCACGCGCTGCACGCCGTGGCGGTAGGCGCCACGGGCGGCGTGGCGGAAGATCCGGCGCACCGGGCCGGGCGCCCGGTCGGCGGTGGGCGCGCCCGGCAACGGACCGCCGTCGGGGGCGAGATGGTGGCGGGCGAGGACGCCGGGCAGATAGCCGGGGGCGGTGACGGGCGTGTAGTAGGGCTTCAGCGGGGGGAGTTCACCGGCGCCGAGCAGTTCGTCGACGCGGTGGCGGGCCCTGTCGAAGGCCGCCTCGTACGTGCCTCCGGTGGCGACGCCCTGGCGGGCCACCCACCACGGGTCCGGTTCGGGCTCGTACCCGTCGTCGAGCTGGTCCCAGGAGGCCAGGCAGCCGGAGCCAACGAAGTGGTGGTTGCCGTACGCCTCCCGCACTCCGAGGTCGGTCAGGACGACGGTGGGGATGCGCCGGTGAAGGGATTCCAGGGCGGCCGTCGAACTCACCGTGACCAGCAGGTCGGTGCGGTCCAGGACCTCGCCCATGTTCCCGTACACCAGCCGCAGGTTGGCGGGCAGGTCCTTGCGCTGGGCCAGCTTCTGGTACGGCAGTTCCTCGATGTGCGTGGTGTGCTCGCCCGGCTTGGAGCGGAGCTTGAGCAGCACCTCGCGCCCGGGGTGCCGGCGGGCGTGCCGGATCAGCCGGTCCAGCAGGTAGGCGCGGTCCTGGCGGCTCTGCGGCACGGAGGGCTGCGCGGCGAAGACGACCGTGTAGGGGTCGCCCTCCTTCCGGTCCGGGGAGTGCGCGGCGCCGCCGAGGAACGGCAGCGCCACCTCGGTCACCGACGAGGCGTCGGCGCCCACGCCCTCGTACACGGCCCGGAAACGTTCCGCGTCCTGACGGGAGTTGGCGAGGACGAGGTCGGCACCGTGCCGCAGCAGCAGACCGTCGGTGAGCTTCTCGTAGACGACGCCGACGTAGCCGGTGACGACCACGGGCCGCTCGGTGCGTCCCTGCCAGGCGTGCGCCAGTCCGTGCAGCATGGCCTGGACCCCGCCGCCGACGAGGGCGAGCACGAGGACGTCGTACGGCTCCCGCGCCATCTCGCGCAGGAACTCGGCGGCGGTGACCTCGCTCAGACGGTCCGCGCGGACGCCGACCTCCTCGAGCTGGCGGGCGGTGGGGGTGGCACGGCCCCGCAGCAGATAGCCGTCGAGGCGGATGTCCGGTTCACCCGAGTCGGGGGAAACACCGGCGGAAACCAAGCGGTTCGCCGTGAGCGCACCCCATTTCCACCGGGTGTCGGAATCCGCGAGAACGGCTACTCGCCGGGTCTTCTTCGCACTGGCTGGCACGCCGAAGACCGTAGGAAGGCATTTCTAGGAACCGCCCAACCCGAACGCAACAAAGGGTTAACAGCACATCGCCGAATGGCGAACCAGGCCGTCGGCGGCCCGAAACAGCGGCTGGTTCACGGCGCCGCCACACGTCGTTCACCCAAGCTCAAGGTGGTGGTAAAGACGGAGGGAGGGGCCGCGCCCTAACGTCACCTGCGTGGTCAAGCTCTCCGTCATCGTGCCGTTCTACAACGTCCGGCAATACGCGTCCGACACTTTGAAGAGCCTGCGCGCGAACGCCCGCGAGGACTTCGAATTCATTCTCGTGGACGACTGCTCGCGCGACGAGACGCCGGACATTCTCGCCCGCGCGGAACGCGAGTTGCCGGGGGCGGTGTACGTCAGACACGAGAAGAACGGCGGGCTCGCGACCGCGCGCAACACCGGCATCGACCGGGCGCGCGGCGAGTACCTGACCTTCCTGGACGGCGACGACTGGCTGGCCCCCGGCCACTACCCGCGGCTGGTCGCCGCGATCGAGGACCTGGGCTGCGACTTCGTCCGGACCGACCATGTGCAGTGCACCGCGCGGGCCCGCACGATCCAGCGTGTCCCGCACGGCCGGCGGGGCGAGGTGATGGACCCGCGGCGGGCGATCCTGCCCGCCGACCGCACCACCTCCGTGGACTACCCCTACGCCTGGGCGGGCGTCTACCACCGCCGGCTGGTCGACCGGGGGCTGCTGCACTTCACCGACGGTCTGCGCACCGCCGAGGACCGGCCGTGGATCTGGCGGCTGCACCGGGAGGCGGAGTCCTTCGCCGTGGTGGGTCTGCTGGGCGTCTTCTACCGGCGCGGGGTGGCCGGTTCCCTCACGCAGATCGGCGATGTGCGCCAGCTCGACTTCATCCGCGCCTTCGACCAGGTGATCGAGGAGACCGCGGCCGACCCCGAGGCCGACCGGCTGCTGCCGAAGGCGGTGCGCACCTACTGCGCGATCATCGCCCACCATCTGTCGGAGATCGACAAGTTCGAGCCGTCGGTGGCCAGGCAGCTGCGGACCATGAGCGCCGCGGCGATCAAGCGGCTGCCGCAGGAGCTGCTCACCGACGTCCTCGACACCATGGACCTGAACCGTTCGTCCAGGCTGCGCCGACTGCGCCGCCGGGTCTCCGCAGCGAAGGCGGCCTCCTGATGCCCCGCACCACGCAGATCTTCTGCGCCTCGACGCTGTACGGCGCCGCCACCCTGGCCGCCGCGATCGAGTCCGACTGCTTCCCTGAGGCGGACCGGCGCCTGCTGCTGGTGTGCAACAACGCCGCGACGCCGGAGATCACCCCGGCCGTCGACGAGATGCCGGGCTTCGAACCGCTGCGGGAGCACTTCGACGGCGTGCTGTCCTGGAACGAGGCCATCAGCCCCTTCCACCCGGGGGCCTGGTCGCCGCGCCCCGACGACTTCCCGCTGTTCGAGCGCCATCTGCGGCTGCTGTGGGACCTGGGCGACGACCGCGTGGCCCTGGTGATGGAGTCCCTCCAGGTCAACCCGGCGCTGGCCATCGCCCAGTCGTTCGCCGAGGCGCCCATCGACGTCTACGCCGACGGGCTGATGAGCTACGGCCCCACGCGCAACAAGATCGACCCGCTGGTCGGCACGCGCGTACGGCGGCTGCTCCACCTGGACCTGGTCCCCGGCCTGACCCCGCTGCTGCTGACCGAGTTCGACGTGCCGGCGCAGGCCGTGGCGACCGACGCGTTCATGAAGGTGCTGAGCCGGATCGGCGACGCCGTGCCGCGGCTTCCGCCGCTCCCCGAGCACGCCGCCGTCCTGCTCGGCCAGTACCTGTCCGCGCTGGACATCCTCTCCGTCGAGGAGGAGGAGGACCTGCACGTGCGGATGCTGCGGGGCGCGGTGGCCCGCGGGCACCGCTCGGTCGTCTTCAAGCCGCACCCGACCGCTCCGGCCCGCTACAGCCGGGCGCTGGAGACCGAGGCCGAACGGCTCGGCGCGGACCTCACCGTCCTCGACCTGCCCGTCCTCGCCGAGGTGCTGTTCGAGAAGGCCCGGCCCGCGCTGGTGGTCGGATGCTTCTCGACCGCGCTGTTCACCGCCTCCGCGTTCCACGGCCTGCCGGTCGCCCGGGTGGGGACGGGTCTCCTCCTGGACCGCCTGACCCCGTACCAGAACAGCAACCGCGTCCCCGTCGTGCTGGCCGACGCGCTGCTGCCGGACCTGGCGGAACTGCCGGACCTGGCGGACGGGAAGGAGGACGGCCAGGGGGAGGCCGCTCTCTCCGCCGACCTGCTGACCGGCCTTGTCACCACCGTCGGCTTCGTCATGCAGCCGCAGATCCACCCGGGTCTGCGCCCGGCAGCCGAGCGCTTCCTCTCCCAGCACTTCGGACCGCGCATCCAGCGGTACTTCAAGCGCCGCCGCCTCACCTCGCTGGGCCTGCCGGGCGGCATCCCGGAGCGGCTGGCGTTCCTGCCCCGCAGCGCCACGGCGCGCCGGGTGGTCCGGCGGGCGCGCGCCTTGAAGAAGAAGCTCTGAGGAGGCGGCCTTCCGGCGTCTCCGAAGGGAAAACGGGACGACGGCTGCTGGACGTGGACCGTTCGGCTGCGGTTCACGCGGCTTCCTTAGTTTCCACCAATGCGTCAATCGTGCTTGCTTTCAACGGACTTCGGCCTGGCGGGCGGAGGATGACCCAACAGGACATCCGCCCGCGGGCGCGGGCCGCGGCTCCCGTCCGGCCCGCCCGGCCCGAGCCGCTGCCGGGCCGACGGCCGCTGATCTCGTACGTCCTGCCGGTCTACAACGAGCAGGACGGCATCGCCGCCTTCCACACCGCGCTGACCGCCGCCCTCGCCGAGCGCCCGGACCTCGACTACGAGCTGGTCTACGTCAACGACGGCTCCTCGGACGCCTCGCTCGGCATCCTCCAGGAGCTGGCGGCCGGCGACGGGCACGTCCGGGTGGTCGACTTCGCCCGCAACTTCGGGCACCAGATCGCCATCACCGCGGGCCTCGACCTCGCCGCGGGCGACGCGGTGATCGTGATGGACACCGACCTCCAGGACCCGCCGCGGGTCAGCCTGGAACTGGTCGACGCCTGGCGCGAGGGCGCCGAGATCGTGCACGCCCGCCGCCGCAGCCGCCAGGACACCGCGTTCAAGCGGGCCACGGCCCACCTGTACTACCGCGTCCTGCGGTCCTGCGCCGAGGTGGACATCCCCCTGGACACCGGGGACTTCCGGCTCCTCGACCGGCGGGTCGCCGACGAGCTGCGCCGGTACCGCGAGCGCAACCGCTTCGTGCGCGGCATCGTGGCCTCGATGGGCTTCCGGCAGACCGAGGTGGCGTTCGACCGCGACGAGCGTTTCGCGGGCGAGACCAAGTACCCGCTGCGCAAGATGGCCCGGCTGGCGATCGACGGGGTGACCAGCTTCTCCACGGTGCCGCTGCGGATGATCACCCGGCTGGGCTTCCTGGTGCTGCTGCTGTCGCTGGCCGGCATCGTCTACGCGCTGGCGATGAAGTTCTTCCGGCCCGACATCACCGTCTCCGGCTGGACGATGCTGATGGTGGTGGTGCTCTTCCTCGGCGGCACCCAGATGCTGTTCCTCGGAGTGCTCGGCAGCTACATAGGGCGCATCTACGGCGAGGTGCAGGCACGCCCGCTGTACCTGGTGCGCGAGGTGATCGGCGCCCGCGAGGACGAGCGGGACGGTACCGGTGGCCTCTGAGACCTCGGCCGCGCCCGACACGTCCTCCGGCCGGGCGCCCGCAGAACCGGCCCAGGGCCGGTCCCGCACTCTGCGCCAGCTGCTGAGCTACACCCTGATCGGCGGCAGCGGCGTCGTACTCGACCTCGTGGCCTTCCTGCTCCTGCACAACACCGCGGGCATGGACGAGCAGTTCGCCAACGTGCTCAGCACCACCCTGGGCATCGCCAACAACTTCGTCCTCAACGCGCTGTTCACCTTCGACCGGCGCGACCGGATCGTGGTGCGCTTCCTGCGCTTCTACGTCGTGGGGCTGGCCGGGATCGTCCTGACGAACCTGCTCTTCCTCGTCTTCACCGACGCGCTGGGGATCGACGCCGACATCGTCAAGGCGGGCTCGCTGCCCCTGGTCCTGGCGCTCCAGTTCGTGCTCAACAGAAAGTGGAGCTTCGCATGAACCTCGGCATCATCGGCGCGGGTGCCACCGGCCTGACCGCCGCCTGGGACGCCGTACGCGCCGGCCACCAGGTCACCGTCCTGGAGGCGGCCGGCGAACTGGGCGGTCTGGCCGCGTCGTTGGAGGTGGGTGGCGTTCCGCTGGAGCGCTACTACCACCACATCTTCCGCAGCGACCGCGCCATGATCTCCCTGATCGAGGAGCTGGGGCTCGGCGACGCGCTGCGCTTCCACAAGCCCACCACGGGCATCTTCCGCGGGGGCCGGCTGACCGACTTCACCACCCCGTTCGACATGCTGCGCTTCCCGGAGTTCTCCCCGCTGGACGCCGTGCGCTTCGCCGGCTCCTCCGCCCTGCTGAAGGTCGTCCGGCGCGGTGAGCGGTACAACGACCGCACCGCCCTGGCCTGGCTGCGCCGCTGGGCGGGGCGCCGGGCGACCGAGGCGATCTGGGAGCCGCTGCTGCGGGGCAAGTTCGGCGACCGGGCCGAGCAGGTGTCGATGGCCTGGCTGTGGGCCCGCATCCACTGCCGCACCTTCGAACTCGGCTATGTGGACGGCGGGTTCGAGCGGGTCTACGCGGCGCTGCGGGACGGCGTCGAGGAGCGCGGCGGCAAGGTGGAGTTCGGCAAGGCGGTCGAGTCCATCGGGCAGGACGGCCCGGACGCGCCCGCCGTGGTGCGCTGCGCGGACGGCTCCCGCTACGAGTTCGAGCAGCTGATCGTCACGACACCGCAGCCCGCCTTCGCCAAGGCCGCCGGGCTGCCGGCCGACGACGCCGTGTGGAGGAACCAGTACCTGGGCGCGACCTGCTTCGTACTGGAGCTGGACCGCAGCGCGATCCCGTACTACTGGCTCAACATCAACGAGCCCGGCTTCCCGTTCCTCGCGGTGGTCGAGCACACCCGCATGATCGACCCGTCGGTGTACGGCGGCCGGCACATCCTCTACGTGGGCAACTACGTGGAGCGCGACGACCGGCGGTTCACCACGGAGCCCAAGGAGCTGCTGGCCTCCTTCCTGCCGTATCTGCGGCGGATCAACCCGGAGTTCGACGAGTCCTGGATCAAGGACTGGCACTTCTCGAAGGCCGGTTTCGCCCAGCCGGTGGTGACCCCGGAGTACCGCGCGCTGATCCCCGGCCACGACACGCCGATGAGCCGGGTCAAGCTGGTGACGATGGCGCAGATCTACCCGCAGGACCGGGGCCAGAGCTACTCCGTGGCCCTGGCCCGCGAGGTCACCGCCTCCCTCGGGCTGCGCTGAGCGGAGGCCGAGCGCCGCCCGGGCCCCGGGCGGCGCGCCGGTCGTGTGCCGTGGCCGCCCGGAGGCCCTGCCGGGCGGCCCCGCTCCTCAGGCCGCAGGCGGGCCCTACCGGGTGCCGCCGCCACTCCTGCGGACGCACAGGACCAGGCTGCCCCCGGCGCTCGCGGGCGGGCAGTCGTACACGGCGGCGATGCGCCGCGCGAGGTCCGCGTCGACCTTGCCGGGCCGGAACCAGCCCCGCTCCAGCACCGCGTAAGGGGCCGGGTCGTGGTCGACGCAGTCGGCGTTCTCCCGGAACGACGGCAGCCCGGCGACGTCCGGCAGGAAGCGGCTGCGCTGGAGGAACGTGGCGATCGGGTAGCGGCACCGGGCCGGGTGGCCGACGTAGTACGTGGTGTCGCCGAAGGCGAGGTAGAGCACCGGGGCACCGGCCGGCATCCCGGCCCGCACCCGGTCGGCCTCGTCCTCGATGTGCCGCATCCCGCGCAGATAGGAGGCGCTGGTCATCGTGACCCGGCCGTCCATCGCCAGGTGCGGGGAGCCGGGCCAGATGCTCGCGGCCAGGCACACCACCGCGGCCAGGGCCGCCGAGACGTGCCACACCCCGTACCGCCGCTCTGCCGGCGCCGGACGGGTTCCTTGTGCGCTTCGGCTTCGGGAGCCCCGCGCCTCCAGCAGCGCGTCCACGAGGGCCGCGAGCAGGGCGAGGGCACCGGCCGCCCAGACGACCCCGGGCCGCTGCACCCCCTCCGGGGCCCGGGCGTACAGCACGGGCAGCGCCCCGCAGACCAGTGACACGGCGCAGAACAACCGGGGCGGCGGGCGGCGCGCGCCGCCCACCGCCAGGCCCCACAGGGCGGCGGCGAGCACGGGCAGCTGCGCCGCGTGGTACAGGAACCAGTTGCCCTGCACGACCACGACGGCCAGGGCGCCGAGGCCCACGGAGGCGGCGACCGCGAGCAGTTCGGCACGCCGCGCCCGCCCGCGCATCCGGCCCAGGATCAGCAGCAGCGCTCCGGGCAGGAGCAGCAGTACGGGACTGAGCACGGCCCGGTCGGCCAGGTACTCCACGGAGCGGGTGAGGACGAACGACGGGTGGATCCCGGTGCGGCTCAGGGCCGACTGGTTGATCTGCGGCATGTCCCGCGTCCACTGCCACTCGTGGGACCCGGCAATCACGCTCAGGCCGAACAGGGCCACCGCGGTGGGCACGGCGACCAGGGCGATCCGCACGGCCCGCCCCCGGTCGGCGGCGTACACGAGGAGCACCCCGATGGCGGCCGTGGCGGCGGTGGAGTACTTCATCATCACCGCGAGCCCCAGCGGCAGTCCCGCGAGCAGGGCCGCGGGCCACGGCCGGGCCGGGCCGAGCGCCGCGGCGACGCCGAACACGGTCAGCACCACCGCCGCCCACTCCGGCTGGAGGAAGTCGGTGCGGGGGGCCAGTGCCAGGGCCAGTCCCGTGGCCCCCGCCGTGAGCGCCGCCTCCCGCGCGGTGACCCGGCGCAGCAGCGCCGTGTACAGGGCGGCGGCGGCCGCGGCCGCGAGCAGCGCTCCGGCCGCCTCCAGCAGCGTTTCGCGCAGGCCCGTGCCGCCGAAGGCGATCCGGTCGAGGCCGGCGATGAACCACCGGTAGAAGAACGGCCGGTGCGTGAACACCTCGGACGGCGAGTAGCCGGCGTCCCCGCCGGTCCGCAGCGCCCCGAGGACGTAGTGGATGTCGCCGGTCAGCCGCCGGGTGGCCACGGTGTACACCACGGCCGCCAGAGCGGGCACGGCGAACGCCGGCCACCACAGGGGTGACCGGCGAACGCCCTTCGAGGGCCAGGGGGCGGCGTCCGTACCGCCGTCCCCCTCGGCCGGTGCGGTCGCCACGGATCAGCCGCCCAGGATGGCGCGCAGATCGGCGGCGTTGGCCTCGGTGACCTTCCACAGCTCCTGCTGCCGGCCGTGCACGTCGGCGACGGTCGCGTCGTGGTCGGCGAGCAGGTCCCGGGCGCGTTCCACGAGCCGTGCGCCGAGGTGGCGGTCGTGCACGGACACGCCCCACTCGGGCCGTTCGATGTCGTTCAGGAAGTACGCCATCTTCGGGTGCGAGATCAGGCTGATCACGGGCGTGCCGCAGCCGAACGGGATCATGCCGGCGTGCCCGCGCATGCCGATCACCAGCTTGGTGCGGGCGTACAGGTCGCGGATCGCGTCGTTCTCGAAGTCGTACATCGGGATGACGGGCATCGAGATGCCGTACTCGCGGCGCAGGTCGAAGGCGATCTTCTCGTCGTCCAGCGAGTGCGCCACGCACTTCACCTCGGCCAGCTCGCGCAGGCCCTCGACCGCCTCGGCCATCTGCCGCAGGAAGTAGGCGTAGTCGTGGCCGAAGCGCAGCCCGGCGCGGTCGTAGGCGGCGTTGATCAGGATGGTGTCGTCCCGTCCGGCCGGGTCCTGCCAGTCGGCGACGAGCCGGCGGGTGACCGTGGTGGGGCAGGGCTGGAAGCGCACCTTGTCGTGCAGGTGCGACGGGAGCATGGCGCGCACCTTCTCGATCGAGCCGTGGTTGCGCAGCCCGAAGAAGGCCGACCGCTCCACGAGGAGCCGCAGCGAGGTGCGGAACCGCTCGGCCCGGTAGGACTGGCCGTCGAAGGCGTTGAAGCCGACGGCGAAGACCGCGATGGGCACGTCGATGCGGCTGAGCAACGCGTCCGGGACGTTCCACTGCCAGGCGCTGTTGCCGTTGGGCATGGTGTCCGGGATGAACAGTCCGCCGCCGCCGATGACCAGGCCGCGGCGGGCGTTGACCCGCTCGAGGGCGGCCTCGTCGAACAGCCGGTGGGCGTGCACCGAGTGCCAGCGGCGGGAGGTGGTGTCGGGTCCGAAGGCGAGGCGGACGCTCTCCGGGAGGAGCTTGTCGCCCGCGTTGCCCTGGCGGTCCATGTAGAAGGCGACGTGCGCGAGCTGGTCCTCGGGGCTGCCCTGCTGCTGGGCGGGCACGGCGCCGAGGGTGCGGCTCTGCCAGAGCCGGGCGGCCCGGTGGGTGGGGTCTACGCCGACGCCGGCCATGGCGTACCGCTGCGCGGTGGCGTCGTCGCCGTGGACCCAGGCGATCTGGGCGAGCCGGGCGAAGGCGGTGGCGGCGCGGTTGGGGGCGGCGGTGGCGAGCAGCAGCTGCGCCCTGGCCTCGTCGTACCGGGAGACGCTCATCAGGGCGTGCCCGTAGACCTCGTGCGGCCAGGCCTCGTCGACCGGGATGTGCACCCGCTCCATGATGTCGACGGCGGCCTGGTAGTCGCCGGCGCCGATGTGCGCGAGGGCGACCCGGCGGGCGGTGTCGACGTCGCCGGTGCGCTCCACGTGCGGGGTGCCGTAGTGCACGACCAGGTCGCGGTGCAGGGGCTCGGGCAGGCCGAGGTAGGCGGCGTGCAGTTCGGCGTCGTCGATGTCGAACTCGCGCCAGCGCTCCTGCGCCAGCTCGTAGCCCGACTCGCCGCCCTGCCACGGCTTGTGCCGGCCGGTGAAGTGCAGGACGGCCGTGTCCTCGGGCACCGGGAGGTCGCCGGACAGACGCCGCTTGACGAAGTTGTACTTCGGGTCGAGGCGGACGAAGTCGCCGTCGAGCAGGGCGTTGAGGATGCCCTGGTCGTGCTTGTCGAGCTCGTAGGTGCCGGCGCGGCCGATCTCGTCGATCCTCGCGCAGAACTCGTCGCTCAGCTGCTCCTTCTGGATCACCAGCAGGCCGCTGTTGAGCTTGGACTCGCCGTAGAAGAACTGCGGGACAGCCGCGAACCCCTCGCGCAGCGTGAGCAGTTCGGCCAGCGAGCCGAGGACCACCATGTCCGTGTCGAGGGTGATGACGGTGTCGTAGTCGCGGATGCGGAAGACGTCGAGGATGAAGTACGCCTTGCGCACCAGGTAGTTGTCCTGGTCGCCCTTGACGTAGCTGTCGTAGTGGTCGGCGTCGACGCGGCGCAGCACGATCCGCGGGTGCAGGGCGCGTATCCGGGCTATGGAGGAGGGGCGCAGGTCGTCGTGGAGGACGATGAAGTCCTCGCACACGTCCGGGTTGGACAGCGCGAGCGAGCGCAGCAGGGCGAGGAACCCGGGCAGGTAGTTCTCGTCCACGAAGCTGGCGAAGGCGATGCGGCGCTTGCCGGTCAGCGTGCGGGCGGAGCCCGCGTCGGCGGCCGGTGCCGGGGCCCCGGCCGCGGTGACGACGGGGCCGGGGGCGGAGATGGGGGTCGCGGTCATCGCAGGGAGATCCTCATGCCGGAGACGCTCTGGGCCCGTTCCATGACCCACGCCTTCTCAGTGGTGTATTCGTGGACGGACGTGATGGGCAGCTTCATCGCGGCGTCGACGCGGTACGCGCCGCTCTCGTAGAAGTCGAAGCCGATCAGGTCCAGGGTGGGGCTGACGTCGAGGAAGTCGAGCAGCCAGAGCATGTTGAAGCCGCTGGTGGGGATCCCGGGGAAGGCGTCGGTGCCGAGTTCGCCGATGTTGCGCGCGGGCCAGCGCAGCGACTCGTCCCCGAGGAACCGCTGGGCGCCGGGCACCAGCCGGTGGCGCAGGGAGTACTTCCAGTCGCTGGAGTTCCCGCCGAAGACCAGCCGGGTGGTCACGGACTGGTCCCAGTTGAAGCCGTGCTTGTGGATGGTGACGTGGATGTCCGTGCGCCGGCCGGTGTGGGCGGGGTCGATCCGGTACGAGTTGAAGCGCACGACGAGGTCGAAGTCGTCGATCTCGGAGCCCAGGGAACTCTCGCCGACCGATCCGGAGTTGGCGATCAGGCAGATGGACTTCCCGGCGATCTGGTTGCGGAACTCGCCGAGGGTGATCCACTCCACCCCGCCGAAGAGCGGGTCCGCCACCGGTCCGCGCAGGCGGTTGCGGCGCTGCTCGGCGAAGAGGCCGATGACCTCGGTGAGTTCGACCGTGGGCCGGACGTGGATGCGGGTGACCAGGTCGAGGTACTGGCTGAGCGCTTCCAGGAAGTCCTGCTCCGGGGTGCCGGTGCGGTCCATGGCGAGCAGGGCGCCCACCAGGCGGGCCTGCGCGCCGTCCCAGTCGCCGTCGGCGTGCGCCTGGAGTCCCTCGGCCCACACGTCGGTCGCGGGCCGCTCGGTGAAGGCGGCGGCGGCCGGGACGTCGCGCTCCAGCAGCGCGAGCAGTTCCGCGCGCCGGTCCTGGGAGGTGCGGATGCCCGCGATCCGCGCCGAGGTGCCGAACCCGTCGTCCTTCGTGAGGGCCAGGTAGCGCTCGTAGGCCTCGACCGCGGCGACCGGCAGCCCCATGGCCTCCAGCAGCCGGCCGCGCAGCCGCCAGCCGGCGCGGGAGTTCTTGCGCTGGGTCAGGACGGTGTCGCTGACGAGCAGCGCGAGGTTCAGCTCGTCGTCGTAGCCGCAGTCCAGTGCCTTGTTGGCGACGGCGAGGAGGGCGTCGAGCAGGTCGTTGCCGATGGCGCCGCCGGACGCCTTGGTGCCGCGCCGCAGCAGGCTGCCCGCCGTGGACGCCGCCGGTGCGGACTGCTGTCCGGCCCACAGGGCGAGGAGCTGACGGAGTTGTTCGGCCAGCGCCGCGCGGCGGCCGTCAAGGCTGCCGACGACCTTGCCGCTGTGGACGGCACATGCGCGCAGGCAGTCCTCCAGCTCGGTCGGGGTGACCTCGGCGCCGGGCAGACCGGGTTCCGCCGACGCCGGTCCCCCGGGCCGGGAACGTGACCATCTGCTGCGAACCCTCGTCATGGTGCTCCTGCTCTGAACGGTGGGAAAACGGCATGGAATTGCCAAGGGCCTGGGGGCAAGGTTCAAAAACGTTAAGAAAGCAATACGACCTGTCGGTGAACCGGGCGGGACCAGAAGACAAACACCGACGCGCCGCACGGAAGCGTTCGCGGAGGCCTCCCGGGGTCCCGGCGGACGGCTCTTCTCCGGCCTCGGCGCACGCGGGCCCGCGGCGCGGCATGAGAGGTGAGGGGCATGCCCGGATCAACCGTGGGCACCACACGTCCGCGGCCCGCCGCCGCCCCGACCGGGGCACTGTGGACGACGGGCCGCGGGACGAGGCTCCGGGGGCCCGGCTGCGCGCCCTGGACGGGCTGCGGCTGGTGGCCGCGCTGATGGTGGCGGCCCACCACTACGGCGGCCGGGACGGCGAGGTCACCCGGACCTGGGGGACGTCACCAGGGGGGAGCGGTGGCTGACGCCGCGGCTGCGCGCGGCGCTGTCCCGGCCCTGCCCAGGGCCGGGCGGGCCGGACCGGTGGCTACGCGCTCGCCAGCGTCAGCTTCACCGCGAAGCCGAGGAACAGCACGCCGGCCGCGGAGGTCGCCGACGCCGACAGGCGCTTGCGGCGGCGGAAGGCCGCGGCAAGCTTCATGCCGCCGAATATCAGCGCGCTGAGGTAGAGGACGCTGGCGAACTGGAGGAAGGCGCCGAGGATGACGAAGGACAGCGCCGGATAGGCGTAGGCCGGGTCGACGAACTGCACGAAGAAGGCGATGACGAACAGGATCGCCTTGGGATTGACGAGGCTGACGACGAGGGCGCGGCGGAACGGCCGCTCGCCGGCGGCCGCGGGCGCGGAGTCCTCCTCCAGCGCGGCCTTCTCCCGACGGGTCCGCCACATCCCCCAGCCGGTCCGCAGCATGCCGATCGCGATCCAGGTCAGATATCCGGCGCCGGCGTACTTCACGATCCCGAACAGCACGGGGTTCGCCTTCAGCAGGGAGGCCGCCCCGGCCGCTCCCAGCGTCATGAGCACGGTGTCCCCGCACCAGACACCCGCGGCGGCGGTGTACCCGGCGCGTACGCCGCGCCGGGCGGCGACGGAGAGCACGTACAGCGAGTTGGGCCCGGGGAGCAGGACGATGAGGACGAGTCCGGCCAGGTAGGTCGGGAGGTGGATGACTCCGAACATGGCAAGGAGTGTCGCACGGGGGTACGGCACTCCGTCTCCGGGTTCCGGCGGGCGAGACGGGCGGCCCGGCGGCCCCCTCCCCGCGGGGGCCGCCGTCGCTCAGAAGGCCTCGCTGGGCTCGTAGTTGCCCCACACCTCGCGCAGCGCGTTGCACACCTCGCCCACCGTCGCCCGCGCCCTCAGGGCCTCCTTCATCGGGTGGAGGACGTTGTCCTCGCCCTCGGCGGCCTTCTTCAGGGCGGACAGGGCCGTGTCCACCGCCGTCCGGTCGCGCCCGGCGCGCAGCTCGGCCAGACGTTCGGCCTGCTGAGCCTCGATGGCCGGGTCGACGCGGAGCGGCTCGTAGGGCTCCTCCTCGTCGAGTGCGAAGCGGTTGACGCCGACGACGACCCGCTCGCCGGAGTCGGTCTCCTGGGCGATGCGGTAGGCGCTGCGCTCGATCTCCTGCTTCTGGAAGCCGTGTTCGATCGCCGAGACCGCGCCCCCGAGGTCCTCGACCCTCCGCATCAGCGCGACGGCGGCCGCCTCCACGTCGTCCGTCATCCGCTCGATGACGTAGGAGCCGGCGAAGGGGTCCACCGTCGCGGTCACGTCCGTCTCGTACGCCAGGACCTGCTGGGTGCGCAGGGCCAGGCGCGCGCTCTTGTCGGTGGGCAGCGCGATCGCCTCGTCGAAGGAGTTGGTGTGCAGCGACTGGGTGCCGCCGAGGACCGCCGCCAGGCCCTGCACGGCGACCCGGACCAGGTTCACCTCGGGCTGCTGCGCCGTGAGCTGGACCCCCGCCGTCTGCGTGTGGAAGCGCAGCATCAGCGACTTGGGGTTCCTCGCGCCGAACTCCTCCCTCATCACGCGTGCCCAGATCCGGCGGGCCGCGCGGAACTTGGCGACCTCCTCCAGGATCGTCGTCCGGGCGACGAAGAAGAACGACAGGCGCGGGGCGAAGTCGTCGACGTCCATGCCGGCCGCGACCGCCGTGCGGACGTACTCGATGCCGTCGGCGAGGGTGAACGCGATCTCCTGCGCGGGGGACGCACCCGCCTCGGCCATGTGGTAGCCCGAGATCGAGATGGTGTTCCACCTGGGGATCTCGGCCCTGCAGTACTTGAAGATGTCCGCGGTCAGCCGCAGGGACGGCTTGGGCGGGAAGATGTACGTCCCGCGCGCGATGTACTCCTTCAGCACGTCGTTCTGGATCGTGCCCGTCAGCGTGTCGGCGCGCGCCCCCTGCTCCTCCGCCACCAGCTGGTACAGCAGGAGCAGGAGCGCCGCGGGGGCGTTGATCGTCATCGACGTCGACACCCGGTCCAGCGGGATCCCGTCGAACAGCACCCGCATGTCGTCGATCGAGTCGATGGCCACGCCCACCTTGCCGACCTCGCCGTGCGCGATCGGCGCGTCGGAGTCGTGGCCCATCTGGGTGGGCAGGTCGAAGGCGACGGACAGGCCCGTCGTGCCGTGGGCGATCAACTGCCTGTAGCGGGCGTTGGACTCCACCGCCGTGCCGAAGCCGGCGTACTGGCGCATGGTCCAGGGGCGGCCCGTGTACATGGTGGGGTACACACCGCGGGTGAACGGGTAGGCCCCCGGCTCGCCCAGCTTCTCGGCCGGGTCCCAGTCCTTCAGGGCGTCCGGTCCGTAGACCGGCTCGATGGGCAGTCCCGACTCCGACTCGCGCGTCATGGTGTGTACCTCCGCGTTCCCTGCCGGGGAGCCGTCCCACGGGCCGGACCGCTCGTTCATCTCCCCACCTTGCCCCGTGGTTCGCCGTCCGTCACTCGCGGGGAGACATTCCGGTGTACCGGCGACGGACGCCGGCGGGAGAGCGGGGGGGGGGCGCCATGCGTACCGGAGGCATGAGGAGAGCGGGCGCCGCCCTCGCCGCGGCCGGGGCACTGGCCGCCCTGAGCGGCTGCACGGTGCAGCCCACGGGCCCGGACGGCCGGCCGCGCACGCCGGTGCACATCGAGGTCCCGGACGGCACCCGGCAGCCCGGTGCCCGCACCGGCGACCCCGGCGACGCGAGACCGGGCGGGACCCCGCGCCCGGTCCGCACCACCGCCCAGGTCCTGTGGTCCCGCGGCGACAGCGGCCGTGACGTACGGGAACTCCAGGCCCGGCTGCGCCAGATCGGCTGGCTGTTCGACGGGCCCACCGGCTCCTACGACGACCTGACCGAGCAGGCCGTCCAGGGTTTCCAGGGGAAGCGCGGGCTGCCGCGGACGGGACGGACCGACACGCTCACCTGGCAGCGCCTGCTGGCGATGACGCACGAGCCGGGCCGGTGGGAGCTGTACCTGATGGGCGGGCAGCCGGCCGGACCGCCGGACGGGCGCTGTCTGACCGGCCGGGTGCTGTGCATCGACAAGACCAGCCGGACGCTGCGCTGGATGGTGGACGGTCGAACGCTCTCGACGATGGCGGTGCGGTTCGGAAGCGAGTACACACCCACCCGCGAGGGTGTGTTCCAGGTCTACTGGAAGTCCCGGCACCATGTCTCGACGCTCTACGACTCCCCCATGCCCTACGCGCTGTTCTTCAGCGGCGGCCAGGCCGTGCACTTCTCCTACGACTTCGCGGCGCGCGGCTACGCGGGCGGCTCGCACGGGTGCGTCAACGTACGTGACGAGGCGGCGATCTCGCGGCTGTTCGCGCAGGTGCGGGTCGGCGACCGGGTCGTCGTGCACTGGTGACGCGCGAGGAGCGGGGCGAGCAAGGGAGAGGACGGGGGCGCGGGCGGGACCGGGGGAACGTGTCCCGCCCGCGCCGAAATGCACGAGCCGTGGGTACGGGGGGAACCCCGGCTCTGTGCGGCGGCCGATGACCAGTCGGCTCACTCACTACTGCGCCACGGCCGCGGAAAACGTCACACCCTCGGGGCGAGAGTTTCCTCTGCGCTACGAACCCGCAGGTCAGAGTGGTGGCGGTCGCGGGAGTGCCGTTCCGGGTCCGACCGGGTGACGTCCGGGAGCGGCGGGGCGAACGCCGTCGGGGTGAGGTTCTTGCGGAGGCCGCGGCCGTTGCCGCCGAGGCCGGCTCTGTCCCCGGCTCTGTCGCCGCCCTGGTCGTCGCCCTGGTCGTCCTGGGAACCCTGGTCGCCCTGGCCGCTCCGGTTCTTCCCGCCGCTCCTGCCGTTCCGGCCTCCGCCCTCGTTCCCGCCCTGGTCGTCGCGGCCCGTGTCGCCGGAGCGGCCGTCGACCGTCTTCAGGACACCCCGGCAGTACGACCACACGCGCGCGGAGCCGCCGGCCGCCGTCTCCAGGTCGCGCCGGCGGTCGGAGTCCAGGTTCTTGCCGTCGCGCAGGTCGCGGCAGGACGACACCAGCAGGTTCCAGTGGTCGGGGGCGCCCTGGTCGTCGCCGGAACCTGCGGTGGCGGTGGCGTCGTGCCCGGGGACGGCGTCGCTCTCGCGGGCGGTGCTCCCGGCGTCGCGACCGGCGGCGCCGGTCGCGGTGCCGCCGGGCGTCGGCGTGCCCGGACCGCCGCCCGTGGTGCGGCCGGGCGAGGGCGACACCAGCGGGTGGTCCGGGGTCGCCGGGACGGAGACGGAGGTGCCGGGGGCGGGCTCGTCGCCGCCGAACGGCGTCGGCAGCACGCCGGTGGTGGCCGCCGCCGCGACCCCGCCGACCGCGCCCGCGGCCAGCGCGGCCGACAGCGCGAGGCGTACCGGCCGGCGCCGGCGCCCCGGCCCGGCACGCCGGGAACGCCCTCCCGCACCGCCACGCGCGTGCGTGCCGATCCGGACGAGCCCGACGTCGTCGGAGACCGCGGAACGCGGACGGGAGTGCGCCGCGAGGGCCGCGCCGAAGGCGTCGGTGCCCTCCGCGGCCCGCTCGTCGGGCCGTTCGGCGCGCGCCTTGCGGAAGGCGGCCAGCGCGGCTGCCTCACCGGGCAGTGCCTCGTCGGCCTCGGCGGGACACGCCGAGGCCGACGAGGAGGAGGCGGTGGAGAAGGCGGCCGGGTCCTGGAAGGCGCGGACGGCCGGAGGAAGCGGGGACGGCTCGGCGGACAGGGCGCCCAGCGCCTTGGCGAGCCGTTCGGCCTGATCACGGAAGGTGATGTCGACGGTGTCCAGTGGCTCCCCGCGCAGCAAACGCTCCGCGGTGTCGCGGTCCAGCCACCTGTGCTGCTCCTCGGCCATCACATGTCCTTCTGCGTCCGGGCACGCATATGCGTCACACCGGCGGACGTCACCGCGCGTCCCCGCGGTTCTCGCGGAGGCGGCAGCGCGTCGAGCGCGTGGGCGGACTGCGGATCGTCACCGAGGAGTTCCGCGAGCCGCTTCAGACCGCGGTGCGCGGCGGTGCGCACGGCGCCGGGGCGCTTGCCGAGCGTCTCGGCAGCCGTCTTCGCGTCGAGACCCACGACCACCCGGAGCACCACGGCCTCGGCCTGGTCCTGCGGCAGCCGGGCGATGAGGGAGAGGGTGGTGCCGGTGGCCAGGGCCTCCATGGCCTCGCCCGCGGTGTCGGACTCCGCCGCCCGGGCGGCCAGCTCCGTCTCGTCGCCGCCGATCGCGGGGCGGCGGCCGCGCATGCGTATGTGGTCCAGGGCGCGGTTGCGGGCTATCCGGGCGGCCCAGCCGCGGAACCGGTCGGCGTCCCCGCTGAACCGCTCCAGGTCGCGGGCGATCTGGAGCCATGCCTCGGACGCCACGTCCTCGGCGTCCGGTTCGCCGACCAGCGTGCGTATGTATCCGAGCAGCCGCGGGTGCACGGCACGGTACACAGTCCGGAACGCGGTCTCGTCCCCGTCCTGCGCCGCAAGCACCGCGGCGGTCAGCTCCGCCTCGTCCCCCAGCACCCGTGGTGCCCTTCCTTGCGACTGAACCGGCCCCGCTGGCGCGGACCGGGCTCTCGCCGTCGTGGTTCCTCAGTTGATGGTTGCGGTGTTCGAGGCGGCAGATCGTTGCGGTGTCCATGCCCGCCGCGCCTCGGCGCGAAAGGCACGTTACGGCCTGAAACCGCCTTCCGTCCATGACCGTACAACGTGCAACCAACCGGAGCCGGGGCGAGGTGTGACAGAAACCGCACCCTCGGCGCTGTAAGGAGTACGGGCCGCGCGGCCCGTGCCGCGCGACGGCCGGGGCCTCTCCTGTGGGGGGTGGCGGCCCCGGCCGTTGCCTCGGTGCCCCTCACTCCCCCGTCCGGCCCCGGGCCTCCTCCTCGAGTTGCCGGGCCAGTCGTTTCAGCCCCCGGTAGGCCGCGGTGCGCACCGCCCCCGGCCGTTTGCCGAGGACGCGCGCGGCGGCGGGGCCGTCGAGACCGACCACGACCCGCAGCAGTACGGCCTCGGCCTGGTCGCGGGGCAGCCGGCGGACGAGGTCGAGAGCGCGCTCGGTGGTCATGGCCTCCAGGGCCTGGTCATGGGTGCTGTGCGGACCGGGCAGCTCCAGGACGTCCTGCTCCAGCGTGGTGCCCCGGGGCCGCACCCGTTTCCGGCGCAGATGGTCGAGCGCCCGGTGCCGGGCGATGGTCGCCGTCCAGCCGCGGAAGCCCGCCCCGTCGCCCCGGAACCGGCCGAGGTCGCGCGCGATCTCCAGCCAGGCCTCGGAGGCCACGTCCTCGGCGTCGTCGCCGACGAGGCCGCGCAGATACCCGAGCAGTCCGGGCTGCACCAGCCGGTACGCGACGGAGAAGGACTCCTCGTCGCCCTCCTGGGCCCGCGCGACGGCCGCACCCAACTCCCCGTCGTACGCCTGCGCGCGGCGGGGTTCCCCTCCGTGGCCCAAGAACCGTCCTCGTCCGTAGCGAGTCCCCAGGCGTGCGCACCGCCGACCGGCCGTGTCCACGCCCCCACGGTCATCAGCGTCGGCTCCCACAGAAGTGTCACAGCTCGTCAGCGGCCCACCGGTCCGCGGCTCAGATCCGCTCGGCCCCCATCGCGTCCCGGCACAGCAGCCGCAGCGAGCCCTGCCCCGTGAAACAGCGGCCGGCCTCCTCGATGGGGTCCCACAGCCGTCCGTCCGCGGTGCGCACCCAGTGCTCACCGCCGCTCGACCACCACTCGGCCCCGCCGCCCTGACGGACGATCACCTCGCCCGTGTAAGCCCCGAAGCCGCGCAGCACGCTCCGCACGGCGGCGTGCGGCGTGCCCTCGCGCCGTATCTCCTCGATGGTCCGGTCGACGCGCCACAGGCTCTGCGCCGAGTAGTCCAGGCGCAGCCGAGCGCCCTCGCGCATCGCCGTCACGGTGTCCGCCGCCCACCGCACCGGTTTGGTGGCGGCCTGCGGCCTGCTCTGCTGATGAGTCGTCACATGCTGGACTGTCACATAGGAAAGAGCGCGCTCCGCCCGCGGTTCGTCACCCGCGGGCGCCGACTTCCCCACAACCGGCGCAGGACCGGCGCAGGACCACCGCAGCGTGCCCGCAGGACGCTCACAGACGCCCGCCGCGCGCCCGGTCCGTCGGTGGCCCCGGGCTCACACCCGGCTGCGGGCCCGGCGGGACACCACAGCCCGCAGGACGCGGCGCCCCTCCGTGGAGACCTCCAGGGCCTGCCGGAGTCCGGCACGTCCGTGCCCGGCGACCAGCTCCAGGACGGCGATCTGGCGCCGCAGCTCGCCGGCGACCAGCGGGGACATGCCCTCGGCGGGACCCTGGTCGGGGTTCCCCGCGGCGCGGACGGAGTCGAGCGCCTCGGGGAGGGTGTCGGCGGGGGTGCCGTCCTCGGCCGGGTCGAGGAGCTGGTGGATCCGGAGCGAGGCGACCGAGCAGGCGTCCGCCCACTCGCGCACGTCGGCGCCGGACAGGGCGGCCGGCGCGGCGGACAGCATCCGGCGGGCCAGCAGCACGGCCTCGTCGTCCTCGCCGTCCATCGCCTCCAGCGCGCCGCGCGCCTTCTCCAGCCGCTCGGCCCAGTCGCCGTCCGAGGAGGCGCCGCCGCCCTCGGCGAGGCTCCCCCACAGCGGCCGCAGGACCTCGTCGTCGCCGCCGAGCAGCGGCACGCACCGGTCCAAACAAGCCAGTCCGCCGGCTGCCAGCCCGCGCTCGTCGGCCTGCGCGAGCAGTTCCACCAGACTCATCCACGCCTCCTCAAGGGGCGCCGACGTCCACGGAGCCCGCACTTGCCCGTACTGCGTGCGATCGGCCGGTAGTGTCACACGGGTCGCACACGGAGTCGAGCGAGTTGGCATAAGAAAGGTTTCGGCCAATGAGCGGGACGGCAGGCCGGCGCGCGGAAAGCCGGGCCGGACCGCGGTCGGCACCGGGCCCGCGCCTTCCCTGATCCGGCGTCAACCCAGCTTGCCGGCAAGCTCCTTGAACTCCGTCCAGGGCATCTCCGGTTTCCGCGGGTCCCACAGCTTCTGGACGGTCGCCCGCAGCGGCATCCGGATTCCGGCCGCCACCTGGTCCTGGGTCTGGGAGTTCGCCAGGTCGCACCACACGGCGAACGAGCCGCCGAGTATCTGCGCGTCGTACCGGGCGGGCACCGCCTCCGTGCCGCGCAGCACGCGCGGGTTCCACTGCTCGTAGATCCGCCGGCCGTCCGGGTAGACGAAGGTCTGCGGCTCGCCGAGGACGTAGTAGAGGAACTCGTCGTTGTAGTTGAGCACCTTGCGTCCGGCGTCGAGGTACTCGGCCGGCTGGCGGGCGCCGAACTCCTTGCCCGTCCAGTAGGCGACCTCGATGTCCCGGGCGGGCGTCACCGACGAGCTGCGGAAGAAGCCGTCGTTCCAGGCGCGCGGGGTGCGGTCGCGTCCGCGGACGGCGGCGGCGCGGTCGTTCAGCCAGTCCGTCGTCAGGTCGGCCACGTTGCCGCCGGAGCCGTGGGCCTTGCGCGCGGCGGCGGCCAGCTGCGGGTAGGCGGCCTGGGGGTCGCGTGCGGTCAGCGCCTGGTACTCGTCGCCGCCGAGGTGCCAGAGGCCGCCGGGGAAGAGGCCCGCGTACTCGTCGAACAGGTCGTCGAGGATCGCGGCCGAGCGGGGTTCGGAGATGTCGATGGCGCCGCGCGTCGCCACGCCCTGCCCGTTGCGCAGCTGCGTCTCGGGGTGGGCGGCGATCACCGCGCTGAGGTGGCCGGGCGAGTCGATCTCGGGAACGACGGTGATGTGCCGGCTCGCGGCCAGCTCGACCATCCGCTTGACCTGCGCCTTGGTCAGGTGGTCCGAGGAGACGATCTCCGGGTGCGTGCCGGACTCGATACGGAAGCCCTGGTCGTCGGAGAAGTGCAGGCCGAGCTCGTTGAACTTCAGGTCGCCGAGCTCCCGTATGCGGTCCTCCAGCCAGCCGGCCGTGAACGGCTTGCGGGCGACGTCCAGCATGAAACCGCGCCGCGGCTTGGCCGGCGCGTCCTCCACGACCCCCTCGGGGGCCGTGCCGCCGCCGTGCACCTCCTGCTTCAGGGTGCGGGTGCCGTAGAAGACCCCCGCGTCGGCCGGCCCGCTGATGAGCACGCGGCCGTCGCGCACGGTCATGGTGTACGACTCGGGATCGCCGTCCGTGCCGCCCTTGCCCAGCGCCAGCCGCAGGTCCCCCGGGCGGTCGTCGTCGCGCCGGCCGGCGTAGGCCAGACCGAGTTCGCCCGCGATCAGTTTCCCCTCGTCGGCCAGGGACGCGTCGCTCACCACGACCCGGGAGCCGGACTCCGGGCGCCAGCCGGGGCCGCGGGCCGCGGTGTGGGAGCGCACGGCGGGGATGGTCCGCGGCGCCTGCGACAGCGGGTAGCTGCGGGTGGGGCCGAGACTCGCCGGGCCGGAGGACGCGTCCGGGCCGCCCGACGGGGAGCCGTCGCCCCCGAAGGACCACGCGGCCACTCCCACGCCCAGTACGACAACGGTGACTAATGTGCCCACGACGGCAGCCCGCGCGCGGCGCGGCTTGGGTGCCGGGGCCCGGCGCCTGTGCTTGCTCACACGGCCAACCTAACGGGCCATGACCGCGGCGAGTGTCCACCGCACGTTCTCAAACTCTCCCGTCCGAGTGAAATTCAACCACCCGTCGAACACGTCATGCGCACACCCGATAACGTACGGGACATCTCTCACGGATTCCTCTGCCGACGCCTCCGCCGGCACCCTGCCGACCTCCCAGCCGACCTAGGACCCACGCTGCCCGCGCAGACCCTGGAGCGCTTCAACGCCGCCCCCGCCGCCGAGGCCCACAGGACCCTCCTGACCTGCCTGCACAGCCCCCGCTGGGCCCACCGCGTCGCCACCCACCGCCCCTATCCGGACCTGCCGTCCCTCCTGGCCGCGGCGGACGAGGCGACGTACGACCTGGGCCCCGAGGAGCTGGCCGGGGCGCTGGCGGAAGAACCCCTGCCCAAGCTGCCCGCCCACACGTACGCGGCCGCCTCCACCGCCCTGAGCGCCGGCTACGCCGCCTATGAGGCGAGATTCGGCCACACCTTCGTCATCTGCCTGGACGGCACCGCCCCGGACGAGGCCCTGGACCGGGTCCTGCCGGCGATCCGGTCCCGGCTGACCAACGATCCGGAGGACGAGCGCGTCGCCGCCCGCGAGGAGCTGCGGGGCCTCGCGCACGGGCGCCTGCGGGGCCTGCTGGGCGCCGCCACTGCGCCGTCCGTGCACCTTTGAGAGCGCGCTCGATCACACGGGCGGACCCCGCCGTAAGGCCCCCGCCAGCAGCTCGGTACGATACTGGGGGCCGGTGGACCGTACCCGGCCGGGCCCGACCGACAGTGAAGCCGGCGCGGCCCTAGTCCCCGCTCCCGGAGGGTTCTTCCGTGCCGGCTGGAACGCTGTACCGCGGCCGGGAAGGAATGTGGTCCTGGGTGGCTCATCGAGTCACCGGCGTCCTCATCTTCTTCTTCCTGTTCGTCCATGTGCTGGACACCGCACTCGTGCGTGTGTCTCCGGAGGCCTACGACAAGGTCGTGGCCACCTACAAGACGCCGATCGTCGCCGTACTCGAGTACGGGCTGGTCGCCGCCATCCTCTTCCACGCTCTCAACGGCCTGCGTGTCATCGCCGTCGACTTCTGGGCCAAGGGCGCCCGGTACCAGAAGCAGATGCTGTGGTCCGTGGTCGGCGTCTGGATCCTGCTCATGATCGGGGCGATCTACCCCGTCCTCGGCCACGCCGCTCGTGCAGTATTCGGGAGCTGACGCACATGTCCACCACTGAAACCACCGCTTCCGGGATCGGCCCGGTAGAGGGCGGCTCCGTCTACGGCGTGGACAACCCCGCCCCCCTCATCGAGGCCCCGCGTCAGCGCACCCGGAAGACGCCGAAGTCGACCCGCGGCAACTTCGAGATGTACGGCTGGCTGTTCATGCGGCTGTCCGGCATCGTCCTGGTCGTCCTCGTCATCGGCCACCTCCTGATCCAGCTCGTCCTGGACGGCGGCGTCTCCAAGATCGGCTTCGCCTTCGTGGCGGGCCGCTGGGCCTCGCCCTGGTGGCAGGTCTGGGACCTCGCCATGCTCTGGCTGGCGATGCTGCACGGCTGCAACGGCCTGCGCACGGTCATCAACGACTACGCGGAGCGCGCCAACACGCGCCTGTGGCTGAAGGCACTGCTCTACACCGCCACGGTGTGGACCATCCTGCTGGGCACGCTGGTGATCTTCACCTTCGACCCGAACATCCGCTAGGCCCCGGGACCGAGGTATTTTCCTGATGAAGATCCACAAGTACGACACCGTCATCGTCGGCGCCGGTGGCGCCGGTATGCGTGCCGCCATCGAGGCGACCAAGCGCAGCCGCACCGCGGTCCTGACGAAGCTCTACCCCACCCGCTCCCACACGGGCGCGGCGCAGGGCGGCATGGCCGCCGCGCTGGCGAACGTGGAGGAGGACAACTGGGAGTGGCACACCTTCGACACGATCAAGGGCGGTGACTACCTGGTCGACCAGGACGCCGCCGAGATCCTGGCGAAGGAGGCCATCGACTCCGTCCTCGACCTGGAGAAGATGGGCCTGCCGTTCAACCGGACGCCCAACGGGACGATCGACCAGCGGCGCTTCGGCGGGCACTCCCGCAACCACGGCGAGGCCCCGGTCCGCCGCTCCTGCTACGCGGCCGACCGCACCGGCCACATGATCCTCCAGACGCTGTACCAGAACTGCGTCAAGGAGGGCGTGGAGTTCTTCAACGAGTTCTACGTCCTGGACCAGCTCATCACCGAGGTCGACGGCGTCAAGAGGTCGGCCGGCGTGGTGGCGTACGAGCTGGCGACCGGCGAGATCCACGTCTTCCAGGCGAAGTCCGTGATCTACGCCTCGGGCGGCACCGGCAAGTTCTTCAGGGTGACGTCGAACGCGCACACCCTGACCGGCGACGGCCAGGCGGCCGTCTACCGGCGCGGGCTGCCGCTGGAGGACATGGAGTTCTTCCAGTTCCACCCGACCGGCATCTGGCGCATGGGCATCCTGCTCACCGAGGGCGCCCGCGGTGAGGGCGGCATCCTGCGCAACAAGGACGGCGAGCGCTTCATGGAGAAGTACGCGCCGGTCATGAAGGACCTCGCCTCCCGCGACGTCGTCTCCCGCTCCATCTACACGGAGATCCGCGAGGGCCGCGGCTGCGGTCCCGAGGGCGACCACGTCTACCTGGACCTGACCCACCTGCCGCCGGAGCAGCTGGACGCCAAGCTGCCGGACATCACCGAGTTCGCGCGGACCTACCTGGGCATCGAGCCGTACACCGACCCGATCCCGATCCAGCCGACCGCGCACTACGCCATGGGCGGCATCCCGACCAACGTCCAGGGCGAGGTGCTCGCGGACAACAGCACGGTCGTGCCGGGTCTGTACGCGGCCGGCGAGGTCGCCTGCGTGTCCGTGCACGGCGCCAACCGCCTGGGCACCAACTCGCTGCTGGACATCAACGTGTTCGGCAAGCGGGCCGGCATCGCCGCCGCGGAGTACGCCGAGAAGGCCGACTTCGTGGAGCTGCCGGAGGACCCCGAGTCCCTCGTGGTCGAGCAGATCGAGCGGCTGCGGACCTCCACCGGCACCGAGCGGGTGGCGAACATCCGCCGGGAGCTGCAGGAGACCATGGACGCCAACGTCATGGTGTTCCGCACCGAGCAGACGATCAAGACGGCTGTCGAGAAGATCGCCGAGCTCCGGGAGCGCTACAGGAACGTGGCGATCCAGGACAAGGGCAAGCGGTTCAACACGGACCTCCTGGAGGCCATCGAGCTGGGCAACCTGCTGGACCTGGCCGAGGTCATGGCGATCTCCGCCCTGGCCCGCAAGGAGTCCCGCGGCGGTCACTACCGCGAGGACTACCCCAACCGCGACGACGTCAACTTCATGCGCCACACCATGGCGTACCGCGAGGTCGGCGCCGACGGGTCCGAAACCGTCCGTCTCGACTACAAGCCGGTCGTCCAGACCCGCTACCAGCCGATGGAGCGTAAGTACTGATGGCAACCCCCGTTCTGGACAAGGTGGAGGCGGAGTCCGCCGCCTCTCCCTACATCACCGTCACCTTCCGCGTCCGCCGGTTCAACCCGGAGGTCTCGGCCGAGGCGACCTGGGAAGACTTCCAGCTGGAGATCGACCCCAAGGAGCGCGTCCTCGACGGTCTGCACAAGATCAAGTGGGACCTCGACGGCACGCTGACCTTCCGTCGCTCCTGCGCGCACGGCATCTGCGGCTCGGACGCCATGCGGATCAACGGCAAGAACCGTCTGGCCTGCAAGACGCTGATCAAGGACATCAACCCCGAGAAGCCGATCACGGTCGAGCCCATCAAGGGCCTCACGGTCCTGAAGGACCTGGTCGTGGACATGGAGCCGTTCTTCCAGGCGTACCGGGACGTCATGCCGTTCCTGGTCACCAAGGAGACCAACGAGCCGACGCGGGAGCGCCTGCAGTCCGCGGAGGACCGGGCCCGCTTCGACGACACGACGAAGTGCATCCTGTGCGCGGCCTGCACCTCGTCCTGCCCGGTCTTCTGGAACGACGGCCAGTACTTCGGCCCGGCGGCCATCGTCAACGCCCACCGGTTCATCTTCGACAGCCGTGACGAGGCCGGTGAGCAGCGCCTGGAGATCCTCAACGACAAGGACGGCGTCTGGCGCTGCCGCACCACCTTCAACTGCACCGATGCCTGCCCGCGCGGCATCGAGGTGACGAAGGCGATCGCGGAGGTGAAGCGGGCGCTGATCACGCGCCGCTTCTGACCTTCCTTCGCACGCGACGCCGAGGGCCCCGTTCCGGACGGAACGGGGCCCTCGGCGTGCTGTGCCCGGCGTCGTCGCCGGGTGCGCGGACGGTCAGCCGCGCAGGACGCGACCCTGCGCGTCCGTGCGGTCGTTGCTCGTGAAGAAGAGGATGGCGTCGATCAGGGACCAGAGGCCCAGACCGCCGCAGGTCAGCAGCTGGGCGATGCCCACACCCACGGAGCCGACGTAGAAGCGGCCGATGCCCAGGCCTCCGAGGAAGAGCTGGAGGATGCCGGCGACGATCTTCGACTTGTCGGAGTACGGGCGGCCCTGCGGGTCGTAGCCGTAGGGGGCGTCAGGGGTGGGGACAGTCATGACTGGTGCTCCTGGGGAGTGGTGACAACAACCGGAGTGGGAACCTCCGGCGCCGGGGAGCCCGGCTGCCCTGTCACCCGGCATCCGTGCGCGACTCCGTGTGCGTCGACGCGCGTCGACCGGATGCGGCCGTCCCCCTGCGCTCTGGGAGCATAAAGATCCTGTAGGGCGGCACGGGAGGGGATTCGAAGGAACGTTCCCGTACCGTGATCAGATACGGACACCTTGGAAGCATTTGGGCCCGGAACGGTTCTTCAGAAGACGTTGCGGACCACGGTCCACGCCACCGCCACCAGCAGCACCGCCGCCTGCGCCCGGGTGCTGAGCCGGGGGTGCCAGCGGCGCCCGCGCAGTCCCTCCAGAGCCCACTTGGCGAGCAGCGCCAGCGCGAACGGCGCGGCGAGCAGGAGCATCCTGTTGTCCAGCCAGGCCTGGATGAAGCGGCCGTGCATCAGGTCGTACACCATGCGCGTGCCGCCGCAGGCGGGGCAGAGCAGCCCGGTGACGTACCGGAAGGGGCACTGGGGCAGCAGGTGGCCCGGCTGGTGCGGGTCGGTGACATAGAGGTACGCGGCGCCCGTCACCCCGGCGCACAGCACCGCGAGCGGAGCCGTGGCCGGGTGCCGCAGCAACCGGCCGCGCACCGCGCCGGGCGCCGTGTCAGCCACGCAGGATCCGGCCCTGGGCGTCGGTGTTGTCGTTGCCCGTCAGCAGCATGATGCCGTCGATCAGGGACCAGATGCCGAAGCCGCCGCAGGTGAGGAGCTGGGCGATGCCGATCCCGACGTGGCCCATGTAGAAGCGGCCGATGCCGAGAGTGCCCAGGGCGAGCTGGAGGACACCGGCGACGATCTTCGACTTGTCGGAGTAGGGGCGGCCGTAGGGGTCGTAGCCGTAGGGGGCGTTGGGGTCGTACTGCATCCCCGGGGGCGGCGGGTAGCCACCGGGAGGCGCGTAGCCGCCCCCGGGAGGCGGCGGGTACGCGCCGGGGGGCGGATAACCACCGGGGGGCGGGTAGCCACCGGGAGGCGGGTAGCCACCGGGAGGCGGCGGGTAGGCGCCGGGCTGCTGGTTGGGATATCCGTATCCCGGGGCCTGTTTGGGCTGCTGCGGCTGCTGCGGCTGCTCGGACACGGTGGCTCCACTCATCGACTTCCTGCGAACTGACGGTCATATTGCAGGAAGACCGGCCGAAGCGAAACATCGGGGTACCGCCCGGCCGCCGGGCCGCCGAGCCGCCCGGCCCTCCGCCCCTCCGGCCCGAACGAGTGACCCGGCACCAGCTCCGCGCTCGGCCTCCCGGTCCGGGCGGATCGCCCACCTAATCTGACGGCATGTCAGATGACGAGTCGTACGAGCTGCTCGGGTTCGACAACGTGCTGCTGCCCGTCGGGGATCTGAGCGAGACCGTGGGGTTCTACGAGCGGGCCGGGTTCGCGGTGGCGTTCCACCTCCAGGAGGCCGGCATCGCACTGCTGAAGGCCGGGGGCGAGACACCGGGAATCCTGCTGCGCGAGGAGGAGTTCGGGCACCGTCCGCCGCCGTGGCCCTCGCCGCGGGTGTGGCTGGAGGTGCCGGACGCACGGACGGCGGCGCGCGCGCTCACGAGGGCCGGGATCGAGCTGCTCGACGAGCCCTTCGCCGTGGCGACCGGCTGGACCGTCGAGATCGCCGACCCGTGGGGCAACGTCCTCGGCTTCACCGACTACGGCAAGCGGCCGGAGCTGGGCCGCAGGCCGTAGGCGGAACCCTTCTGCGCCAAGCGTGTTGAACACGTTCAAAAACAGGTCTACAGTCTCTCACGCCAGCATTTTGAACACGTTCAAAAGAAGGGGTGGGGGGCATGGACCGCACGGTCATCGCCTACGTCATCTATCTGCTCGTCAGCATCGCCCTGACCGTCTGGGTGGCCCGGACGCTCAGCAGGAACGGGCGGATCTTCCTCGCCGACGTGCTGCACGGCGACGACAGGCTCGCCGACGCCGTCAACCACCTGCTGGTGGTCGGCTTCTACCTCGTGAACCTCGGCTTCGTCGCGCTGTACCTGAGCGGCGACCAGCGCATCGACGACGCGCGCGGCGTCTTCGAGGCACTGTCGACGAAGCTCGGCGTGGTGCTGCTGGTGCTCGGCGCGATGCACCTGGGCAACGTGTACGTCCTCAACCGGATCCGCCGCCGCGGGGTGCTGGAGCGCGAGCAGGTGCCGCCGGTCGCGCCGCAGGACTGGGCCGCCCCCTCGGCCGGGGCGTGAGCGCGATGCCGGCCGCCGCCGGCCGGGACCGGGACGCCTCGAAGGGCGTCCCGGTCCGCGGGCTCACCGTCCTGTACGACGCCGAGTGCGCGCTGTGCACGACCGTGCGCGACTGGCTCGTCGGGCAGCGGCAGTTGGTGCCCCTGGAACTCCTCCCGGCCGGCTCCGAGCAGGCCGCACGGCGTTTCCCGGGCCTCGACCACGGCGCCACCCTGGACGAGGTCACCGTCGTCGGCGACTCGGGCCAGGTCTACCGGGGCGCCGCCGCCTGGATCGTCGTCCTGTGGGCCCTGCGTGAGCACCGTCCGCTCGCCCACCGGCTCAGCACCCCGACGGGCGCACGGCTCGCCAGGGGCGCGGTACTCGCCGCCGCCAAGTGGCGCGGCGGGCAGTGGGGCGGGGGCGCGTACCAGCGCGGGGACGGCTGGTCCTACGACCCCCGCCTCGGCTGGACCTACGACCCACCCGGCTGCGACGGCGGCGCGTGCGCCACTGGCTAGGCTCTGTGCGTGCCCCCGAAGAACGACGACGGCCCCGGTGACGGCGTGCCCGCCAGCAAGTCCGAGCAGACCCGCGCGCTCATCCTGGAGACGGCCATGCGGCTGTTCCAGGAGCGCGGCTACGACAAGACGACCATGCGGGCCATCGCCAAGGAGGCCGGGGTCTCCGTCGGCAACGCGTACTACTACTTCGAGGGCAAGGAACACCTGATCCAGGGGTTCTACGACCGGATCGCCGCCGAGCACCGGGAGGCGGTCCGGGAGGTCCTGGCCCGGGAGAGCGACCTGGAGGCACGGCTGGCGGGCGTGCTGACGGCGTGGCTGGACATCGCCACGCCGTACCACGAGTTCGCGGTGCAGTTCTTCAAGAACGCCGCCGACCCCGACAGCCCGCTCAGCCCCTTCTCCGCCGAGTCGGAGCACGCGCGCGCGGAGGCCATCGACGTCCACAAGGAGGTGCTGCACGGCGCGCGGACCAAGGTCCCGGCGGACCTCAGGGAGGTACTGCCCGAGCTGATGTGGCTCTCCCAGATGGGGCTCGTCCTGTACTGGATCTTCGACCGCACGGAGGGCCGCGAACGCAGCTACCGCCTGGCCGAACGCGGCGCCCGGCTCACCGCCCGCGGGGTGGCCCTGGCCCGCTTCCGGATCCTGCGCCCCCTGGTCCACGAGGTGCACGACCTGTTCACGGACTTCCTGCCGGGAATGACGAGGATGATGCCGGACCCGGCGCGCAGGGCGCGGGACTGATCACCTCCGCCCTTCCCGCCGGCATCGTGGGCCTAGGCCTCCCCGATGCCGGCGGGATCCTCAAGGCCGGGGAGGAGACGGCTGCTTGACCGCGTCCACCTCCTCCTCCGTCAGTTCCACGTCGTGGGCCAGGGGGCCGTCGGCCACGACGACGTGGTGGGCGCGGGAGCCGTGGGGGGAGGCCGTGGCGGCGAGCAGGTAGGTGCCCGGGCCCGGGACCGCGACGATGTAGGAGCCGTCGGCCAGGGACGTCACCCGGTCCAGTTGGCGGCCGCCCTTGGACAGCAGGGTCACGGACGCGCCGTGGACCGGCTCGCCCTCCTCGGTGCGGATGAAGCCGTGGACCACCGACGCGGGGCCCGGTCGCGGCACATGCGCCTCCTCGGGCTCCTCCGCCGGCTCCACCGCCAGATGCGGCAGACGGCGTTCCAGCCAGGCCGGCAGCCACCAGTTGGCCCGGCCGAACAGATGCATCGCCGCCGGCACCAGCGCCGTCCGCAGCACGAACGCGTCCAGCGCGACCGCCGCCGCGAGGCCCACGCCCGCCATCGCCGCGCCCTGGTTCCCGCTCAGGACGAAGGCGAGGAAGACGCAGACCATGATCAGGGCCGCGGAGTTGATGACCCGGCTGGTCTCCGCGAGACCCACCCGGACCGCGCGCGCGTTGTCCCGCGTGTGCACCCACTCCTCGTGCATCCGGCTCACCAGGAAGACCTGGTAGTCCATCGACAGGCCGAACAGCAGGGACAGCATGATGACCGGCAGGAACGCCTGGATCGGCCCCTCCTTGCCGAGGCCCAGCAACTCCAGGCCCCAGCCCCACTGGTAGATCGCCACCAGGACGCCGAACGACGCGGCGGCGGCGACCAGGTTCATCACGGCCGCCGTCAGCGGCACCAGCAGCGACCGGAAGGCGACCAGCAGGAGCAGGAAGCCGAGGCCGACGATGGTCACGACGAAGTACGGCAGCCGGTCGCCCGTGACGGACGCGAAGTCCTTCGAGACCGCCGTGACACCGCCGACGTGCGCCCGCGCGCCCGCCCCGGGGATCACCTCGTCGCGCAGGGTGTCGATGAGCCGGTCCGTCTGCTCGGACTGCGGCGAGGTGGTCGGCACGACCTGGATGACGGTGACGCCGTGCGCGGGCGGCAGCGGTACCACCCGGGCCACCCCGCGGGTCCCGGCGATGCCCTTGACCAGCGCGGTGGTGTCGCCGTCGGCCGAGACCACCTGGAGCGGCCCGTTGAAGCCCGGCCCGAAGCCCTCGGCCAGCAGGTCGTACGCCCTGCGGGTCGTCGTCGAGGCGTCGTCGTTGCCCTGGTCGGTGGCGCCCAGCCGCAGCGACAGCACCGGCAGCGCGAGGAGGACCATGACGACCAGCGCGAGGGCCGCGATCCAGGCGGGACGCCTCTGCACCGTGGCCGACCAGCGGGCCGCGAGCGAACTCGCCCGCTCCTGACGGGCGGGGCCCTCGGCCGCGAGCCGCCGCCGCTGACGCCGGCTGAGCACCCGCGGCCCGAGGAAGCCGAGCAGCGCCGGCAGCAGCGTGACCGCCGCGAGCACGCTCAGCACCACCGTGAGCGAGGTGCCGATGACCACACCGTCCAGGAAGCGCAGGTTCGTCACCAGCATCCCGGCGAGCGCGATGCACACCGTGCCGCCCGCGAACAGCACCGCGCGGCCCGAGGTGTTGAGGGCGACCGCCGCCGACTCCTCCGGTTCCAGACCGCGCAGCAGACCCCGCCGGTGCCGGGTGACGATGAACAGCGCGTAGTCGATGCCGACCCCGAGGCCGATCAGCGAGGCGAGCAGCGGCGCGATGTCGGGCACGTCCGTGACATGACTGATCAACTGGGTGGAGAACAGCCCGATGCCGACGCCGAAGACCGCCACGGCGATCGGCAGGAGCATCGCGAAGAGCGAGCCGAAGGCGAGGAACAGCACGAGCGCCGCCGCCGCGAGACCGACCAGCTCGGACAGACCCGTGGGCGGCCCCTGGATCCGGTTGATCGCCTGACCGCCCAACTCGACCCGCAGACCGCCGCGTTCGGCCGTCCGCGCGGTGTCGACCACGTCCTGCACGAGCTGCTTGGGCACCTCGTTCGCCCGCTCGGTGAAGGTGAGCTGCGCGTACGCGATCGTCCCGTCCGCGCTGATCTGCGTCGCGCCCCGGGCGCCGGCGTAGGGGCTGCTGACCGCGCCGACCCCGGGCATCCGGCCGATCTTCTCCAGGGCGGGCTCGATCCGGGCGCGCACCGACGCGTCCCGGACCGATCCGCCGTCGACCTTCCACACCACCGTGTCGGTGTCGCCCGCGGCCTTCGGGAACGCCTTCTCCATCAGGTCGAACGCGGACTTGGAGTCCGTGTCCGGCAGGGAGAAGACGTTCGCGTAGGCCGTGCCCCCGGCGGACGCCCCCACGCCCGCCCCGATCAGCGCCACCACCCACAGCAGCAGGACCAGCAGCCGGTGCCGGTAGCACCACCGCGCCAATGTCGTCACTCTCTCCGCTCCTTCATCCGGGTCCCCCGGGTCCTGGGACACCAGCATCCGCAGCGGCGGGCGCGGACGGGCGCCTCCCGCCACAACTCTCAAGGAACTCCAAAGCACCGGCGGCCCCGCCGCCGGTCCCGCCCCCGGATACTGGGGACATGACCGTCAACGAGGCAGCGCACGAAGGGGCGACGGTCCTCGTCGTCGAGGACGAGGAGTCCATCGCGGACGTCCTCGCCATCGCCCTGCGCTACCACCGCTTCCAGGTGATGACCGCGGGCACCGTCCGCGAGGCGTGCGCGCTCGCCGAGCGCACCCGGCCCGACGTGGCCCTGCTGGACGTGATGCTGCCGGACGGGGACGGCCGAAGGCTGGGCCGCGAACTGCGCACCCGCTGCCCCGGCCTGGCGCTGGTCTTCGTCACCGCGCGGGACGCGCCCGCGGAGATCGTCGGCGCGCTCGGCTTCGGCGACGACTACATCACCAAGCCGTTCAACATCGACGAGGTCGTCGCCCGGGTACGGGCCGTACTGCGCCGCACCCTCCCCCACGCTCGAACGGACTCGCGCGGGGGCGCCCCCATCGCCGACGTCCTCCCGCAGCGCCCGCGACTGCGCTACGGCGACCTGGAGCTGGACGAGACGACCTACTCGGCGCACCGCGCGGGCCGTACGGTCGAGCTCACCCCGACCGAGTACGCGCTGCTGCGCTTCCTGGTGCGCAACGGCGGCCGGATCGTGCCCAAGGAGCAACTCCTCAGGCACGTCTGGCAGTACGAGCACACACCGCCCGAGTCGACCGTCGTCGAGACCTACATCAGCTATCTGCGCCGCAAACTGGACCTGCTCGGACCGCCGTTGATCACGACCCGGCGGGGCGTGGGATACGGGCTGGCATGAAACCGCGCAGACCGCGTCCGCGGCGTCGGCACGGACTCCACTCCCTGCGCGGCAAGCTGACCCTGACGAACGTCGCACTGCTCGCCGTGGGGATCGTGGTGGCGACCGCCGCGAGCCTGGTGGGCATGCGGCACTACCTGCTCGGCCAGATCGACAACCAGCTGATCAAGACCCGTGACTCCGTGGTGGACTCACGGCTCACCATGCGGCAGATCGACTCGCTGGCCGCGCTGACCCTCATCCGGGACCACTTCGTACAGCCCACCGTCAACAGGCCGCGCCCGGAGTCCGTGTTCACCGCCGTCGGCAGCGGGGGCGAGGCCATGCCCATCGCCGGTTTCGTGCCGACCGACGCCCAGCGGTCGCTGGCCGCCGCGATCGGCGACCCGCGCGCGCTCGCCGCCGACCGCGCACCGCACGAGGTGACGCTGCACGGCGCCACCTACCGGGCGACCTCCGCCCGTCTGACCGACGGCAACTACCTCCTGTTCGCCACCTCGACCGACGCGCTGCACCAGGGCATCGCCAAGGCCCTCAGGCTGGACCTGGGCGTCGGCACGCTGCTGCTGGCGCTCCTCGCCTGCCTGACGATGTTCAGCGTGCGGCTGCGGATGCGCCCGCTGGAGGACATGGTGGAGACCTCGTCGGCCATCGCCGAGGGCGATCTGACCCGGCGCGTGCCCTCGAGTCACCATCCCACCCAGGAGGTGGAACAGCTGCGCGTCGCGCTGAACTCCATGCTGCACCAGGTGGAGTCGGCGTACCGCACGCGCGAACGCAGCGCCGCCCAGCTGCGTCGCTTCGTCGCCGACGCCTCGCACGAGCTGCGCACCCCGCTGTCGGCGATACGCGGCTACCTCCAGCTCTACGACAAGGGGATGCTGACCGAGCCCGGCGAACGCAGGCGCGCCTGGGACCGGATGAACGCCGAGGCGGACCGCATGGGGCGGCTCGTCGACGAACTGCTCACCCTGGCCCGCCTGGACCAGCGGCCCCAGCTGCGGCTGCGGAACGTCGACGTCGTGCGGCTGGTGCGGGACGCCGCCGAGGACCTGCGCGCGCAGCAGCCGGAGCGGCCCGTGACGGTCGGCGCCGAGGGCGTGCTGCTCGTGCGCGCCGACGAGTCGGGGCTGCGGCAGGTGCTCGGCAACCTGGTGGCCAACGTGCGCGTCCACACGCCCGCAGACGTCCCGGTGC
Source organism: Streptomyces sp. NPDC088817 (assembly GCF_044750345.1). Taxonomy (NCBI): domain Bacteria; kingdom Bacillati; phylum Actinomycetota; class Actinomycetes; order Kitasatosporales; family Streptomycetaceae; genus Streptomyces; species Streptomyces sp. NPDC088817. Next base: position 106,989 of record NZ_JBIVJN010000004.1, read on the forward strand.
GGCTGACGGCGGAGCGGGCCGACGGTGTCGTACGGCTGTGTGTCCGGGACAAGGGGCCCGGGCTGGCGGAGGAGGACGCGGCGCGCGTCTTCGACCGCTTCTTCCGCGCGGGCGGTGGTGCGGGCAGCGGCCTCGGCATGGCCATCGTGCAGGGGGTGGCCGAAGCGCACGGCGGGCAGGTGGCCGTCAGCACCGAACCCGGGGAGGGGTTCGCGGTGACGGTCACGCTGCCCGCGCAGGCCCGTTCGTAGCGGTCAGATCCAGTCGAGCTTCCAGAGCCGGAAGCTGCCCGTGCCGTCCGACAGGTACTGGCCGCCGCCGACGTCCTCGCTGCTGACCACGTACTCCTTGCGCTGCCACAGCGGGATCATCGGCACATCGGCGGCGACGTTCGCCTGGAGGTTGCGGAAGTCCGCGGCGCTGCGGCCCCGGTCGGCGAACCGCTGGGTGTCCCGGATGAGGCCGTCGACGGCCTTGCTGCTGTAGCCGGTGTTCATGGTGCTGCCGGTGCCGACGAGGGCGGAGCCGAAGGTGTCGGGGTCCGGGTAGTCGGCCACCCAGCCGACCGCGTACGCGTCGAGCTTGCCGCCCGCCCAGAGCTTCTGGAAGTCGGCCCACTCGTAGCCCTTGAGGTCGACCTTGAACAGGCCGCTCGCCTCGAGCTGCCGCTTGAGCTCCGCGGCCTCCTCGCCGGCGGCGCCGCGGCCCTGGCCGTAGCCGTAGGTGAAGCGCACCGGGACGGACACGCCGGCCTCGGTCAGCAGCTCGCGGGCCTTCTGGGCGTTCTGCGTCGGGTAGGCGTCGAAGAAGGACGTGTTGTGGCCCGTGATACCGGCCGGGATCAGCGAGTACAGCGCGTCCACGGTCCCGTCGTACACGCCGCCGGCCAGCTTCTCGCGGTTGATCAGCCAGGCGATGGCCTGCCGGACGCGGACGTCGTGCAGCGGCGAGGAGGCGCGGGTGTTGAGGTACAGGTTGCGGACCTCGGAGCTGTCGGACACCGACACGCGCATCTTGGGGTCGCTGGGGTTGAGTCCGGCGAGGAGCTTCGGCGGCAGGTTGCGCGTGGCGACGTCGATCTGCTTGCCCGTCCAGGCCTTCTCCAGCTCGGCCGGGCTCTCGAAGTAGCGCAGCTCGACCGGTCGCCCGGTGCTGCTGATGGCGCCGTTGTAGGAGTCGTTCGGTTCGAGGTCCGCGCTCTTGTCCTTGGCGTACCCCTTGAGCCGGTACGGGCCGGTGCCGTCGGCTGCGGTGCCGGTGCGCAGCCCGTTGGCCGGGTAGCGGGTGTGGTCGACGATGGAGCCGGCGCCCGTGGCCACCTTCAGCGGGAACGTGGCGTCCGGGGTCGACAGGTGGAAGGTGACGATCAGGCCGTCGGCGTCCACCGAGGCGAGGGTCGACAGCAGCGAGGAGGGGCCGACGTCGGAGTCGACCTTCTTGATCCGGTCGAAGGAGAACTTCACGTCCTCGCCGGTCATCGTGCGCCCGCTGGGGAACTTGATGCCCTCGCGCAGTTCGCAGCGGTAGACGGTGAGTCCGCCGCCGGTGAAGTTGCAGTCCTTGGCCGCGTCCGGCACGGGTGTGACACCACCCGGTTCGAAGGTCAGCAGGGACTGGAACACGTTGCTGAACAGTGCCCAGGAGCCCGCGTCGTACGCTCCCGCCGGGTCCAGGGATGTGACCGCGTCCGTCGTGCCCACGACGATCGCGTTGCCCTTGTCGTTCTTCGACGGCAGCAACTGCCAGCCGCCCACCCCCACGACCGCCAGCACGACCAGCGTCGTGAGGATCCGTATGCGAACCGATCGCATCCGTACCCTCCCCAGACCCCTTTTGGGCCCTTCTGCATATGCCACACACCTGAGTGGCGCCCGTTACCTAATCACACGCATTTCGCCAGGGGGAAGCCGGGTCTGGGGAGAATGAGAAGAAGTTACGAAGACTTGTTGTTCGAGCGTTTCGGGGTGGGTTCCGCGGTCTCTACGCCTGCCTGGAGGCGAGCTGGACGACGGTGATGTCGGAGGGGGCGCCGACCCGTGTGGGCGGGCCCCAGGCGCCCGCGCCGCGGCTGACGTACAGCTGGGTGTCGCCGTAGCGCTCCAGGCCCGCGACGGTCGGGTTGGCGGCGGCCGCGAGGATGCTGCCGGGCCAGAGCTGGCCGCCGTGGGTGTGACCGGAGAGCTGGAGGTCCACGCCGTGCCGGACGGCCTCGTGGATCTGCACCGGCTGGTGGGCGAGCAGTACGCACGCGCGTGCCGTGTCCCGGTCGCCGAGCGCCCGCTCGAAGTCGGGGCCCTGCCCCTCGCTCTCGCCCCGTACGTCGTTGACGCCGGCCAGGTCGAAGGCGGGCAGCTCGGTGCGCGCGTTCTCCAGGGGGAGCAGGCCGAGGCGGCGCACCTCCCGCACCCACTGCTCGGCGCCGGAGAAGTACTCGTGGTTGCCGGTGACGAAGTACGCGCCGTGCCGCGCCCGGAGCCCGGCCAGCGGTGCCGCCGCCGGCCCGAGGTCCTTCACGCTGCCGTCCACCAGGTCCCCGACGACGGCGATGAGGTCGGGCTGGGTCGCGTTGACCGTGTCGACGACCTTCTGCGCGAAGCCGCGCCCGAGGACGGGTCCGAGGTGGATGTCGCTGACGACGGCGATCCGGTACCCGTGCGCCGCCCGCGGCAGTTTCGCCAGCGGCACGGTGACCCGCTTCACCCGCGGCCCGCGCAGCACCCCGTAGGTCCCGTACCCGACGGTCCCGAGAGCCACCGCGGCGGCACCGCCCCCGACAACCCGCGACACGAACACCCGCCGACTGGAAACCCGCAGGGCCTCGACGGCGGACGACGCCGGCTCGTCAGCGGACTCCGGCGCGAGAGTGGGGGCCGGCGCGGCAGGCACCGGGCCGCCCGGACCCGGGGCGGGCACCGGCCCGCCGGTGGACTGCGGCGTGGCGGCGGGTGCCTGTACGGCGGACAGCGGGCTGTTCCGGTCCGACTCGTGGGCGGACTCCGGAGCGGCGGGTGCCGGGGCGGGCGGCCGGGGGCCGGTCGGCAGGAGGCGGTGCAGGAGGGGGCGGAGGGGTTCCGTTGCCAGGGTGGCCAGGAGCAGGTACAGCGCCAGGGCGAGCCAGAGGAAGCCGGGCCAGGCCAGGGTGCGCTGGAGCCAGAAGGGGGCGCCGGCCTGTTCGGTGACGAGGGCCCCGACGGCCAGGACCCAGCCGCCCGCGATCAGGACCGCGCCCGCGCGGCGAACCGGACCGGGTCCCCGGGTGGTGTCGCGGAACAGGCGGCGCCACAGATACCAGTTGGCCGCCACCACCACGCCGATCACGAGCAGCGCCACGAGCACGAAGACGACCACCATGCCGTCCGTTCCTTCCGCCTGATGCCTGGTGCGCCGGCCCCCGCCCACGCGGAAGGCCTCGTGGAGCTGTCCGGAACGCTATGACGTCCGGCGCAGTGCGCGCAGTCCGCGCAACCCGATGCCCCCGATGACCGTCCCCAATACGAAGGAGACGACGGCGAGCGCCAGATGCACCCAGAAGTACGCCGTCGGGTGCCCGTGGTCGAACGCCAGACCGCTGCCGTCCTTGATGAGATTTTTAACGAAAGTGACCCAGATGAACCAACTCCACACCCCGAAGGCGAGCAGGAACCAGGAGACGGGGCGGCTGAGCTTCATACGTCCAGTATCGCCGTCCGGAACCCGGCTCCGCGTCCGGGGTGGGAGGGCGGGCGGCACGTCACTGCCCGCGCCCGGTACGTTTCCGACCGTGCCCGCACCCAATAAGATCATCAGCCGATCACTGGTGATCACCTCCGCCGCCCTGCTGTCCGCCTCGCTGACCGCACCCGCCGCTCTCGCCGCACCGGTCCCCTCGGCCACTCCCCCGGCCGGGATGTCCACCGTCGGCGGCGCCCGCCTGGGTCTGCCCGGCACACAGGTCGACCTCGGCAACGGCGCCCCCGTGCTGCCCAAGGACCTCACCGCCCGCTCCTGGATCGTGGCCGACGCCGAGTCCGGCGCGGTGCTCGCCGCGCACAACGCGCACTGGCGGCTGCCCCCGGCCAGCACGCTGAAGATGCTGTTCGCGGACACCGTGCTGCCGAAGTTCCCCCGGACGCAGACGCACAAGGTCGTCCCGGCCGACCTGGCCGACGTGGGCGCCGGTTCCAGCCTGGTCGGCATCAAGGAGAACGAGACCTACACGGTCCACGACCTGTGGCTGGGCGTGTTCCTCCGCTCCGGCAACGACGCCGTGCACGTGCTGTCCGCGATGAACGGCGGCATAGAGGCGACCGTGGAGGACATGAACGCGCACGCGCAGGAACTCCAGGCGCTCGACACCAACGTGGTGAGCCCCGACGGCTACGACGCCGACCACCAGGTCTCGTCGGCCTACGACCTCACGCTGTTCGCCCGTTCGGGGATGCAGAAGAAGGACTTCCGCGAGTACTGCTCGACCGTGCGGGCCTCGTTCCCGGGCGAGACCAGGAAGAACAAGAAGGGCAAGACCTCCCGCGGCTCCTTCGAGATCCAGAACACCAACCGGCTGCTGAGCGGCGACTACGACATCTCGGTATACCCGGGCATCGCCGGGGTGAAGAACGGCAACACCACCCACGCGGGAGCCACCTTCACCGGCGTCGCCGAGCGCGACGGCCGGGTGCTGCTGGTGACGGTGATGAACCCGAACAAGCCGGACCACAACGAGGTCTACAAGGAGACCGCCAAGCTCTTCGACTGGGGCTTCGCCGCCCTGGACAAGGCACGCCCGGTGGGCGAGCTGGTGCCGCCCAGGAGCGCCGCCGAGGCGAAGGCGCAGCCGGGCTCCGAGCCCTCCGCGGGCCGGACCGACGACGGCTCGTCCTCCGCGGCCATGGCGCACGCGTCCGTCCGGAACGGCTCCAGCGGCGCGGGGATCGCCCTGGGAATCGCAGGTGGCGTGCTGGTGCTACTCGCGGGCGGCGCGTTCCTGGTCAACCGCCGCTGGCCGCTGCCGGACCTGATGCGCCGCCGGACCCGCCCCTGAGATCGACGGCCCGGCCGTCGCCGCCCCCGTCCTCGCCGGGCGCACCGCTCCCGTCGTCCGCACCGCTCTGCGTCGCCGTCCAGGCGGCGCAGTACAGGACCAGCTTGGACGTGAAGTTGATCCACAGCAGCAGGGCGACGGGGACCCCGAAGGCGCCGTACATGCTCTTGGCCGCCACGCCCTGGATGTAGCCGCTCAGCATCAGCTTCAGCAGCTCGAAGCCGACCGCGCCGAGCAGCGCGGCGACCAGCAGCCGGTGGCGCGGCGGCTCGACGCCGGGCAGCAGGGTGAGGACGTACAGCAGCACCAGGAAGTCGGCCAGCACGGCGACCGCGAACGCGAGGATCCGCAACAGGACGCTGCCCCAGCCGTGTTCGGCCAACCCGATCTCCCGGGAGATGTAGCCGACGGCGGCCGAGGCGATGGTGGACACGACGAGCGTGACCAGCATCGCGCCGCCGAGGCCGATCAGGACGCCCGCGTCCTTCACCTTGCCCATCAGCGGGTTCTCCTCCGGGTCGGGCAGCTCCCAGACCGCGCGCAGGCAGTCCCGCGTCTGGGCGACCCAGTTGACGCCGGTCAGCAGCAGGGCGGCACCGGCGATGAGCCCGACCGTGCCGGCGTTCTGCACCAGCGCGCTGATGTCCAACTGCTGCCCCAGGCCCGGGAACTGCTGGACGATCTTGTTCTGGAGCGTGTGCTGCCGCTGCGGACTGAGTGTGGCTGCGCCGACCGCGGCGGCCACCGTCAGCAGCGGGAACAGCGCGATGAAGCTGATGAACGTCATGGCGGCGGCCAGCCGCGACCACTTGACCCGGTCCAGACGTTCGTACGACCGCCACGCGTGCGTGGTCATCAGGCGGGCCACCCACGGCCCGACGACGGGAAGCTTCTTCAGCCAGTCCATGATCCGACTGTGCCCGCTCCGCGGCGACGTGAACACCGCGTTTCTGCGCCAAAACACGCATAACCGGACGATACAGTCGTCTGCCGTGAAGGATGCCCCCGGTCTCTCGCGTCTTCCCCGGTCCGTGCTCGTCCTCGGCGGCACATCCGAGATCGCCCTGGCCACCGTGCGCCGCCTGATCGCCCGCCGCACCCGAACCGTCTGGCTGGCGGGCCGCCCCTCACCGGCCCTGGAGGAGGCCGCCGGGCATCTGCGCACCCTGGGGGCGGAGGTGCGCACCGTGCCCTTCGACGCGCTGGACTGCGCCTCCCACGAGACGGTCCTCGGCAAGGTCTTCGCCGAGGGCCGGGTCGACCTGGTGCTGCTGGCCTTCGGCGTCCTCGGCGACCAGGCGTACGACGAGCGGGCGCCGCTGAACGCGGTTCGGGTCGCGCAGACGAACTACACCGGGGCGGTGTCCGCGGGCCTGGTGACCGGGCAGGGCCTGCAGGACCAGGGGCACGGCTCGCTGGTGGTGCTCTCCTCGGCCGCCGGCGAACGCGCCCGCCGCGCGGACTTCATCTACGGCTCGAGCAAGGCCGGCCTCGACACCTTCACCCAGGGCCTGGGCGACGCGCTGTACGGCACCGGGGTGCACGTCATGGTCGTACGCCCCGGATTCGTGCGCTCCCGGGCGACCGCCGGCCGCGAGCCCGAACCCTTCAGCGTCACTCCGGAGCAGGTCGCCACCGCCGTCGAACTCGGCCTGCGCAGGCGCTCGGAGACGGTGTGGGTGCCGGGTGTGCTCCGGGTGGTGACGACCGTGCTGCGGCATCTGCCGCGCGCGGTGTACCGGCGGCTGCCGTTGTAGCGGTCCGTGCGGTGTTCGTTCGCCGGCGTGCGGGGGCCGTCCCGGTCCGCCGGGGGGTGTCTAGTGCCGCGGCAGGCAACGTTTGCCCGTGAAGGAGCGGCGTCCGGTGCGTGCTCTCGGTGTGCCGGCCAGAAGTCCTCGTACTGGATGTACTTGGGCTTTCGGCCGGTGCGGCGAGTGGGGGTCCCCCCTGCTCGAAGAGCTTGGGGGAGTGCCGGGCGTCGCGACGGGGCGAACGTCGCCTGTCGGGGCACTAGCGGGCGGGCAGCGTGCCGCGGTCCACGGGCGCCGCCTGCGGAGGCACCACCGTGCTGCCGCCGAAGCCGAACTCGCGCAGCTTGCGCCACACCCCGTCGGGACCCTGCTCGTGCAGGGCGAACCCGGTGCACGGCCACTCGGCCTCGTACCCGGCGAGTTCCTCGAAGGCGCGGTCCATCGCCGCTTCGTCGATGCCGTGCGCCACCGTCACATGCGGGTGGTAGGGGAACTGGAGTTCGCGCGCCACCGGCCCGGAGGCGTCGCGGACCTGCTTCTGCAGCCACGCGCACGCCTCGGCGCCCTCGACGACCCGCACGTAGACCACCGGGGACAGGGGCCGGAACGTGTCCGTGCCGGCCAGCCGCATGGTGAAGGGGCGCCCGGCCGCGGCCACCTCCGTCAGATGGGCCTCCACGGCCGGCAGCTCCGCGGAGTCGACCTCCGTCGGCGGGAGCAGGGTGACGTGCGTGGGGATGCCGTGAGCCGCGGCGTCGCCGAAGCCCGCGCGCCGCTGCTGGAGCAGGCTGCCGTGGGGCTCCGGGACCGCGATCGACACGCCGATCGTTACGGTCCCCACGTCGTCTCCTTCGTCGTGCCGGATGTGTTCTTCTGTTTCGTTCTCAGCCGTTTCGTCACCGCCGTCCGGCTATGACTGTACGACCACCGCACCGTTGGGGGCAGACGCAGCCGTAGTGATGTGCAGCGCTCTGCCCCGCGGTGCGCGTGTGCGGTGGTGCGCCTCAGTGCTTGGCGGGCAGGAAACCCACCCGGTCGTACGCCTGGGAGAGGGTCTCCGCCGCGACCGCGCGCGCCTTCTCCGCGCCCTTGGCCAGGATCGAGTCCAGGGTCTCCGGGTCGTCCAGGTACTGCTGGGTCCGCTCCCGGAACGGCGTCACGAACTCCACCATGACCTCGGCGAGCTCCGTCTTGAGCGCACCGTAGCCCTTGCCGGCGTACTTCTCCTCCAGTTCGCCGATACCCGCCCCGGTCAGCGTCGAATAGATCGTCAGGAGGTTGCTGACGCCCGCCTTGGTCTCCGGGTCGTAGCGGATGACGGTGTCGGTGTCCGTGACCGCGCTCTTGACCTTCTTCGCGGTGGCCTTCGGGTCGTCCAGAAGGTTGATGAGGCCCTTCGGCGTCGACGCCGACTTGCTCATCTTGATCGTCGGGTCCTGGAGGTCGTAGATCTTCGCCGTCTCCTTGAGGATGTACGCGTCCGGGACGGTGAAGGTCTGGCCGAAGCGGCCGTTGAAGCGCTCGGCGAGGTCGCGGGTGAGTTCGATGTGCTGGCGCTGGTCCTCGCCGACCGGCACCTCGTTGGCCTGGTAGAGCAGGATGTCCGCGACCTGGAGGATCGGGTACGTGAACAGGCCGACGGTGGTCCGGTCGGTGCCCTGCTTGAGGGACTTGTCCTTGAACTGGGTCATGCGGCCGGCCTCGCCGAAGCCGGTGAGGCAGTTCATGACCCAGGCGAGCTGGGCGTGCTCGGGGACGTGGCTCTGGACGAACAACGTGCAGCGGGCCGGGTCCAGCCCGGCGGCCAGCAGCTGGGCGGCGGCGAGCCGGGTGTTGGCCCGCAGCTCGGCCGGGTCCTGCGGGACCGTGATCGCGTGCAGGTCGACGACCATGTAGAAGGCGTCGTGGGACTCCTGAAGGTCCACCCACTGGCGTACGGCGCCGAGGTAGTTGCCGAGGTGGAACGATCCGGCGGTGGGCTGGATTCCTGAGAGCACGCGGGGTCGGTCAGTCGCCATGCTCACCATTCTCTCAGGTAAGGGAGCCCGATCCGGAACCGGCCGGAAACAGATGGGAACCGGTGCGCGCGGAGGCCCCGGGACCCGCGGGTCCCGGGGCCTCCGCGTCCCCTGCGGGGGCGGGTCAGCCGAGGTCGATCTCCGGGTAGAGGGGGAAGCCCGCCACGAGGTCCGTGGCCCGGTGGGAGATCTCGTCCGCGATCTTCGGGTCGAGGACGTGCTGGGCCTTGGAGGGGGTGCCCTTGCCGGTGGTGCCGGGCTCGGTGGCCGTCAGGACGCGGTCGATCAGGGCGGCGACCTCGTCCATCTCGGCGGTGCCCAGACCGCGCGTGGTCAGCGCGGGGGTGCCGATGCGGATGCCGGAGGTGTACCAGGCGCCGTTGGGGTCGGCCGGGATCGAGTTGCGGTTGGTGACGATGCCGGACTCGAGCAGCGCGGCCTCGGCCTGGCGGCCGGTGAGGCCGTAGGAGGAGGCGACGTCGATCAGGTTGAGGTGGTTGTCCGTGCCGCCGGTGACGAGGGTGGCGCCACGGCGCGTCAGGCCCTCGGCGAGCGCGCGGGAGTTGTCGACGATGCGCCGGGCGTAGTCCTGGAAGGAGGGCTGCCGGGCCTCGGCCAGGGCGACGGCCTTGGCGGCCATGACGTGCGGGAGGGGACCGCCGAGGACCATCGGGCAGCCCCGGTCGACCTGGTCCTTGAGTGAGTCGTCGCACAGGACCATGCCGCCGCGCGGGCCGCGCAGGGACTTGTGGGTGGTGGTGGTGACGATCTGGGCGTGCGGGACCGGGTCGAAGTCGCCGGTGAGGACCTTGCCGGCGACCAGTCCCGCGAAGTGGGCCATGTCGACCATGAGCGTGGCGCCGACCTCGTCCGCGATCTCGCGCATGATCCGGAAGTTCACCAGGCGCGGGTAGGCGGAGTAGCCGGCGACGATGATCAGCGGCTTGAACTCGCGGGCGGAGGCACGCAGGGCCTCGTAGTCGAGGAGGCCGGTGGCCGGGTCGGTGCCGTAGGAGCGCTGGTCGAACATCTTTCCTGAGATGTTCGGGCGGAAGCCGTGGGTGAGGTGGCCGCCGGCGTCCAGGGACATGCCGAGCATGCGCTGGTTGCCGAAGGCCCGGCGCAGCTCGGCCCAGTCCGCGTCGGAGAGGTCGTTGACCTGGCGGACCCCGGCCTTCTCCAGGGCGGGCGCCTCCACGCGCTGGGCGAGGACGGCCCAGAAGGCGACGAGGTTGGCGTCGATGCCGGAGTGCGGCTGGACGTAGGCGTGGCGGGCGCCGAAGAGTTCCCGCGCGTGCTCGGCGGCCAGCGACTCGACGGTGTCGACGTTGCGGCAGCCGGCGTAGAAGCGGCGGCCGACGGTGCCCTCGGCGTACTTGTCGCTGAACCAGTTGCCCATGGTCAGCAGGGTGGCCGGGGAGGCGTAGTTCTCGGAGGCGATCAGCTTGAGCATCTCGCGCTGGTCGGCGACCTCCTGGCCGATGGCGTCGGCCACGCGCGGCTCGACGGCGCGGATCACGTCGAGGGCGGCACGGAAGGCGGTGGACTCGTTGGACAGGGGCGCGGTGTTCTCAGGCATCGGGACCTCCGGACGTGGCATCGGCGTTCACGTTACGGCCCAGGCGCACGGCACACTTTCCGCTCGGGCCGCTCCCCGATGGTCGGTCCCATCCCAGCGCGCCAGTCACGGCCCGCCGTCAGCCTACCGGGACCACCCCGCGGCACCGTTCGCGTGTCCGCCATGCGAGCGAGAACCGGCCGCTGGACCGGCGTCCCGGATCGGGCGACGCGCGGACGCCTCACTCCCCTAGAGTCGCCTCGTGCTCTTCGGAATGGTGTGTGCGCTCGGTGCGGCGGTGTGTTTCGGGACGGCGACGGTGCTCCAGGCCATCGCCGCGCGCGCCGCGGCGGACACCGGCGGGGGCGGGGAGGCGGCGCTGCTGCTGCGGGCGGTGCGGCAGTGGCGGTATCTGGCGGGCCTGGGCCTGGACGGCCTCGGCTTCCTGCTCCAGATCGCGGCCCTGCGCTCGCTGCCGATCTACGTGGTCGGCGCGGCCCTCGCCGCCAGCCTCGCGGTGACGGCGGTGACCGCGTCCCGGCTGCTGCGGGTGCGGCTCAGCTCGCTGGAGTGGTCGGCGGTGGGCGTCGTCTGCGCCGGTCTGGCCATGCTGGGACTGGCCTCGGGCACGGAGGGCCACGAGGACGGTTCGGCGGCGCTGAGGTGGGCGATGCTCGGCGCGGCGCTGGCCGTGCTGCTGCTCGGGGCGGTCGCGGGGCGTCTGCCCGAGCGCTCCCGCGCCCTGCTGCTCGGCCTGGGAGCGGGCTTCGGCTTCGGCGTGGTCGAGGTGACGGTGCGGCTGATCGACTCGCTCGCCCCGTCGGCGCTGTTCACCAACCCGGCGGCCTACGCGCTGCTCATCGGCGGAGGCGCCGCCTTCCTGCTGCTGACCTCGGCGCTCCAGCGCGGTTCGGTGACCACGCCCACCGCGGGCATGGTCATCGGCGAGACGATCGGCCCCGCGGCCGTCGGGGTGGTGTGGCTGGGCGACCGCACCCGCGAGGGCCTGGCCTGGCTCGCGGTGCTCGGCTTCGCGGTGGCGGTGGCGGGCGCCCTGGCGCTGGCGCGGTTCGGGGAGGCGCCGGTCGAGCGGGGGCCGGTCGAGGAGTTGCCCGCCACGAAGGCGTGATGACCGCTCGACGGGCCGTCCGGCGGACCGTCAGGGCAGCACCCGGCACAGGGCGTCCAGGGCGCCCGCCCACGCGTGGTCCGGTGGGGTGCCGTAGCCGACGACCAGCGCGTCCAGCGGTGCCACGGCGGCCTGCTCATGGCGGAAGCGGGACAGTCCGTGAAGGGCGAGGCCCTGCCAGGCGGCCGCCTGGACCACCGCGGGTTCGGTGCCGGGCGGCAGGCGCAGCACGGCGTGCAGACCGGCGGCGATGCCGGTGGGGCGGACGTCCGGCGCGCGGGTGGCGAGGGCTTCGACCAAGGCGTCACGGCGGCGCCGATAGCGCAGCCGGGCCGCGCGCACATGGCGGTCGTAGGCGCCGGAGGTGATGAACTCCGCGAGCGTCAGCTGGTCCAGCACCCCGCAGGTGTCGGAGGGCCCCTTGGCGGCGGTGGCCTCCTCCATGAGGGACGGGGGCAGGGCCATCCAGGCGAGGCGCAGTCCGGGGGCCAGGGACTTGCTCGCCGTGCCCAGGTACACCACACGGTCGGGGTCGAGTCCCTGGAGCGCGCCGACGGGCTGGCGGTCGTAGCGGAACTCGCCGTCGTAGTCGTCCTCCAGGATCAGGCCGCCGGTGCGCCGGGCCCAGTCGGTCACGGCCGCGCGCCGGTCGGGGTGCAGGGGCACGCCCATCGGGAACTGGTGGGCGGGGGTGAGCAGGACCGCTCCGGGTCCGGTCAGGTCGCCGGTGACGGTGCCGAGTCCGTCGAAGGGCAGGGGGCGGGTGCGCAGGCCCGCGCGGGCCAGGATGTCCCAGTGCACGTCGAGGCCGTACGACTCGACGGCGACCGTGGTGACGCCGCGGGCCCGCAGCACCATGCCGAGGATCCGCAGTCCGTGCGAGAAGCCCGCGCACACCAGCAGGTGGTCGGGGTCGGTGCGGACGCCCCTGACCCGGGCGAGATGGCCGGCCAGGGCGGTGCGCAGTTCGGGGCGGCCGCGCGGGTCGCCGTAACCGAGGGCGTGGTAGGGGGCGGTGGCCAGGGCGTGGCGGGCGGCCTTGAGCCACTGTGTGCGGGGGAAGGAGGCGAGGTCCGGGGTGCCGGGGACGAGGTCGTGGACGGGGCGGGGGCGTTCGCGGGGCCGCAGGGCCGGGCCGGGCCGCCGGGCGTCCGTGCTCGGCGACGGCGCGAACGGCGAGGCGGGTGCCCGTGTGGCCACGCGCGTGCCGGAGCCCTGGCGGGCGGTGAGCCAGCCCTCGGCGACCAGGTCGGCGTAGGCGTCGGCGACCGTGTTGCGGGCGATGCCCAGGTCGGCGGCGAGGCTGCGGGAGGAGGGCAGCCGGGTTCCGGGGGCCAGGCGGCCGCCGCGGACCGCCTCGCGCAGCGCGTCGGTGAGGCCGCGGCGCACGCCGGGTCCGGCTGGTTCCAGATGCAGGTCCAGGCCCGGAATGGCCCATGATTCCGCCATGGAAATGGACCATACTCCTGGGCTGCTTCGCTCATAGGGTCGGACGTATGGCTACGACGACGAACACCGGCGAACCCGTGGACACCACCGACGGCGCACCCGCGTACGCGCCCGAGCACGAGCCCCGCATGCAGTGGGCCAAGCACGCCCCCGAGGTCTACAAGGCGATGGTCCGACTTGACGCGGCCGCGGGCCAGGGCCTCGATCCGCGGCTGCGCGAGCTGGTCAAGATCCGTGCCTCGCAGCTCAACCACTGCGCGTTCTGCCTGGACATGCACACCAAGGACGCGCTCGCGGCCGGCGAGAGCGTGGAGCGGATCGTGCAGCTGGCCGCCTGGGAGGAGTCGCGGCACTTCTATTCGGAGAAGGAGCTCGCCGCGATCGAGCTGACCGAGGCCGTCACCGTCCTCACCGACGGCTTCGTGCCCGACGAGGTGTACGAGAGGGCCGCCGCGCACTTCGACGAGGCCGAGCTGGCCCATCTGATCGCCTCGATCACGGTGATCAACGCCTGGAACCGGTTCGGTGTGACGACCCGCGCCGTCCCGGGCCACTACACGTCCGGCCAGTACAAGTGACGGCCCCGCCCCGGGGGCCGGCCGGGCGGCCGGCCCCCGGGGCGGCGGCGGGTCAGTCCTCGCAGGTGGCGGCGGAGGGGCAGAACCAGTCCAGCGCCGTGCTGAGGACCTCCTGCTCGTCCTGGCGGCCGTCGGACTCGGGCCCGTAGGAGGCGAGCGCGTACAGCCTGCCGTCGGCGGCCTGGAAGCGTTCGTCCACGACGTACCAGGTGCCGATGTCCGGTTCGCCCTTGAGGGAGTCGGCCAGGTACTCCAGCCGGGAGCCGGTGAAGTCGCCGCTGTCCAGGTTCACCAGGGAGAGCTTCCGGAATCCCCGGGGCTTGGGCACCTGATCGGACAGGTACAGGTCGAACGACGCGTCCGGGGAGGCCTCCTGCACCTCGTACACCTGGAGCCGGTGACGGCCCGTGTCATCACGGTAGTTGACGATGTCCATGCCGTACTGGGAGGGCACGGTGGACCGCTGGTGCTGCCAGCCGTCGGGCACGGCGATGCGGAAGCCCTCCGGATCGTCGTGGACGGTGTAGCCGGCGGGCGGCTCGTCGGCCGACGGCGACGGCGTTTCGGTGTCCGGTTCCAGTGAGGTGTACGTGGCAGGGGGCGGTTCGGACACGACCGGCGGGCCGCTCGTCGTGGCGGCCACCCGGTTGCCGTCGTTGCTCCCGCCGCCCAGACCGAGGGTCACCACCAGGGCGACGGCCACGCCCGCGGCGGCGGCCGCGCCGATCACCGTCCAGGCGGTGCGGCGGCTGTGCCCGCCGGGCGCGGGCGGGGGCGCGGGTGGGAGTGGGGGCGCCGCGGGCCAGGTGCCGGTGGGTGCCTCGGCGTCGGGATCGCGGACCTCGACCGGCGGCCATGCCGGCATGTGCACCGGCCGGGCGGGCGGCGGCGGGGTCGCCGGTGCCACGTCCCGGGTGCCGTCCTCCCAGCGCTGGGTCTCCTCGTTCCAGTAACGCTGTCCCCCGCTCATCGCGCTCTCACCCCAGCAGTCCCGCCACGGCACCCGCGGAGGCGAGGACGTTCAGCAGGGACTGGGAGTCGGCGAGCAGCGCGCGCAGTCGCTCACGCCGGGACGGGCCGGCCTGGCCCGTTGTGGTGATCTCCTCGTCCGTACCGGCCAGTTCGGCGTCCAGCGCGGCGGTCTGCTCGGTGCCGCGCACCCGGGTCAGGTCGGCGCGCAGCTCGCGCACCGCGGCCAGCAGCTGCTCGGTGGCCTCGTCGCGCTGCGGTCCCGCGCCGTGGTGGCCGACCGCGCTGGCGTGGCTGCCGATGGCGAAGGTGCTGCCCGAGACGTTCCCCATGGTCACGTTCGGCTCATGCGGGTCGGTCATCGCTGCCCGTTCCCTTCCGCGGCTCGGTGCCGCTGCTTGCGGTCGCATGCGAACCGACGGCGAAGGTGGAGCTCTCCACCGAGTCGATGTTCACGCCGCCGTTGCTGATGTTGACGATCTTCTGGACGAACTCGTCGGTCTGGTACCCGGCGTCGGCGAGCGCGGCGCGCACGCCGTGCGCGATCCGGTCCTGGATCGTGCGCAGATAGCGGTCCACGTCCATCTGCTGGAACAGCGATCCCTCCGGCGCCGACCCCAGCTCACGCACCGACAGGGCGGGGCCCTCGGGCAGCGCGCCGGCGTTGCCGGACGTCAGCAGCCGCCAGCCGAAACGGATCATCCGCCCCAGGCCGAACAGGGCGATGCCCGGGGACACCGGTACCCGCGGCACGGCGTAGGCGGCCTTGCCGAGCAGGGTGTTGCGGTTGTAGCGGTGAGCGGTGCGGTCGGCGTCCTTGAACTCCTGGCGCACCGGGTTCAGTACGTGCGGGGCGACTTCCAGCATGAGCATCCGGCCCTGGGTGTGCACGCGGACGAAGACACTGACGATCAGCTCCCCCTCCCAGCCGTCGACCCGCGCGCACAGGAAGTGCCTCCGTTTCTCGGCTCCTTCCTCGGCCGCGCGCATCCGGTGGCTCTCGAAGGCCTGCGGATCGTACGGGGCGTCCTCGCGGCGCAGCATTCCCTCGACGGGCAGGAAGACGTACTCGCCGATCTCGAGGCGGCGCAGCCGGTCGCGCACGGGGAAGGCGGCGGTCGTCGCCGATTCGCGGAGCTGTTCCAGCAGGGGGCGGACGGTCTCCAGGACCGCCCTGTTGCTCAGCGGTCGCTGCTTCTTCATGCGGTCGGGGCGCAGTTCGACGGCGAGCACCCAGGTGTCGTGCGCGGTTCCGGCCCCGCAGAACGGGCGGGCCTCGTGATACATGACCAACTGCTGGTGCTGTTCGGCGAGGACACGCCCGGCCAGCCGCTGGAACCGTCCGCCCTCGGCCCGCAGCGCCGGATCGCTCGCGGCGTCCGGGAAGCGCTGAGGGGAGAGTTCCGCCAGCAACGCCCGGGAGACCTGGCTGCGCCGGGCGGCGAGGCAGAGGGCGATGAGCACGAGGACGGCGAGCGAGAACCATGCCTGCAGACGGAGAACGATCGCCTGGACCTCGAACGGGGTGAGCAGGTCGGCCGGTGAGGCGCCCGACGTCCCGTACTCGTCGTAGTACCCCGACCTGCCCGAGGAAAAGGGGCCACCACCGAAGAACGCGACGAACAAGGTCAGCAGAAAGCACCAGGCGAGGCCGATACGGCTGTACCACCGCAGGAACCAGGCGGGTACGCGCCGGTACAGCGGCGGGTTGTCGCTCCTGCCCCTGAGCAGGGTGGCGACGGCCAGTAGGACGCCCGGGACGAGGAAGAGCAGCAGCCAGTAACCGGTCAGCACGGCGCCCACCACCCACAGTCCGAGGATGGCTCCGTCCCAGGCCAGTTCAAGACGTCGCGCACGCAGGGCGTGGGCCAGGACCCGCGCCGCGTCGAAGCCCGGCGAAGGCGCACAGAGGCGCTGCTCGTTGACGTACAGCTCGTCGATGACCCGGTTCCGGTACTCGGTGTCCAGGTAGGCACCCGCGCACAGCAGCCGGGTGGCCTCGCTGGCGTACGGCGGCACGGGCGGGGACGCGTCCGGGGGCGGCGGCTGCGACTGGTGCGGCACGGATACGGTGCTCACGCGACTCCCCCGAGGTGTGAACGGTCCTCAGTTCGAAGGAACTGATGGTCCATCAGCATAGGGGGGCGGAAAGCCGCGCGGGAAGCGGATTGTCAAGTGGGCACCGCGGTGACACGGGCCGCACCGGCGTACGCGGGCGCCGACACGCGGGGCCCCGCTCCGGCCGGAACCGGAACGGGGCCCTGCGGACGGGCTCGGTGGCTCAGATGAGGCCGAGGGAGCGGACCGCGTCGCGCTCCTCCTCCAGCTCCTTGACGGAGGCCTCGATGCGGGCGCGGGAGAAGTCGTTGATCTCCAGGCCCTGGACGATCTCGTACGCGCCGTCCTTGCAGGTGACCGGGAAGGAGGAGATCAGGCCCTCCGGGACGCCGTAGGAGCCGTCCGACGGGATACCCATGGAAGCCCAGTCTCCCGCGGCGGTGCCGTTGACCCAGGTGTGGACGTGGTCGATGGCCGCGTTGGCGGCGGAGGCGGCCGACGAGGCGCCGCGGGCCTCGATGATGGCCGCGCCGCGCTTGGCGACGGTCGGGATGAAGTCCTCGGCCAGCCACTTCTCGTCGTTCACGACCTCGGCGGCGTTCTTGCCGGCGACCGTGGCGTGGAAGATGTCCGGGTACTGGGTCGCGGAGTGGTTGCCCCAGATGGTCAGGCGCTTGATGTCGGCGACCGTGGAACCCGTCTTCTTCGCGAGCTGGGTGAGCGCGCGGTTGTGGTCCAGACGGGTCATCGCGGTGAAGCGCTCGGCCGGCACGTCCGGGGCGGCGGCCTGGGCGATCAGCGCGTTGGTGTTCGCCGGGTTGCCGACAACCAGGACCTTGATGTCGTCCGCGGCGTGGTCGTTGATGGCCTTGCCCTGCGGCTTGAAGATGCCGCCGTTGGCCTCGAGGAGGTCGCCGCGCTCCATGCCCTTGGTGCGCGGGCGGGCGCCGACGAGGAGGGCGACGTTGGCACCGTCGAAGGCGACGTTCGGGTCGTCGCTGATGTCGATGCCCTGAAGCAGCGGGAACGCGCAGTCGTCGAGCTCCATGGCCGTGCCCTCGGCGGCCTTCAGCGCCGGCGTGATCTCCAGGAGGCGCAGTTTGACCGGCACGTCCGCGCCGAGCAGCTGGCCGGAGGCGATGCGGAAGAGCAGGGCGTAACCGATCTGGCCGGCCGCGCCGGTGACGGTGACGTTCACGGGAGTGCGGGTCATGGCGTTCTCCGTATGACAGCTGGCGGTGGGGCGTCCCTGCCCCGGGGTGCGGGATCCCGCCGCCGGCCGCTGACCGGCGGCGCCGCGATGACCGATCACTCAACGGATGATCGATCTCTTGGCGTCAAGAGAGATCCAGCCGTCAGGCTATCGCCTCTCCGGGATCTCGGACGGCCGGGCCCCTGTGGCCCGGCCCACAGAGTGTCCCGGTGACGTGGGAGAGGCGGCCGCCCGTCCGGGAGAGGAGGGACGAGGGCGGCCGCCGTATGGGGGTTGCCGGAGAACCGGACTCCCGTGGGGGTACTGTCCGCGTGCCCGGTTCGGCGGCCCCCACACCTGCCCCGTGCGACTCGTCATCCGAACGGCCCCCACCGCCACGGTGGCCTCCCAGGGCGTCTCCAGTGCTGCGACCGGAAAGGTTCACCGGCTCGCGACGCCCCGGCACGGCACTAGCCGGTGCACCCCGTCAGTCCGGACGCCAGCGTCACGCATGCCTTGGCCTGCGTCGCGTCCCGCACCGCGACCATGGGCGTGTACGCGATCGTCTCGCCGTCCGCCGCGAGGGTGCCGCGCTCCGTGCGCGAGCCGACCGTGACCCGGACCTCGTCGCCCTGGACGGCCCGGGTGATACGGGCCCAGGCGGCGCCGCAGGTCTTGCTGTAGCGGACCTCGACCAGGGTCGCGCCGACGGTGACGCTCTCGGCCGTGCTCACCAGGTTGCCGCTGCACCCCATGGCCTCGGCGTCCTTGCCGGTGCAGCCGTCCGCCACGCACTTGACGCCGGGCGGCAGGCTGACGTCGGCGGAGGGGGAGGGCGACTTGGTCGCGTCCGCGGCGTTCTTGCCGTCCCCGCCGCCGGTGAGGAGGAAGACGGCGCCGATCACGGCCAGGGAGCTGGCCGCACCCGCGAGGAACATCAGCACCTGCCGTTTCCGTCCCCCGCCGCCGGACGGAGCGGGGCGGGAAGAGCGCGGGGGCTCCCCGTACTGGCCCGGGGACGCCGGGGTGTACGGGCCGCCGGGGTCGCTCTGGGCGCAGGAGCCGGGGGAGACCACGGGCTGCGGGCTCGTGAGTCCGGCGGCCGGCCCGGCGTCGCCGGACGCGGGCGCCTTGGCCTCGGAGGCGCGGCCGCCCGTGCGGGACGGTCCGCGGTAACCGGCGAGCCCCCAGGAGTTGCCGCCCGT
Organism: Streptomyces sp. NPDC088817; assembly: GCF_044750345.1. Lineage (NCBI taxonomy): Bacteria > Bacillati > Actinomycetota > Actinomycetes > Kitasatosporales > Streptomycetaceae > Streptomyces > Streptomyces sp. NPDC088817. Next base: position 125,916 of record NZ_JBIVJN010000004.1, read on the forward strand.
CGACGTCTGGGAGCCGGAGCCCGAACCGGCTCCGGTGGCTCCCGCGGTCGGGTCGGGGCGGGCGTCGGAGGCGGAGCGGTCGGAGTCCGGACCGGCGCCGGGAGCGGCGGGCCCGGGTGCGGTGGCCGGGAGGTAAGCCGTCGCCACGGCGTCCTCCGGGGACGGCGGCGCCTTCCGCGCCGTACCCTCGCGGGCGTCGGCGTCGGACGCCGTCGGCTGCGCGGGCACCGCGGGGGACGCGCCCGCCGGACCCGCGCTCCCCGGGTCCGCCGTCGCGGTGCCGTTCCTGCGGACGGCCTTCCCCCCGCCCACCTCGGCGCCGGCCTCCCCGAGCGCGACCCGCGCCTGGGCTATCCGAATGGCCTCCATGGTCCGGTCGTGGCGCATCTCCGCGCGGCTCCAGGCCCGTTCGGCCAGCTCCCACATGGTCGTGAGGTGGACCGGATTGGTGCCGGTGACCTCCGCGAGCGCGACGACCGCGCCCTTGGGTGCCAGGAGCCGTCCGTTGAGATACCGCTCCCAGGACGTCTTGCTGTAACCCGTGCGATCGGCGAGCGCCGCGACGCTCAGACCGCCTCGGTCCACGAGCCTGCGCAACTGACTCGCGAACTCCCTGATCTGCGGATCGAGTTCATCGGGCAAGGCCTTCCAACGAGGCATCGCTTCCCCTTCCCCCCGGTACGTGCTGGTTGTTCCCCGCGCGTGACACCTGTGCCGATTCCCTGTTCCCACTGCCCAGTTCTCGTTACCCACAGGAGCGCGCCCCGCCAGGATCTCAGGTCCCGCCCCCGGGGCGCACGGAAGCACTCGGGCCGACGCGCGCGCCCGGTGCGACTGCCCACGCTAGCCCGACGGGCGGACGGTCACAGCCGGATGACAGGCTCTGTCGACACTTCGGCACATACCGGATCCTGACGTGACCTCATGCGTCGCAGCGGTACCCGACTCCTCGGTCGAAGCCGGGACCGGGGTCCTGTGGCAGAGCGCGGACACCGTAGCGGAACGGTCACTTCCGTGCCACAGCGCACGGACAGGCGTTGAACAGCCCGCTCATCGTGCAGGAGGGTTGGTCGCGGCGGCGGCCCGTCCTGACTCGGGGGAGAGGACGGGCCGCCGCGCGCTAGCCGTTGCGGACGGTGAAGTGCAGCGCGTCGTCCAGGAACGGAATCTCCAGCCAGGGCCTCGGCTGGGCCATCAGCGCCAGCAGGACGATGGCGCAGCCCAGCACGCCGAAGGTGACGATGTCCGTGAAACGGGAGCGGACCGCGAGCATGCCGACCCGGGGCAGGAACCAGCGCAGTCCGGCCCCGGCGAGCAGCGCGAGGCCGATCAGCAGCAGACCGACCCTGAACGCGTCGAAGGCGGTCATCAGCAACCCGAGCCCCACCGTGCCCAGCACCGCCAGCAGCGGCCACTGCCGGGCGGGTGCCGGGGCGCCGCCGGGCGCGGCCCGGCCGCCGCCCTCCGGTCGCGCGGTGTCCCGGGTGAACAGCGGAAAGCGGCGTGTGCCCCGGCGCGCCCTGCCCGTGGCGTCCACGACGCCGATCGGGTCGCGTACCTCTGTCTCCGGCTCCGCGGGAGCGGTCTCCCGCCCGGTGCCCTCCACCTCAGCCGACACTGCGCTCCGCCGCCTCGACCACGTTCACCAGCAGCTGGGCCCGGGTCATCGGGCCGACCCCGCCCGGGTTCGGGGACAGCCAGCCGGCCACCTGGGCCACGTCCGGGTGGACGTCGCCCACGATCCGGCCCTCGGCGTTGCGGGAGACACCGACGTCGAGGACGGCCGCGCCGGGCTTGACGTCCTCGGCGCGGACCAGGTGCGGGGAGCCGGCCGCGGCGACGATGATGTCCGCCCGGCGCAGATGCGCGGACAGGTCACGGGTGCCGGTGTGGCACTGGGTCACCGTGGCGTTCTCGCTGCGCCGGGTCAGCAGCAGCGGCATCGGGCGGCCGATGGTCACGCCGCGTCCGACGACCACGACCTCGGCGCCCTTGATCTCCACGCCGTGGCGGCGCAGCAGCGTCAGCACGCCGTTGGGGGTGCAGGGCAGCGGGGCGGGCTCGTTGAGGACGAGCCGGCCGAGGTTCATCGGGTGCAGGCCGTCCGCGTCCTTGTCCGGGTCCATCAGCTCCAGGACGCGGTTCTCGTCGATGCCCTTGGGCAGCGGCAGCTGGACGATGTAGCCGGTGCAGGTGGGGTCCTCGTTCAGCTCCCGGACGACCGCCTCGATCTCCTCCTGGGTCGCCGTGGCCGGCAGCTCCCGCTGGATGGAGGCGATGCCGACCTGGGCGCAGTCACGGTGTTTGCCGGCGACGTACTTCCGGCTGCCGGGGTCGTCCCCGACCAGGATCGTGCCGAGGCCGGGCGTGACGCCCTTCTCCTTCAGCACCGCCACGCGGGCGGTCAGATCGGTTTTGATCTCGGCTGCGGTGGCCTTGCCATCGAGAATCTGGGCGGTCATGTCCTTATCCTCGCGGATGACCGGCGCCGGGTTCCAATCCGGGAGGTCCCCGCCCGCTCCGTCGCCGTCCGGCACCCCCGTCCGTCCTGATCGGTGATGTTGCACTTGCACAACACAAGCGGAATGCGGGTGGACAAGTAAGTCGCCGGTAAAGAACCATGATGACCGCAGTGCCGCGGGCAGCTCTTCGGGGGGACGGACCGCTCTTCTGTGAACTCTCCTCCGTACGGTGCCGCGCGTCCCCGCACCTGATGAACGGAGGAGGCAACCGCCATGAGTCACGGCGACTCGAACAACCCCTACGGCGCACCGCAGCAGCAGCCCGGTTACGGCTATCCGCAGGCCCCGCCCGTGCAGCAGCCCTACGGCGTACCGGCGCCGCAGACCATGCCGGGCACGGTGAGGGCCGCCCGCGTGATGCTGTTCGTGCTCGGCGGTCTCCAGGCACTGGGCGGCGTGGCGATGCTCGTGGCGCACCAGTGGTTCGCCGACAAGATCAGGGAAACCCTCTCGGACAAGAAAGACTTTTCGGCCGCGGACGTGGACAGGGCGGTGAGCATCGGCACGGTTGTCATCGTCGTCGTCGGCATCGTCATGCTGGCGTTCGCGTTCTGGGCGATCTTCACCGGCGTGAAGTTTTCCACCGGGCGTGGCGGCGTGCGCGTCTCCGCGATCGTGTACAGCTCGTTCGTCCTCCTGTTCAGCCTGCTGAGTCTGATGAGCGGCAACGTCCTGTCGCTGGTCAGCCTCGCCCTGGGCATTCTGATCATCGTCTTCTGCGCCAACAAGGCCGGCAGCGCCTGGTTCAACCGCCCCAGCTACTGAACAGTTCGCGCCAATTACTCCGAGGGCCATGCCGGAACCACACAAAGTGGGACACGGCCCTGGTGCGTCGCCCTGGTCTGGATGCCGTAGCCGTCAGGCACGGGGAGACGCACCTTGTACAGCATCATCGTGTTACCTCCGCCGTCCACGGGGGACGGACGACACAGCACCCGGTTCCGGCTCGCGCCCTGCGAGCGCCTCGCCTTCGGGCGTTCCGCCCCGGACAACGACCTGGTGATCGCGCACGACGGGGTGTCCCGCCGCGCCGGTGAGATCACCGCGCACGGGGCGTTCTGGATATTGAGCAACCTCTCCGCCCGCCACACGTACGTCGTGGAGAACCCGGAGGGCGCGGGCGAGCACATCAAGGTCGCACCGGGGCGACTGGACGCGCCGGTGCCCTTCGGGTTCTCCCGGATCGTGCTGGCCGCGGCCGGGGACCTGCTGCCCATCGAGGTGTGGGCGCCGCGGCACGACTATCTGAGCGGCGCGGACCGAACCGACGGCGAACCCACGGCGCCCGCCTTCTCCGTGGACCGCAGCAAGCGCTACTTCGCGGTGCTCGCCGCCCTGTGCGAACCGAGGCTGCGCGGGGACCCGCACGCCGCCGCGCCGACCGTCGACCAGGTGGTCGAGCGGCTGCGCCCGGCCTGGCCGGCCGCGTCCCGCACCTCGGTGCAGTGGAACATCGACTACCTGGCCGTGAAGCTGCGGCTGAAGCCCGGCCCGGAGACCGCCGGGACCGGCCCCCGGCTCAACGGGAAGAAGGAGTCGCTGGTCTCCCTGGCCCTGCGCTTCGACCTGGTGCGCGAGGACGACCTGGCCCTCCTCGCGGGCCAGGCGTGAGCGCGGCCTCCGGCCCTCTCATGGAGAGGGCCGGAGGCCGCGGTCGTCAGGGGCGCTCGCCGATCAGCGGAAAAGGTGTCAGTGGAAGAAGTGGCGGGTCCCGGTGAAGTACATCGTCACGCCCGCCTTCTGCGCGGCCTCGACGACCTGCTCGTCGCGGATCGAGCCGCCCGGCTGGACGATCGCGCGGACACCGGCGGCGATGAGGATCTCGGGGCCGTCCGGGAACGGGAAGAACGCGTCCGAGGCCGCGTAGGAGCCCTCGGCCCGCTCGGCGCCGGCCCGCTCGACCGCCAGCTTGCAGGAGTCGACGCGGTTGACCTGGCCCATGCCGACGCCGACCGAGGCGCCGTCCTTGGCGAGCAGGATCGCGTTGGACTTGACCGCCCGGCAGGCCCGCCACGCGAAGGCGAGCTCGGCCAGCTCCTCGGCCGGCAGCGCCTCGCCGCTGGCGAGGGTCCAGTGGGCCGGGTCGTCGCCGTCGGCCTGGAGCCGGTCGGTGACCTGGAGCAGCACGCCACCGTCGATGTGCGTGGCCTCCACCCGCCCGCACGGGCCGTCCGGGGCCTTCAGCACCCGGATGTTCTTCTTCTTGGCGAGGGCCTCCAGCGCACCGTCCTCGTAGTCCGGCGCGACGATGACCTCGGTGAAGATCTCCGCGACCTGCTCGGCCATCTCCTTGCTGACCGGGCGGTTGACCGCGATCACCCCGCCGAACGCGGACAGCGGGTCGCACGCGTGGGCCTTGCGGTGCGCCGCGGCGACGTCCGCGCCGACCGCGATGCCGCACGGGTTGGCGTGCTTGATGATCGCGACGCAGGGCTCGTCGTGGTCGTACGCGGCACGGCGGGCGGCGTCCGTGTCCGTGTAGTTGTTGTACGACATCTCCTTGCCGTGCAGCTGCTCGGCCTCGGCGAGGCCGCCGACCGGCCCGCCGGTGTAGAGGGCGGCGGGCTGGTGCGGGTTCTCGCCGTAGCGGAGGGTGTTCTTCCGCTCGTAGGTGGCGCCGAGGAAGTCGGGGAAGGAGGAGTCGTCCTCGGGCGCGTAGGAGGAGGCGAACCAGGAGGCGACGGCCACGTCGTAGGCGGCCGTGTGCTGGAAGGCCTCGGCGGCGAGACGCTTGCGGGTGGCGAGGTCGAAGCCACCGTCCTGCACCGCGGCGAGGACGTCGGCGTAGCGGTCCGGGCTGGTGACGACGGCCACGGACGGGTGGTTCTTGGCGGCGGCGCGGACCATCGAGGGACCGCCGATGTCGATCTGCTCGACGCACTCGTCGGGCGAGGCACCGGAGGCGACGGTCTCGCGGAACGGGTAGAGGTTGACCACGACGAGGTCGAAGGGCTCGACGCCCAGCTCGCCGAGCTGCCGCCGGTGGTCCTCCAGGCGCAGGTCGGCGAGGATGCCGGCGTGCACCTTGGGGTGCAGGGTCTTGACCCGGCCGTCCAGGCACTCGGGGAAGCCCGTGAGGTCCTCGACCTTGGTGACGGGCACGCCGGCCGCGGCGATCCGGGCGGCGGTCGAGCCGGTGGAGACGAGTCCGACGCCGGCTTCGTGCAGCCCGCGCGCGAGCTCCTCCAGGCCGGTCTTGTCGTAGACGCTGACGAGCGCGCGCCGGATGGGCCGCTTGTTGCTCTCGGCGGTCACTGGATAACTACCTTTCGTCCCTCGATGCGATAGCCGTTGCGGGCGAGCCGCCCCACGACCTCGACGAGCAGCCTTCGCTCGACTTCCTTGATGCGCTCGTGCAGCGCGCTCTCGTCGTCCTCGTCCCGGACCTCGACCACGCCCTGGGCGATGATCGGGCCGGTGTCGACGCCGTCGTCGACGAAGTGGACGGTGCAGCCGGTGACCCTGGCGCCGTACGCGAGCGCGTCCCGCACACCGTGGGCCCCGGGAAAACTGGGCAGCAGGGCGGGGTGCGTGTTGACGAACCGCCCGCCGAACCGCGCGAGGAACTCCTTCCCCACGATCTTCATGAACCCGGCGGAGACGACGAGGTCGGGCTCGTGGGCGGCGACGGCCTCGGCGAGCGCCGCGTCCCACTCCTCGCGCGTGCCGTAGTCCTTGACCCTCCGGACGAAGGTCGGCAGCCCGGCGCGCTCCGCGCGCGCCAGCCCCTCGATGCCGTCGCGGTCGGCACCCACGGCGACGATCTCGGCGCCGTAGGCCCCGACTCCCTCGTCGGCGATCGCGTCGAGGAGCGCCTGAAGATTGGTGCCTGATCCGGAGACCAGCACGACGAGGCGCTTGGCCACGGGCTTGGCGGCCACGATGGGGCCCTTTCTCGGGGAAGCTGTTTTGTACGGTCGTACGAATGCTTCACGCTTCCGGATACGGGGAAGCCTACGAAGCGGCCGACCGTCAGCAACGATACCGGCACATCGGACGGCCCCCATGGGACGGGGGCGTGGCCGGAAGGTAGCGTCTGGGAGGAGCCGGTTCGGGAACGCAGCGCACGCACCGTGCGTTGACGCGGTGAGAGACCCCGGACCGTGGGCACCCAGCGCACTCGGGGGGATGCTCAGCACCGGAAGGATCCGTGCCGGCACGGTCGTGCCGGACCCTCCGCGCCCGACCGGACGTGCCGGACCCGTAGTTGTGCCAGACCATTCGTGCCAGACCATCCGTGACTCACCAAGGGGAAGACGCTCACTTGATGCCGGACCGCAGCCTGCGACTCTCCACGCTCCCTCCGCAGCCGGCGGGAGGGCGGCGCGGTGCCGTATTGCTGCGGGAGCGCCCGTCCTCGCCTGCGGACGCGTCCTCGGACGGGCGGTCCCAGGACGGGCGGGACGGCGCCGGACGCGGCAGCGCCACCCCGGACGACAACCCCTTCGCACCGCCGCCGGAGGGCACCCCCGACCGCCCGTGGCAGCCCCGCCCCCAGTCCGGCCGTGACGCCTCGTCCGAGGGCGGGTCCGGCGGGTCCGGCGAAGGCCGCGGCCACTGGGGCAGCCAGTGGAGCGACCGTCAGCCCGGCCGCTCCGGCAGCGGCTTCGGCGAACGCCCGCAGCGGCCCGGCGGCCCGCAGAACCCGGGCGGCGGCCCCGGCCCGCGCTGGGACCCCACCGACCCCGCCCAGCGCCGCGCGCGGTACGCCCTGCTGTGCGGCATGTGGGGCTTCTTCTTCGCCCTGTTCGGCTGGCCGTACGTGGCCCTGCTGCTGGGCGCGCTCTCCCTGCACTGGGGCATCGGCTCGCTGCGCGCCAGGCCGCGCGCGCAGGACCCCGACAACCCGGCCCCCGCGGGCCGCCCGCAGACGACGGCCGCGGTCAGCGGTCTGGTCACCGCGTCCCTGGCGCTCGTCCTGGTCGCCGCGAACTTCACGGCGCAGATCGTCTACCGCGACTACTACTCGTGCGTGAACGACGCCCTCACCAACGAGGCCAAGCAGTCCTGCGACCAGCATCTGCCGCAGGAGCTGCGGGGCATGCTGGGGATCAGCGACTGACGGGGGCGTCCGGCTCGGGAGGTTCCTCCGCTCCGGGGTCCTGCGCCGACGGCTCTTGCCGGGCGTGCGGGGCCACCGGGTTCGACCAGCCCGGGGCCGGAGGGGGCTCCACCGGCTCCGCGGTTCCCTTCGGGTCGCTGTCCCCCTCCCCCGCCGCGGCCTCCCGCGCTGCCTGCGTGTCCGCCGCCGCTTCCTTGGGCGCGGGCCGGAGCGTCTGGCTTGCGGTCGCGTCCTCGTGCCAGGAGAGGGCTCCCGGCACCGGCGGGTCGAGGAGCAGGACGTCGTACGGCTCCAGCAGGTCGTCGTAGGGAACGGGCACAGGGGCGGGCTGCGGGGACCGGGGCTTCGGGGCCCTCGCCCGCAGGAGCAGGCCCCACCTGCTCACCCGCGCACGCACGGCTTCGGCGGCCGACGGCCGCGGCACCGTGACGGTGGTGCCCGCCCCGGCCTCGCCGGTCTTCGGCCCGGCCGCGAGACCCGTCGGCACCCGGACCGAGCGGCAGCGCCACGCCCGCAGCACCACCGCCGTCGGCACGGCCCCCAGCGAGGTCCACACCAGCGCCGCCGCGCCCACCTGCCACCCCACCGGCCCGAACCGGGCGAGCGCGGCGTCCCCGAGCGGACCGCCTGCCAGCGCCGCGAGCGCCCCAAGGGCCGCCGCGCACAGCAGGCAGGCCAGCCCGGCACCGGCCATCGTGCGCCGCCACGACCAGGCCCGCAGGCCCGTGCGCGCGTCGCCGCCGTCCCGTTCCCGGTCGCCCCGCTCCTCCCTCACCGCCGCCCTGGCCACGAACCAGCCCATCGTCAGCCCCGCCGCCACCGGCACCGACGCCGTCGCCCAGTTCAGCTCGGTGCCGGGACCGGGGTCCGGTACCGCGGCGAGCAGCGGGAAGGACGGCAGCAGCGGGGCCGGGGCGGAGGACAGCGGACCGACGACATGACCGGCGCCCAGCGCGAAACCGGGGCCGACGGAGTACGCCGCCGCCCACAGCACCGCGTTCGGCAGCAGCGCCAGGCACAGCAGCAGCACGGCGAACCGCCCCGACCAGCCCTCGGTCAGCTCGAGGAAGGCCCGCTGGCCCGACCCGGCGTGCGCCACCAGCGACGCCGCGAGCAGCACGGCCCCGCCGCCGGCGAACACCATGGCCCCGGCGCCCGCCGCCCGCGCCGCGGCACCGAGGCGCGCCCGCGGGCCAGGTCCGAGGAGCAGCCGCCGGACACCGCCCGGCAGCGGGCGCAGCGCCCGTTCCAGGGGGGCGCGGGGGCAGCCGTACGCCGTCCACACGCCGCTGCCCGCGGCCGCCGCGGTGACCAGCGGTACGCACACCGCCGCCCACGCCCAGGAGGGCCGCAGCGCACCGCCCGCCGCGTACGCGGCGGCGCCGGATCCGACGGCGAGGTAGCCGAGGACGACGCCCGCCCAGGTGGTGTGCGGAGGGACGAGCGGCCCGCCGTCGCCCCCGTCGGTCGTGTCCCGGGCCGCCCGGTGCACCAGCAGCACGGGCAGCGCGACCAGCAGCAGCGGGGTCACGCCGACGGGCGCGGGAACCCCTGTGAGGGTTTCGGTTCGGATCAGTTCGGAGCCGTGCGCCAGCAGCCACAGCGCGGCGGCGACGTGCAGCGCGCCGCCGGGTCCGCTGTCCGGATACGGCGAGCTGATCCACAGGACGACGACGAGCACGGCGAACGAGCCGAGTCCGAGGCCCGCCGCGACCGCACCGCTCAGGAACCCGGCTCCGAGGCCGGGTGAGCGGTCCCTCAGGCGGGTGCGGAGACGCGACAGCGGGGAACGTCGGCGGGTCGTCTGGATCACGGCCTCCATGCTCCCAACGGCACACGCTTTCCTGGCGCAACAGGCGAACCTCCGCCGTGTCACCCAATATACGATTATGTGCCTATTCACACGGAGGGACGCATCATGACGAACAGTCATGCGAACCTGCTGCCATCCCCCACGGAGGACCGACGCTCCGGCGCCACCCGCTCCCTGACGCGGGATCAGGCCATCGACGAGGCGGACACCGCGCTGACGCCCACTCAGGCCTTCGACGCGCTGTACGCGTTCTGCGCCCCCGCCCTCGTACGGCAGGCCTATCTGCTCACGGGCCGGCACGAGCGGGCCCGCGAGTCCGTGGACCAGGCCTTCCAACTGGCCTGGCAGCGCTGGCCGGAGGTGGCGCACGACCGGGACCCGGCGGGCTGGATGCGGGCGGCGGTGTACGAGTACGCGCTGTCCCCCTGGCACCGCTTCCGCCGGCGGGGCCGCACCCCCGACCCGCCGTCCGACCCCGAGGACCGCGCGCTGCAACGCGCCCTGCTGCTGATCCCGCCGTCGTACCGCCGCACCCTCGTGCTCTACGACGGGGTCGGCCTCGATCTGCCCGAGACGGCGGCGGAGACGGAGGCGAGCACCCCGGCCACGGCGAACCGGCTGACGCACGCGCGCGAGGCGCTCGCCGCGCGCCTCCCCGAGCTGGCCGACCCCGCGGAGCTGCACCGGCGGCTGGTCCGACTGGCCTCGACGGAACGTCTCGGGGCGGGCGAGCCGGTGGGCGTGCGCACGACCGGGGAACGCCGGACCCGGTTCTGGACCCGGTCCGCCATCGCCTTCACGGCCACCATCATCGGCGCGACGACGCTCACCCTGCGCACCGCGCCCACGCACTACCTGGCCCCGGTGTCCCCCGGGCACGCGATCCAGGGGCTGCCGGTGCAGGGCATGCTCGGCCCGCTCCCGCCGGAGGCGCTCGAACTGCGCGCCGAGCTGAGGAAGGAGGCGGCGGGCGGACCGGAGCGGCTGTCTCCGGGCGCCAGATGACCGGGCCGGTCCGCCCGTGCGGCCGGCCCGCTCACGGAAACGCCGACTCGGGTCTCTCACGGAAACGCCGACCGGCCCGCTCACGGAAAAAGCAGACCGGCCCGCTCACGGAGCGCCTGCGGGTCCGCTCACGGAACGGCCGGCGGTCGACCTGAAACGCCGGTGGGCGCGTTCACGGAAACGCCGGTGGGCCCGCCCCCATCTGGGGACGGGCCCACCGGACCGGCTCCGGAGAACTCAGCCGCCGAGGGCGGCCGGTGCTCAGCTGCCGAGGATGCCGCGAGCCAGCTTGGCCGTCTCGGTCGGGGTCTTGCCGACCTTGACGCCGGCGGCCTCCAGGGCCTCCTTCTTCGCCTGCGCGGTGCCCGAGGAACCCGAGACGATGGCGCCCGCGTGGCCCATGGTCTTGCCCTCCGGCGCGGTGAAGCCCGCGACGTAGCCGACGACCGGCTTCGTCACGTTCTCCTTGATGAACGCCGCCGCCCGCTCCTCCGCGTCGCCGCCGATCTCACCGATCATCACGATCAGGTCGGTGTCGGGGTCGTCCTGGAACGCCTTCAGCGCGTCGATGTGCGTGGTGCCGATGATCGGGTCACCGCCGATGCCCACGCAGGTGGAGAAGCCGATGTCCCGCAGCTCGTACATCATCTGGTACGTCAGCGTGCCCGACTTCGAGACCAGACCGATCCGGCCCGGCTTGGTGATGTCGGCCGGGATGATGCCCGCGTTCGACTGACCCGGCGTGATCAGACCAGGGCAGTTCGGGCCGATGATCCGCGTCTTGTTGCCCTTCTTCCCGGCGTACGCCCAGAAGGAGGCCGTGTCGTGCACCGCGATGCCCTCGGTGATGACCACCGCGAGGGGGATCTCGGCGTCGATCGCCTCGATCACCGCGTCCTTGGTGAACTTCTCCGGCACGAAGATGACCGTGACGTCGGCGCCGGTCTTGTCGATGGCGTCCTTGACGGTGCCGAAGACCGGTACCTCGGTGCCGTCGAAGTCGACGCTCTGGCCCGCCTTGCGCGGGTTCACGCCACCGACGATGTTCGTGCCCGAGGCGAGCATGCGACGCGTGTGCTTCTGGCCCTCGGAGCCGGTCATGCCCTGGACGATGACCTTGGATTCCTTGGTGAGGAAGATAGCCATGGTGTTCTGTGACCTCGTCCCTTACTTCGCGGCAGCAGCCAGCTCGGCGGCCTTGTCGGCCGCGCCGTCCATGGTGTCCACACGCTGTACCAGCGGGTGGTTGCGGTCGTCCAGGATCTGGCGACCCAGCTCGGCGTTGTTGCCGTCCAGACGTACCACCAGCGGCTTGGTGACCTCCTCGCCCTTGGACTCGAGCAGCTCCAGCGCCTGCACGATGCCGTTGGCGACCGCGTCGCACGCGGTGATACCGCCGAACACGTTGACGAAGACGGACTTCACGTCCGGGTCGCCCAGGATGATCTCCAGGCCGTTCGCCATGACCTCGGCGGAAGCGCCGCCGCCGATGTCGAGGAAGTTGGCCGGCTTGACGCCCTTGTGGGCCTCACCGGCGTAGGCGACGACGTCCAGGGTCGACATGACCAGACCCGCGCCGTTGCCGATGATGCCGACCTCACCGTCGAGCTTGACGTAGTTGAGGTTCTTCTCCTTGGCGGCCGCCTCCAGCGGGTTCGCGGCAGCCTTGTCGTGCAGCTCCTCGAACTCCGGGTGACGGAACTCGGCGTTGTCGTCCAGCGACACCTTGCCGTCGAGGGCGATGACGTCGCCGGAGGCGACCTTCGCGAGCGGGTTGACCTCGACCAGGAGGGCGTCCTCCTTGACGAAGACCTGCCACAGGCTGACCAGGACGTCGGCGATCTTGTCGGCGACCTCGGCCGGGAACTTGGCCGCGGCGACGATCTCCTCGGCCTTCGCCCGGTCCACACCGTCGATGGCGTCGATCGCGATCTGCGCGACGGCCTCGGGGCGGGTGGCCGCGACCTCCTCGATCTCCATGCCGCCCTCGACCGAGGCGATGGAGAGGAAGGTGCGGTTGGCGCGGTCGAGGAGGAAGGAGACGTAGTACTCCTCGAGGATCTCCGGAGCGGTCTCGGCGAGCATGACCTTGTGGACCGTGTGGCCCTTGATGTCCATGCCGAGGATGTCCGTCGCGCGCGCGACGGCCTCGTCCGGAGTGGCGGCCAGCTTGACACCACCGGCCTTGCCGCGGCCACCGACCTTCACCTGGGCCTTGACGACCGACTTGCCGCCCAGCCGCTCGGTGATCTCGCGCGCCGCCTCAGGCGTGTCGATGACTTCACCGGCCAGCACCGGTACACCGTGCTTGGCGAAGAGGTCCCTCGCCTGGTACTCGAACAGGTCCACGCGCTTCCGTCCCTATCAGTGATCTCGCGGTTCGTTGGATGCGTGGGCGTGCCGCGAAGGGCAACGTGACGTCCGCTCTGGGTCACAGGGAAGGCGCACACGGTGTCCGAGCGCGCGGCATGTCCGTCTCGCAGGTTATCCCCGCTTACGGGGGTGTCCTAAATCGAGGCTCACACCTGAGCGGTGATACCTGTCACATGATGCCGCGCTCTCTGGCACGGCGTGCCGTTGAAGCGGGGGCCTCACCGGGCTGGGGTTCGCCGGGTGAGGCCCCCTCGTACAGCCCCGAGGGGCCGAGGGCTGGTGATCCCCACCCCAATGGGAATCGGCCTGCCCTTCCGCGAGGTCCCGTGCGGCACGGCCGGACGGACCGACGGCTTTCAGCCGTCCGGGTCCACCGGGCCCGCGGAGTCGGGTGCTCTCCGCGTCCGGTCAGCCGGGGAAGACGGGTACGGTCCGGTACCGGTCCCGGGTGCCGGCCGCTGCCGTCCGGGCCGCGGCGCCGGGCACCAGCCGCAGCGGGGCCCGCTCGGGCAGCGTGACGGCCTGCGCGTCACCGTGCCGCGAGGTACCGGAGTCGGCCGCCGCGTGGTCGCCGAGCACCCCGTCCGCACCATCGGCGGGGCCGTGCTGCGCGGGGAGCCGGGTGAGCGGGGCGACGAGGCCGGGCCCGGGTGCGGGGTGGCTTTGGATGTGCGCGGTGGCGCCGCCGAGCCCGGCGGTTGCGCTTTCTGCTGCGCAACGGGGGCCGTAGGGGGCGTGAGGTGTGGAGGACGCGGTAACGCCGTGCGCCGTACGGGCGTTGGGCGTGCTGATGTGTCCGCTGGACGGGGTCGGGGCCGCGCTCCCGGCCGGCTGCCGCGACTGAGCCTCCGGAGCCGGGGCAACGGGATCCGACTGCGGCTCCGACGGCAACGGCAATGGCGTCGGCGCCGGAAGGCCGGGCACAACAGGCAGGGCAGGCGCGGCAGGCACCACCGGCTCCTCGGGCCCCGCCCCGGCCGCCCCGCCGACCACAGCACCGACCACGTCCCCGACCGGCTTCACGACCGGCCGGACGACGGACCCGACCACCACGCCCACGACGGGTTCGACGACGGGCTTCACGACGGGCCGAACCACCGAGTCGACGACCGGCTCGACCACCGGCCGCACGACACCTTCAACGACCGGCTCGACCATTGGCCGCACAACACCGTCGAGGACGGGCTGGACAACCGGCTGGACAACCGGCTCGGCAACCGGCTTGACGACCCGCTCGACCACGGGCCCGACAACCGGCTGGACAACCGGCTCGGCAACCGGCTTGACGACCCGCTCGACGACGGACTGGACGCCGGACGAAGGCGCGGACGCGGGTGTCCGCACCGGCGCGGTCGCCGTCTCGTTCGACCGTGCCGCCGGTCCGCCCTCCGCCGCCGTCGCCTGCTGCCCGCAGACGAGCCCGAGGGCGAACAACAGCCCCACCAGCAGCCCCAGTCGCAGCGCGCGCCGTCCCGCCGCCGTACGCGTCGCGCGCAGAGCGGCAGCGGGCAGGACTGCTGGCCAGGTCAAGAGAGGGCGGTACTTCCCGTGCGGCGACAAGGATGTTGGGGCGTCGATCCTCGCACGGCGCTCCCAAGGGTGCGCAAGCCCTCTCCGACCGGTGGGCGGCCAATGTCACACGGCGTCCGGTATCGGAAGCGGCCGCTTCTCGATCGCCGCCGCCATCACCTCCGGGAACAGGTCGGGCGTGCAGGCGAACGCCGGTGCCCCGAGCGCCGCGAGAGCCGCCGCGTGCTCACGGTCGTAGGCGGGGGCGCCCTCGTCGGAGAGCGCGAGCAGCGTCACGAACTGCACTCCGGACGCCTTCATCGCGGCGACCCGCTTCAGCATCTCGTCGCGTATGCCTCCCTCGTACAGATCGCTGATCAGCACGACCACCGTCTCGGCGGGCCGGGTGATCCGCGACTGGCAGTACGCCAGCGCCCGGTTGATGTCCGTGCCGCCGCCCAACTGGGTGCCGAAGAGCACGTCCACCGGGTCGTCGAGCTGGTCGGTGAGGTCGACGACCGCCGTGTCGAAGACGACCAGCCGCGTGCTGACGGACCGCATGGACGCCAGCACCGCCCCGAACACGGAGGCGTACACGACGGACGCCGCCATCGACCCCGACTGGTCGACGCAGAGGACGACCTCCTTCTTCACCGACTGCGACGCGCGGCCGTAGCCGATCAGCCGCTCGGGCACGACCGTCCGGTACTCCGGCAGGTAGTTCTTGAGGTTGGCCGCGATCGTGCGGTTCCAGTCGATGTCGTGGTGGCGCGGCCGGGTGACGCGCGCGCTTCGGTCGAGGGCGCCGGAGAGCGTGGCCCGGGTACGGGTCGCCAGCCGCTTCTCCAGGTCCTCGACGACCTTGCGCACCACGGCCCGGGCCGTCTCCTTCGTCGTCTCCGGCATCGCCTTGTTGAGCGAGAGCAAGGTGCCGACGAGGTGCACGTCCGCCTCCACCGCCTCCAGCATCTCCGGTTCCAGCAGCAGCGTGGCCAGCCCGAGCCGGTCGATGGCGTCCCGCTGCATGACCTGCACCACGGAGGACGGGAAGTACGTGCGTATGTCCCCGAGCCACCGCGCCACCGAGGGCGCCGAGCCTCCCAGTCCCGCCGAACGGTCCCGCCCCGTCCGTCCCGCCGGCGGCCTGTCCCCCTTTCCGTAGAGCGCGGCGAGCGCGCCGTCCATCGCCGCGTCCCGCCCCGACAGCACGCATCCGGTGCCGTCGGCCGGGCCGCCGCCGAGCACGAGCCGCCAGCGCCGCAGCCGCTCCTGGACCACGTCCGTCACGTCGTGCCCCTCTCCCCCGCTCATCCGCCCACTCCCGCAAGCTCGTTGCCCGGCTTCTCCCCGCCGGGACCGGGGCCGTCGAGGCCCAACAGCAGCCGCAGCACGGGCAGTACGGCGTCCGCGCGCTCCTGGTCGGGTTCCTCGGCGAAGCCGGGCACACCGCCCGTCGGGCCCCCCGCCCCGCCGCCGCCCTGCCCCGGACCGCGCCGGACCAGCTCGCCGAGCGTTCTGCGCACACCCGGTTCGTACGCCGAGAAGGTGCGCCGCAGCAGCGGCAGTACGTCCGTGAACGCCTGCGCCGGCACGCCGGTCAGCCAGTCGTCGACCAGTCCGAGCAGCCGCTCGTCGTGCACGAGCAGCATCCCGCCCCCACCGCCGACGAAGCCCTCGATCCAGGCGGCCGCGTTAGCCGGCGGCGTGCCCGGCGACAGCGCGAGGCCCATGAGCCGCGCCGCCTGCTCCTGCTCGACCTCCCCGTCGTCCAGCAGCAGCCGCACCGCGCGTCCCCGCAGCACCCCGGCGACGGTGTCCCGTCCGGAAAGGGTCCGGAGCACGGTGTGCCAGCGGGCGCGCAGGTCGCCGTGTCCGGCGCTGGGGGTGTCGCCGAGCAGGGCGACCGCGCCGTGCACGGCGTCCACGTGGCGCCGCGTCGCCTCGGCCGCGTCCGCGTCCAGTGCGACGCAGGCCGGGGGCAGGCCGACGAAGATCCGCGCGGCCAGGCCGGCCGCCACCCCGGCCAGCGCCTCGGTGTCCGTGCCGCGCACGTCCCCGTAGCGCAGGGAGCGGACCAGGGCCGGCAGCGCCTGGGCGAGGTGTCCGACGTCCGTGTCGAGCGCCGCCCGGTCGGCGAGCACCCGCATGACCACGGGCAGCGCGTCGGGCAGTTCGGCGAGCAGGCAGCGCTCCGCGAGCGCGGTGACCTCCGTGAGGGTCCGCGCGGCCAGGGCGTCCGCCTCCGCCCTGGCGGTCGCCGCGGCCAGTACGGTCGTCCCCCACACCCCGGCCTCGGCGACGCGCACCGACAGCTCGGGCTCCCAGCGCAGCCGCCAGGTCTCGCGGAACGTACCGGTGCCGCCCCGCGAGGCCGTGGGCTCCCCCCAGCCCACGCCCAGCAGCCGCAGCCGGTGGAGCAGCCTGCTGCGCCCGGCGTCGGTCTCCTTGCGCAGGTCGAGCGCCAGCTCCCGCTCCGACGCCTCCGGTTTGAGCCGCAACCGCCGTTGCAGCCGGGCCAGATCGCGCTGCAACGGGACCGCGGGCGCCGCCTCCGGCACCGCGCCCAGCACGTCCCCGACGACCAGCCTGTCGTGGATCAGGGCCAGCGGCACGTCGGAGCCGTCGCACATCACGGCGCGTACCGCGTCCGTCGTCTCGCTCAGGCCCGGCAGCGGGCGGCCGCGCATCGCGGCGAGCGTCCCCGCCAGCCGCACCGCCTCGATGACGTGCGCGGAGGAGACGATCCGGTCCTCCGCACGCAGCAGTCCGGCCACTTTGGTCAGCCACCGCTCGACGGGCCGGTCAGGCACGTCGAACAGATGGGCGTACCAGCCGGGCGAGTCGATGCCCGCGCCGTACCCGGAGGCCCGGGACAGCCGGCGGTGGGTCCAGGGCACCCAGGTCATGTCCGTCTTGACCTTGGGCAGTCCCTTCAGCAGGGCCCGGTCGGCCGCGACGGTCGCCTTCCGCCGCAGCGCGGGCACGTGCCAGGCCCCGCACACCACGGCGACACCGTCCCCGAACTCACGCTGCGCGGCCCGCACTTGAAGGCGCATGTACGCCTCGCGCACAAGATCCCGGTGGTCCTCCCCGCTGTCGTACGCCTCCCGCAGCGCGCCCATGGCCTCCTCCAGCACCAGGAACGGGGCGAACGCATCGCCCTCACCGACGCCCCGGTGCTCGACCACGTCCTCCCACCAGCGCTCGGGATCGTCGTACCCGGCGGCCTCGGCGAGCGCGGCGAGCGGGTCGACGCGCAGCGGGGCCTCGTCCGGGCACGCCCGCTCCGGGGGCTCCGCGGTCCCCTCCACCGCGGAGCCCTCCGCGTCGGCGCCGCTGTCCGCGGACGGACCGACATCGCCCGCGCCCCACGCGAGTGTGTGCGTGGCCGGCAGGTCGATGAAGCGGGCGGGGACGTCGTGCTCCAGTGCCCAGCGGATGGCGACCCACTCGGGCGAGAAACCGGCCAGCGGCCAGAAAGCCGAACGGCCGGGCTCGTCCACCGCGTGGGCGAGGAGCGCGACGGGCGGTCGCATGTCCTGATCGGCGGCGAGCGGGATCAGCGCGTCCGCCTCCGGCGGGCCCTCGATCAGCACCACCCGCGGCCCTGCCGCCTTCAGCGCGGCCCGCACCGCGCGTGCGGATCCCGGTCCGTGGTGCCGGACCCCGAGCAGCAGCGGCCCCGCGCCGGGCGGCCGTCCCCCGGCTCCCTCAACTCCCCTCACGCCGTCCCCTCCTCGTCCTCCCTCGTCCTCGCCCTCCGGTCCAGCTGGGCTCGTCGTCGGCGCGGGTCCACGCCGTGCCGGCCGGCGGGCGTCCGCCGTGGGCCGGCCGTCCGGTGCCGCTCACGCGCTCACCTCCCGGCAGGCCCGGTAGAAGTCCTTCCAGCCGTCGCGCTCGCGGACGACGGTCTCCAGGTACTCCTGCCAGACGACGCGGTCGGCCGCCGGATCGCGGACGACGGCGCCGAGGATTCCGGCGGCCACGTCACCGGCCCGCAGCACGCCGTCGCCGAAGTGGGCCGCCAGCGCGAGGCCGCCGGTGACCACCGAGATCGCCTCGGCGGTGGACAGGGTGCCGCTGGGCGCCTTCAGCTTCGTCCGGCCGTCGGTGGTGACGCCGTCGCGCAGTTCGCGGAAGACGGTCACGACGCGGCGGATCTCGTCGGCCCCGTCCGGGACGCCCGGCAGGTCGAGGGAGCGGCCGATCTGGTCGACGCGGCGCGCGACGATGTCGACCTCGGCCTCGGGGCTCTCCGGCAGGGGCAGCACCACGGTGTTGAACCGGCGGCGCAGGGCGCTGGACAGGTCGTTGACCCCGCGGTCGCGGTCGTTGGCGGTGGCGATCAGGTTGAAGCCGCGGACCGCCTGCACCTCCTCACCCAGCTCCGGGATCGGCAGGGTCTTCTCGGACAGGATCGTGATCAGCGTGTCCTGCACGTCGGCCGGGACGCGGGTCAGCTCCTCGACCCGGGCGGTCATGCCCTGCGCCATGGCCCGCATGACCGGGCTGGGCACGAGGGCGTCGCGGCTCGGGCCGTGCGCCAGCAGCCGCGCGTAGTCCCAGCCGTAGCGGATCGCCTCCTCCGGAGTGCCGGCCGCGCCCTGGACCAGCAGCGTCGAGTCGCCGCTGACCGCGGCGGCCAGGTGCTCGGACACCCAGGTCTTCGCCGTGCCCGGCACCCCGAGCAGGAGCAGGGCACGGTCGGTGGCGAGGGTGGTGACCGCGACCTCGACGATGCGGCGGGGGCCCACGTACTTCGGAGTGATCACCGTGCCGTCCGGCAGCGTGCCGCCGAGGAGGTAGGTCGCGACGGCCCACGGCGACAGCTTCCAGCGGGCGGGGCGCGGACGGTCGTCGTGTGCGGCGAGCGCCGCCAGTTCGGCCGCGAAGGCGTGCTCGGCGTGCGGGCGCAGCGCCTCCGGTGTGTTCGCGGGCGCGGAGTGGTTCTGGCGCGGTGCGACGGGTGTCGGTACGACGGACACAGACATGGCTGAGGTCCCCTCCAGCTCGGCCGGTTCGGATCTGTCCCCAACCGTGCACCACGGCACTGACAACGCGCTCTGACCTGTGCAAACAGGCTCGCCAGGCCGATTGTCAGTGGCAGGACCTACCTTCGATGGCATGACTCAGCAGGGGGTGCGCTGGAGCGCGGACCAGGTGCTGTCACTGGCGCCTGACGCCGCGTCGCGCAAAGCGGGAAGCAAACTCGGCGCGGCCGGGCCGTGGTCCGGGGCGGGGTGTTCCGACGAGGGGGCGGTGTGGGGGCTGTGCAAGGGCAGTGGCAGCAGGCCGTACCGGACGGTCGTCGACCTCGCGGGCGGTGCCGGGCCGGCGTACAAGTGCAGTTGTCCGAGCCGGAAGTTCCCGTGCAAGCACGCGCTCGGCCTGCTGCTGTTGTGGACGGGCGACGACGGCGCGGTGCCGTCCGGGCAGGCGCCCGACTGGGCCGGGCAGTGGCTGGCGGCCCGAGGGGAGGGGGCGGCGCGGAAGCGGTCGGAGGGGGCCGCGGGTCCGGCCGCCGGTGCCGCTGATCCGGGGGCGGCGCTGCGCAGGGCGGAGCGCCGGGCCGAGCGGATCACCGCGGGGGTGACGGAGCTGGAGCAGCGTCTGGCCGACCTGCTGCGCGGCGGTCTGGCCCCGGCCGAACAGGCGGGGTACGGACTGTGGGAGGAGACGGCGGCCCGCATGGTCGACGCGCAGGCTCCCGGGCTGGCCGGACGGGTGCGCGAGCTGGGGGCAGTGCCGTCGTCGGGGCCGGGCTGGCCGGTGCGGCTGCTGGAGGAGTGCGCGCTGCTGCACCTGCTGGGCCAGGGCTGGCTGGGCCGCGAGCGGCTGCCGGAGGCGTTGGCGGCGACGGTCCGTTCCCGGGTGGGCCTGCCCGCCTCCGCGGAGGGGCCCGCGGTGCGGGACCGCTGGCTGGTCCTCGCCCAGTACGACACCGCGGACGCGAGGCTGACCACGCGCAGGATCTGGCTGCACGGCGCCGACTCCGGGCGTACGGCTCTGCTGCTCTCCTACGGCGCGGCGGGCCGGGCCCCGGAGCTGGCGCTGCCGGTGGGGCTGACGCTGGAGGCGGAGGTGTCCTCCCATCCGGGCGCGGGACAGCCGCGCGCGGCCCTGGGCGAGCGGTTCGGGTCCCCGGCGCCCACCCGGATGCGTCCGCCGGGTGTGACGACTGCGGAGGCGGCCGCCCGCTACGGCTCGGCGCTGCGGGACGATCCGTGGCTGGAGTCGGTTCCGGTGACGCTGCGGGGGGTCGTACCCGTCCCGGACGGCGAGTCCTGGCAGCTGGCCGACGCCGCCTCCGGCTCCGCGCTGCCCGTCACGCGCGCGGCCCGGACGCGTCCGGGTCTGTGGCGGCTGGTCGCCCTGTCGGGCGGCGCGCCGGTCACGGTCTTCGGCGAATGCGGCCACCGGGGCTTCACTCCGCTGACCGCCTGGCCGCAGGACGAGGGAGAAATAGTGACACTGTGCTGATGCTGCATCAACCATGGGTGACATCCGCCCTGGCAGCGGGCTCGGAATGTCCGGCAAAGGAGTGACGTCACCGCGCCGCGCGGGGCACTGCCGACACAGCGGGAACCTTTCACCCAAAAGGCGCAAAATGTCAGAGAGTATCCCATCTGAATATGTTTTCTCTTCCGCACCACGCATTTGTTCCACCCCAGGGGAAACCCGGTCCATGTGACCTTTCAACCACTCCCGGGCAGCCGGTCACGGAAAGGAAGCTCATGATCAGGACCTCCACCCCGCCGGAGGCGCCCGCCACGGGCGCCTGGGAGGAGTTGGTCACCACCGCCCTGCTCGGCACGGACCGGCGTACGCCCCCGGCCGGCGCGCCCGGACGGACGGCGCCGGTGGCGCTGCTCGACGCCGCCGCCGTGCAGACCGTGCGGCGGCGCGCGGGGCTGCGCCCCGCTCAGGCGGCCCGGCGCCCGGAGCCCGCACCGAAGGATCCGCGTCCGCCGCTGCCCGCGGCCGCGGCCCGCAGGCTCGCCATGCTGCTGGCCGACCGGCCGGGTACGGCGGGCGGCCGCAGGGGCACGGCACCGGACCTGATGGAACTGCTGCCCCAGTGGCTCGCCGCGGCGAACGCCCATGGGTACGCCCCGTGCCCGGAAGCGCTGCCCGCCCTGCTGGACGCCGCGCGGGGCCGCACGGATCTGCGCCCGGCCGCACTGACCTTCGGCGGCCCGCGCGCACTGTGGCTGGCGGGGCTGAACCCCGACTGGCGGTTCGCCCTGCGCGCGGCCCCGGGTGCCGCCGCCGCGCCGGACGGCTGCGAGGACACCGACCGCGTCCGGAGGCTGTGGGAGGAGGGTCTCTTCGCGGAGCGGGTCGCGCTGCTGGCGTCGATACGTTCGCGCAGGCCCGCGGCCGCACGCGAACTGCTCACCGGCTCCTGGGCCACCGAGCGGGCCGAGGACCGGCTGATGTTCCTCGACTCCCTGCGGACGGGGCTCGGCCCGGACGACGAGGCGTTCCTGGAGGAGGCCCTGGCCGACCGCAGCCGCAATGTACGGTCCACGGCCGCGGAGCTGCTCTCGGCGCTGCCCGGATCCGCGCTCGCCTCGCGGATGGCGGCGCGGGCCCGCTCCTGCGTGGCCGTCGACCCCACGCGCGGGACACCGACGATCGTCGTCGAGGCACCGCACGAGTGCGACTCGGCCATGGAGCGCGACGGGATCGTCCCCAAGGCTCCGGCAGGGCGCGGCGAACGATCTTGGTGGCTGGGCCAGTTGGTGGAGGCGGCACCGCTCGCGACCTGGCCGGGACGGCTGGGCGGGCGGGCACCGCGGGAGATCGTGGCCCTGCCGGTCGCGGACGGATGGCAGGGCGAGCTGCACGCCGCCTGGTGCCGGGCGGCGGTGCGGCAGCGGGACGCACAGTGGGCGCGGGCGCTGCTCGGGGCGCCCGCGGCCTCCGACGCCGACGGTCCCGGCGCGGTGTCCCTGGCCGAGCGCGCCAAGCTGCTCGGCACGCTGAACGCCGCCGAGCGGGCCGACTGGGTGGCCGGATTCATCGCGGCACACGGACTGCCCGAGGCGTTTCAACTGCTCGGGGTGTGCGCGGTGCCGTGGGCGGCACCGCTCGGGCGGGCGGTGGTCGACGCGCTCAACATCGCGCGGGACGCAGGGAGTTACCCATGGAGTTTCAGTGGAGTGATGGGGCTTGCCGAGCGGTGCCTGGATCCCGCGGAGGCGAGTCGGCTCGACGGACTGCTGGCGGTTCCCGACGAGGCGGAGGACGCGTCGCCGGGGGCCGGAGGGTACTGGGCGGAGGCATTCCAGCGGCTCGTGACGACCTTGCGGCTGCGCTCCGCCATGGCCGGGGAACTGGAGGGAGCGCGAACCGGCTGAGTCCCGCTCCGGGTGAGGACGGGTCTCCCCGGGGGCCGCGCCCCCAGGGCGGGCCGCTCGCACCCGGCCGGCGCCGGGTGATCCCGCGGGAGCCGCCCGCGCCCCTACGCCTCGGCGGGCTGGCGGACGTTCGCCCTGACCCAGTCGACGATCGACTGGGTGGTCGCGCCCGGGGTGAAGATCTCCGCGACGCCCTTCTCCTTGAGCGGCGGGATGTCCGCCTCCGGGATGATGCCGCCGCCGAAGACGACGATGTCCTCCGCGTCGCGCTCCCTGAGCAGTTCGATCACCGCGGCGAACAGGGTGTTGTGCGCGCCCGAGAGGATGGACAGGCCGATCGCGTCGGCGTCCTCCTGGATCGCCGTGTCCACGATCTGCTCCGGGGTCTGGTGGAGCCCGGTGTAGATGACCTCCATACCGGCGTCGCGCAGGGCCCGCGCGATCACCTTGGCGCCCCGATCGTGGCCGTCGAGCCCCGGCTTGGCCACCACCACGCGGATCGGACCGGCTGCCACACCCATCACTGCCTCCATGAAGCGACTACATCCATCCGTACCGACAAGTACCGCACACATGGCACGGACACCCCGCACCACACCGGCCGGGTAAGTGAACGAACGTTATCGCCAGCATCCCGCACCCGGCAGTTTCACGACGTGGAGGGAGGGGGAAATCACATGGTGGGACACACCCCCGAGTTCACCGGGCAAGGGGGACCCGCAGGCCGCGCACCGTTCCCCGTCCGCGCGGCCCGGGCGCCGCACTCCCGTGCCGCGGCGCGCGGACCACTGCGGGAGCGAACACGACGGGAGCCGCAACGAGGTCGTCGCACCACCGCGCCGCAGGCCGCGCGCCGCGGTGGTGCGACGTATCGGCGAGGGCAGGAAGGGCACCCGGGACCGGTGGGACACAGCAGGGCGGAGCCCGCCCGGCCGGCCGTCCCCACCGCGACTGCCCACGAGGGCACACGGGGGACAGGGCCGTCCTCCAGCGTGCCGACAGGAGGTCGGCCATGAAGGTCACCAGGGTCGCGGACCCCATTCTCCCGCTCTGCCGGTGCCTGCTGCCGTGCAGGCTGGCGGGGCTCTCACTGGCTCTGCTGAAGGCGACCGCCCTGGAGCTCGCGATCCTCGCGGGCCATCTCCTGCTCTATCCCTCGGGCATCGTCCAGGAGCGCCGCGCCGCCTCCGGCGCGCTCTCGGAGCCCGACGGCCCCGCCCAGCTGCCGACCGAGGCCAAGCCGCCGGTCGTGCTGCTGCACGGGTTCATCGACAACCGCTCGGTGTTCGTCCTGCTGCGCCGCAGCCTCGCCCAGCACGGCAGGCAGCGCGTGGAGTCCCTGAACTACTCGCCGCTGACCTGCGACATCCGCACCGCGGCCGAACTGCTCGGCCGGCACATAGAGGAGATCTGCGAGCGCACCGGCAGCAGGCAGATCGATGTGGTCGGGCACAGCCTCGGCGGACTGATCGCCCGCTACTACGTGCAGCGGCTCGGCGGCGACCTGCGGGTCCGCACCCTCGTCACCCTCGGCACCCCGCACTCCGGCACCCGGGTCGCGCCGCTGGCCAACGCCCATCCGATCGTGCGGCAGATGCGCCCCGGTTCCGAGCTGATCGAGGAGCTGTCACGCCCCGCGCCGGGCTGCAGTACGCACTT
The DNA here is from genome assembly GCF_044750345.1 of Streptomyces sp. NPDC088817. Classification (NCBI taxonomy): domain Bacteria; kingdom Bacillati; phylum Actinomycetota; class Actinomycetes; order Kitasatosporales; family Streptomycetaceae; genus Streptomyces; species Streptomyces sp. NPDC088817. Next base: position 150,222 of record NZ_JBIVJN010000004.1, read on the forward strand.
CGTCAGCTTCTGGAGCGACCTCGACCACCTGATGGATCCGCTGGAGTCGGCCTGCATCCACCACCCCGACCTGAAGGTGGAGAACATCCAGGTGAGCGGAATCGGACATCTCGCCCTGCCGCTGCACCCCGCCGTGGCGACCGGAATACGACAGGTCCTCGACACCGCACGGCCCGGGGACCCGACCGCCAAGCGCACCGGCGGAGTGACCGTCGCCTGACGACCGGCCGCTTGGGATCGAACGCGGCTCGAACACAAAGTTAAAGCCGTCTCCACACACCGGCGAAACACGGCTGAATGCCCGTTTCCCGCATCGGGGAAACCTGCGGAAGATTGTCGCGCCCTCATACCGCCGGGTACAGTCGCCGCACTGCTCTGCCAGCCCCTGTTGTCGAGGCGAAAGAGAAGTTGGTGAACGACCGTCACCCGTCGGGGAGCGCGACCGCCCCGGCCCCGGCCTCCGATGCCGCCTCGACGCCCTGCGCGTCGTACAACGGACAGGAAGCCGCGTACGGCGACTTCACCTCCTACGGCGACTACGGCGCCACCGGCTACCACACCGGCACGTACGCCGCGGCGGACTACGCCGCCGCCCCGCTCCACGACGGTTTCACGGCCGCCGAAGCGCACACCACGGGGACGTACGACACCGCCGGCTGGTCCGCGAACGGCCACCAGAGCCCGGACTACGACCCGTACGCGACCCAGCACCACACCGCCTACGACACCGGCGCGTACGACGCCACCGCCTGGGCGACGGGCTACCAGCAGCAACTGGCCTCCGTCCCACCGCAGTCCGGCCCGGTCGACACCAGCGGCCAGTGGGACGCGCACACCTGGCTCCAGCCGGACCAGACGGCCGCCGCCGACGCCACCCGGCAGTGGGACTGGAACACGCAGGCCTTCGACACCGGCGCCTACGACGCCACGCAGTGGAACGGCGACGTCACCACCACGGTGGCCGAGAACTTCGACACGCCCGAACCGCACCAGCCGCAGGACGACTTGGCGGACGAGGAACCGGCCGCCACCGCCGAGCCGGACGCGGCGCCGCCGCTGCTCGACGACGAGGAAGAAGTCACCCCCGCCCCGCCTCCCACTCCGCGAACGGTCTCCCGGGCCGCGGGCCGCTCCCGGCGCCGCTCCCCGGCCAAGCGCTCCGCACTGCTCACGGTGGCCGTGCCCTCGGTCTGCGTGATGGGTGTCGCCGGAATCGCCGCGGCCTCCGTGGGCGGGCTGACGGAGGACGGCAAGGACAACGCGGCGGCCACGCCCGACGCGCATCCGGTCAAGGCGTCCACCGCCAACAACAAGCTGGACACCCAGCTGCTGAGCGTGTCCGCGGGGGCGAACGACTTCGCCGACCGGGCCAGCCGGTACCAGGAGCGTATCGACCTCAAGGCGCAGCAGGACGCCGAGAAGAAGAAGGCGGCGGAGGAGGCGGCCCGCTTGGAGCGGCTGCGCCCCAAGTTCGCCGTCCCCGTCCTGCAGAGGGGCCTCAGCGCCTACTTCGGCCAGGCCGGCGTGAACTGGATGTCCGTGCACACCGGCATCGACTTCCCCGTGTCGTACGGGACCTCGGTGCTGGCCGCCACCGACGGCACGGTCCGCACCCAGTGGAACAGCGCCTACGGCAACATGATGATCGTGACCGCGATGGACGGCACGGAGACGTGGTACTGCCACCTCTCCAGCTACCGGGTCCCCTCCGGTACGACGGTGAAGGCCGGAGATCCGATCGCGTACTCCGGGAACTCCGGCAACTCCACTGGCCCGCACCTGCACTTCGAGGTCAGGCCCGCGGGCGGGTCGCCCATCGACCCGCTGCCGTGGCTGCGCAGCCACGGCCTCGACCCGACGTAGGCCCCGCCCCCGCCCTCGTTACAGCTTCTCCACCGGCGCGTACCGCAGCAGCAGCCGCTTCGCCTTGCCGTCGCCGAAGTCGATCGTCGCCTGTGCCTTGTCGCCCGTGCCCGCGACGGCCACCACCGTGCCCAGGCCGAACTGGTCGTGCGTGACCCGGTCTCCGACGGCGAGGGCCGCCACCGGCTTCTCCGAGGTGCGGCGGGTGGCGAAGCCCGAAGCCCCGGACGCCGACGAGCGGGAGCGGGACGAGGACAGCGAGGCCGCCACCGAGGACGCCGGACCGGAGGACGCGAAGCCCGAGCCGCCCGTACGCTTCCAGTCCACGTGCGCCGTCGGGATCTCCTCCAGGAACCGGGAGGGCGGGTTGTACGACGGCTGGCCCCAGGCGCTGCGCAGCGCCGAGCGGGTCAGGTACAGCCGCTCCCGCGCGCGCGTGATGCCGACGTAGGCCAGACGCCGCTCCTCCTCCAGCTCCTTGGTCTGGCCGAGGGCCCGCATGTGCGGGAAGACGCCGTCCTCCATGCCGGTCAGGAAGACCACCGGGAACTCCAGGCCCTTGGCGGTGTGCAGGGTCATCAGGGTGATGACGCCGTCGCCGTCCTCCTCGTCCGGGATCTGATCGGAGTCGGCGACCAGGGCGACCTGCTCCAGGAAGTCGGAGAGCGCGACCGGCTCCCCCTCGCCGCGCTCCTGCTCGAACTCCAGGGCGACGGCGGCGAGTTCCTGGAGGTTCTCGATACGGGTCTCGTCCTGCGGGTCGGTGGAGGCCTGCAACTCGCCCAGGTAGCCGGTACGTTCCAGGACCGCCTCCAGGACCGTGGCCGGTCCGGCGCCGGACTCGACGATCGTGCGGAGGTCCTCCATCAGCGTGTTGAACCGCTTGACCGCGTTCGTGGACCGCGCGGCCATGCCGTACGCCTCGTCGACGCGGCGCAGCGCCTGCGGGAAGCTGATCTTCTCCCGCTGGGAGAGGGCGTCGATCATCGCCTCGGCGCGCTCGCCGATGCCCCGCTTGGGCACGTTGAGGATGCGGCGCAGCGGGACGGAGTCCTCGGGGTTGGCCAGGACCCGCAGGTAGGCCAGGACGTCCCGGACCTCCTTGCGCTCGTAGAAGCGGACGCCGCCGACGACCTTGTAGGGCAGGCCGACACGGATGAAGATCTCTTCGAAGACACGGGACTGTGCGTTGGTGCGGTAGAAGACGGCGACGTCGCCGGCCTTGGCCTCGCCCGCGTCCGTGAGCCGGTCTATCTCCTCGGCGACGAACTGCGCCTCGTCGTGCTCGGTGTCGGCGACGTAGCCCGTGATGCGGGCGCCCGCGCCGGCGTTGGTCCACAGGTTCTTGGGGCGGCGGGACTCGTTGCGCTCGATGACCGCGTTGGCGGCGGACAGGATCGTCTGCGTGGAGCGGTAGTTCTGCTCCAGCAGGATCGTCGTCGCGTCCGGGTAGTCCTCCTCGAACTGGAGGATGTTGCGGATGGTCGCGCCGCGGAAGGCGTAGATCGACTGGTCGGCGTCGCCGACCACGCACAGCTCGGCCGGTCGCAGCTCGTCCTCGGCGGGCGGCACGTCGGCCACGTCCGGGGAGTGCTCGGCGGTGCCGACCAGCTCACGCACCAGGGCGTACTGCGCGTGGTTGGTGTCCTGGTACTCGTCGACCAGGACGTGCCGGAAGCGGCGGCGGTAGTGCTCGGCCACGTCCGGGAAGGCGCGCAGCAGGTTGACCGTCGTCATGATCAGGTCGTCGAAGTCGAGGGCGTTGGCCTCGCGCAGCCGCGACTGGTAGAGGGCGTAGGCCTGGGCGAGGGTCTTCTCGAAGCCGTCGGTGGCCTGGGCGGCGAAGTCCTCCTCGTCGATCAGCTCGTTCTTGAGGTTGCTGATCTTGGCGCTGAACGACTTGGGCGGGTAGCGCTTGGGGTCGAGGTCCAGGTCGCGGCAGACCAGGGCCATCAGGCGCTTGGAGTCGGCCGCGTCGTAGATCGAGAAGGAGGACGTGAAACCGAGCTTCTTGCTCTCCCGGCGCAGGATGCGCACGCACGCGCTGTGGAAGGTCATCACCCACATCGCGCCCGCGCGCGGTCCGACGAGCTGCTCGACGCGCTCCTTCATCTCGCCGGCGGCCTTGTTGGTGAAGGTGATCGCCAGGATCTGGCCGGGGTGGGCGCCCCGATCGGCCAGCAGGTACGCGATCCGGTGCGTGAGCACACGGGTCTTGCCGGAGCCGGCGCCGGCCACGATGAGCAGCGGGGAGCCGGAGTGCACGACGGCCGCGCGCTGGTTGTCGTTCAGCCCCTCCAGGAGCGCGGCCGCGTCCACGACCGGCCGGTGCGCACCGTCGCGGTAGTAGGCGTCCCGGTCCGGGGGCACGTCGAACTTCCCGCCGAACAGATCGTCCGGAACCGGCTCCGGAGCGTGATCGTCCTCGGGCGGCGGCGGGGGCTCCTCCTCGTGGCCGCGGGGGGCCTGGAGATCCGCCAGGAAGCTGTCGTCAAAGAGGCTGCTCATCGCTCTACGAGTCTAGGGCGCCCCACCGACAACCCGTGGCCGCCCCGGAAAGATGACCCCCTCGACGGGGGCCGAGACGAAGGTCACGAAAACGTATCGGACATACCTCGCACCAACCTTCACACACGCCACACAAGTTGGTTAGCGTGCGGTCTGACCGCAAGATCGTCACCGGGGGACTCACCTGACGACGCGGCCTCCACGCAACCCGCCCTCGACGGCCGGCCGGCAGGCGGACGATGGAAGGAGTCGCCTCCCTTGGCGTCGCACAGCAGCACGCGGCCCGCCGCAGCGCCCGGACCGGGCACGCGCGGGGCGGACGGCGCCGGGCCGAGCCCGGAGGAGATCGAGAGGAAGCTCGACTACCTGTACGGCCGGGCGGGGTCGTCCACCGCGCGGAGGGACACCGCGGAGAAGGACGGCGCCCAGAAGAAGGGGGCGAGGCAGCGCGGACTGGTCGCCGCGCTCCTCGACGACGTCGCCAAGCGCACCGAGATGCTCGGCAGGGCCCGCGACATGCTCGGGTCCTTCACGGCGGCCCCGAACCGCGGCGGTGACGGCACCCCCGAGACCGCCGCCCTGCTGCTCGCCGAGACCCCGCAGGGCTACTTCGACCAGGCCCAGCTGATCGGCCGCCTGAACGTACGCCGCGAAAGCCTGGCCGACGGCCCGGGCGCGCGTCCGCCCGCGCCCGGGACCACGGCACCGGTCCTTCACGAGCCGCCGGACGAGCAGCAGCACGACATCGCGGCGGCCAAGGCGGCCGTCCAGCGGAAGCTGGCACACGCGCGCGTACTGCTGTCGGCGCACCACGCGCACGAGGCGCCCCCCACGACCGAGCCCGCGCCCCGTCCGCAGGCGACGGAGCACCCGCAGACCACCACCGCCTTCCCTCCCCAGCCCGACGGCGCGCCCCTCGGCTCCCCGGCCAGCGTGTTCCCGGAGCACACGACGGGCGTGTTCCCGGAGCAGACACCTGGCGTGTTCCCGGAGCAAGCGCCCGGCATGGCCCCAGAGCAGACGGCCGCCATGTCCCCAGGGCACGCGTCCGGCATGCCCCCGGAGCAGGCGCCCGGCATGTTTTCGGGACACGCGTCCGGTGTGTTCCCGGAACAGACGCCCGGCGTGCTCACGGAACAGACGCCTGGTCCGCTCACGGAGCAGGCGACCGGCACGTTCCCGGGATGGTCGTCCGGTCCCACGGCTGCCACCCGGGCCGATCAGGCCCTCGCCTTCGCCCGTGAACAGCTCGGCAAGCCGTACGTGTGGGGGGCGGCGGGTCCGGGGTCGTACGACTGCTCCGGTCTCACCCAGGCCGCCTGGAAGGCCGCGGGTGTCACGCTGCCCCGAGCGGCCCGCGACCAGGCACAGGCCGGTACGGCGGTCCCGCTCGCCGAGGCCCGGCCCGGCGACCTCGTCTTCTTCGCCTTCCTCGACGACGCGGAGCACGTCGGCCTCTACGCCGGTGACGGCGTGCTGATCCACGCGCCGAGGCCCGGCGACCGCGTCCGCGAGGAGTCTGTCCACCACGACGGCGCATCGGCGGCGCACCGCGTGGTGCGGCCGGCCTGAGGGCGGCGCGTCCCGTCCGGCCGGCTGTCGGCGGGCCGGTTTTTGTGCGCGCCCGCGCGCGTGCCCCGCGCACGGGCGCGCGAAGCTCCTTAGCATCGGGCCATGCCCGGCACCTCACCCATGCGCGCCTGGTTGGCGCAGCGCCCTCCGGCGGCCGGTGCCGCCGTGATGGCCACCGGCATCGTGTCGGTCGCCCTGCATCTGACGGGCTACGAGCTGCTGTCCCGCCTGATCCTGGCGGTGGCCTGCCTCGCCTGGCTGACGCTGGCGGCGGACTTCGTCCTGCGGCTGCTGGGCGACCGGGCGCGGTGGATCAGGGAGGCCGGGACGCCGGGCGCCCTCACCGCCGTCGCGGCGACGACCGTGCTGGGGACCCGTTTCTCGGCGCTGGGATGGCAGACCCTCGCGGAGGCTTTGCTCGCGCTTGCCTTCGTCCTGTGGCCGGGGCTGCTGGTGCTGGTGGTCCGCAGCTCACGGCGGCCCATGCCCGGCGCGGTGTTCCTGAGCTGCGTGGCGACCGAGGGCCTGGCCGTGCTCGCCGCCACGCTGGCCGAGGAGCAGGGGGTGGCCTGGCCGGCGTACGCCGCGCTGGTGCTGTTCTGGATCGGGCTCGCGCTGTACGTCTTCGCGCTGTGCTGCTTCGACCTGCGGCAGCTGCTCGAAGGGCACGGGGACCACTGGATCGCGGCCGGCGCACTGGCGATCTCGGCACTCGCCGGCGCGCGTCTGGTCACCGCCGGCTCGGGCAGGTACCTCTGGGACGCCGACGACAGCGGTGTCCTGCGGACGGTGACCCTGGCACTCCTCGTGCTCGACCTGTGCTGGTACGCCGTCCTGGTCGTCGCCGAACTGGTACGGCCCCGGCCGCACTACGACGTGCGCCGCTGGTCGACCGTGTTCCCGATGGGCATGACGGCTGCGGCGAGCGTGTCCGTCGCGACCGCCGCGAACGTCCCGTCGCGGGGGCTCGGGGAGGTGCTGCTGTGGATCGCGGTGGCGGCGTGGCTGGCCGTCGCCGCGGGCGCGGTCCTGGACGCGCGCACGGAGCTCAGGGCGCTGCGCTGACCGTCACGTCCAGAGCACGGCGATGAAGATGTTCGCCACGGTGAGCAGGCCCACCAGGCCGAACAGGCCCTTGTCCACCTTCTCGTCGTCCCGCTTGACGTAGACGAGGCCGAGGATCACGATCAGCAGCGCCAGCTTCACGCCGATCTTGATGTTGTCGACGTGGTGACCCTGGGCCTGGTTGAGGCCGACCAGGACCACGCCGGTGACCAGCATGGTCAGCGCGCCGTGCAGCATCGCCGGCACGAACCGCGCCGTGCCCCGGCCCATCGCCTTCATCTGGGTGAGGAAGCCGCCGAGCAGCGCGGCGATACCGACGATGTGCAGACCGACGAAGAGATGGATGAGTACGTCCATGACTCGGGAGCCTAACCAGCGGCCTCCCCGCCCCCGGCACCGGCCCGTCCCAGGGCATCCGCATATATGCGACCCATAGCACCTCGCCCGGCCCGAATGCCCCGAAAACTCCCGCATCGGTCATCGCAGCGCGCGAAGGCGGCGTATCCGGAACCGATTCGCGGTCACATGCGGTCAGCGGGTGATCCCCTGGCGCCACTTCCGTACAAGACCTCACCGGGCGGGCACCGAGCGACTTAGCTCCTCCCCCAGGTGACCGGCTTCACCGCCGCCCGGACCAGGGGCGGCGGCCGGACACCACCGCCGAGAGGTCCGGCGGCCGGCCGCTCCCCTGTGCGGCCCGCCGCCGGACCAGGACCCCGCCTCCGCGGCAGAAGGGACGTGACGCTCCAGGTGGCAGCGCACCGCAGGCTCCGACAGCGCTCGCTCGGCGGGAGCACCGTCCGCACGGCCGCCACGATCGCCCTCGCGGGCGCCGCGACGGCGACCGGCTTCGACGGCACCGGGCACGCCGCTCCGCGGCCGGCGTCGGAGCAGATCAAGGCCTCGGTGGACAGGCTCTACCGGGAGGCGGAGACCGCCACCGAGAAGTACGACGGGGCGAGGGAGAAGGCGGACACGGCCGAGAAGCGGCTGAGGGAGCTGGGCGACGAGGCCGCCCGCAGGCAGCAGAAGCTGAACACCGCCCGCGACGCGCTGGGCACGATCGCCGCGGCACAGTACCGGGACGGCGGGATCGACCCCGTGGTGCAGCTCATCCTGTCCGACGACCCCCGGCAGTACCTGGACGGGGCCGAGTTCGCCGAGCGGGCCGGCATCCGGCAGACAGCCGCCGTGTCCGATGTGCGCCGACAGCTACGGGAGATCGGCCGGCTGCGGGGGGACGCGCGCATCGAGCTGACCTCGCTGCGCTCGCGGCAGGCGGAACTGCGGCGGCAGAAGAAGACGGTCACCACCAAACTGGACGAGGCCCGGCGGCTGCTGGCGGGACTGCCCCCGCAGCAGCGCGCCGCGATCGCCCAGGGCGGGGACATGGAGCACGCGACCCGCCACGGCTCCGGCGCCCGGGAGCCGCTCGTCGGTGACCCGGCGTCGGTCACCGTCCCCGGTGGCCGCGCGGCGACGGCCGTCGCCTACGCCTACCGGAAGCTCGGCAGCCCCTATGTGTGGGGCGCGACCGGGCCCGACGCCTTCGACTGCTCGGGCCTGATCCAGGCCGCCTACCGCTCCGCCGGGGTCGCGCTGCCCCGCACCACCTACGCCCAGATCAACGCGGGCCGCCGTGTCCCACGGTCCGACCTGCGCCCCGGCGACCTGGTCTTCTTCTACTCCGGCGTCAGCCACGTCGGCCTCTACGTCGGCAACGGCCAGATGATCCACGCCCCGAACCCCTCGGCCCCGGTCCGCCTGGCCCCGATCGACCAGATGCCCTTCGCGGGGGCGACCCGGGTGGCATGAGGGACCTCGGGGGCCCGGATGCGCGCCGGCGAAGGTCACACCAGCCGGCGTGCCGTCGCCCAGCGGGTCAGCTCGTGGCGGTTGGAGAGCTGGAGCTTCCTCAGCACCGCGGAGACGTGGGACTCCACCGTCTTGACGGAGATGAAGAGCTGCTTGGCGATCTCCTTGTACGCGTAGCCGCGGGCGATGAGCCGCAGGACCTCGCGCTCGCGCTGGGTGAGGCGGTCGAGGTCCTCGTCGACCGGCGGGGCGTCGGTGGAGGCGAAGGCGTCGAGGACGAAGCCGGCCAGGCGCGGGGAGAAGACGGCGTCGCCCTCCTGGACCCGGAAGATCGAGTCGACCAGGTCGGTGCCCGTGATCGTCTTCGTCACATAGCCGCGCGCTCCGCCGCGGATCACACCGATCACGTCCTCCGCCGCGTCCGACACGGACAGCGCGAGGAAGCGGACGGGCCGCTCGGCGTCGGCGGTCAGCGCGGCGCAGCGCCGCAGCACCTCCACTCCGCCGCCCCCGGGCAGGTGGACGTCGAGCAGGACCACCTCGGGCCGGGTCGCGGTGATGACCGTGACGGCCTGGTCGACGTCCGCGGCCTCGCCGACGACCTCCACGCCCGTCTCCTCGGTCTGGCCGATCTCGGCCTGGACCCCGGTGCGGAACATGCGGTGGTCGTCGACGAGGACCACGCGCACATGCCGCCCGCCCGCCCCCGCCGTCCCCGCTCCCGCCGTACCGTTCGCCTCGGTCGGGTCGCTCATCACGTGTTCTCCGCCCTCTCCATCTCCAGCTCGACCTCAGTGCCGCCGTCCGGCACGGCCCGCAGCCGGGCCGTCCCCCCGTTGCGCTCCATACGGCCGATGATCGATTCTCTGACGCCCATCCGGTCGGCGGGTATCGCGTCGAGGTCGAAGCCGGGTCCGCGGTCCCGGACGGACACGAAGACGGTCCTGCCCTCGACCTCGGCGTAGACCTGGACGGCACCGCCCTCGCCACCGTACTTGGCGGCGTTCACCATGGCTTCCCTCGCGGCCTGCATCTGGGCGCCGATCCGGTCGTCGAGCGGGCAGTCGCCGACCACGACCACCTCTATGGGGACGCCGTGCTTGTCCTCGACCTCGGCGGCGTTGCGCTTGACCGCCTCGGCGAGGGTGGCCGGTTCGTCGGCCTCGTCCTTGCCGTTGCCCTCCGGCTTGTAGAGCCAGGCCCGCAGGTCGCGCTCCTGGGCGCGGGCGAGGCGGCGCACCTCGCCCGCGTTCTCCGCGTTGCGCTGGATCAGGGTCAGGGTGTGCAGCACCGAGTCGTGGACGTGGGCGGCGACCTCGGCCCGCTCCTGGGCCCGGATGCGCATCAGGCGCTCCTCGGAGAGGTCCTGGGTCATGCGCACGAGGTAGGGGCCGGCGAGCAGGGTTATGCCGACCAGGACGGCGAGCGCCGCCTGGAGGACCGAGCCCAGGTGGGCGGCGGACCCCTGCATCACGAAGATGGCGGAGACGCCGGCCGTGACCAGCAGGACGCCCGCGCCGGCGCGGGCCAGGGTGAGCGTACGGCGGCGGCGGCCGACCTCGACCCAGCGGGCCCGGCGGGCGTTGTCCGCCTGGCGCCAGACCAGGGCGACACCGGCCGCGACCAGGACGGCCGGCAGGAGGTAGGCCTTCGCCCCGTTGCCCGGATTGACGCTGCCGACGAAGACCATCGCCACGACGACCATGAGGAGCAGGGCGACGATCTGGCCCTTGTCCGGCTTGCGGGCGACGATTCTGCGGCGGCCGTCCGGCGAGGTCTCGGTGGTGACGAGGGACGGCGGCTTCTGGTCGCCGACGCCTCCGACGCCGAGGGGCACGAAGAACCAGAAGGCCGCGTACACCAGGGCGCCGAGGCCGTCGGCCATGAACAGGCCGACGAAGACCAGCCGCACCCAGACGACGGGCAGCCCGAGGTGCCCGGCGAGGCCCCGCGCCACTCCGCCGAGCCAGCGTCCGTCGCTGCTGCGGTAGAGCTTGCGCGGCGGCCGCGGGTCGTCGAGGGGCGCTGCTGCGGCTTCCGGCATGCCACTGATGGTCACACGCCCGGCGGTGCGGGAGCATCAGGGTCCGCCCCCTAGACTCCCCTGATCTCCGCCCCTGTGCTTCCGACCCGCTCTCCGACCCGCTCCTCGCAGGCACCCGGAGCGCGGCCCGGGGGCCGGTCGAACGCATCCCCGGCCGCGGCTCAGGGGCGAATCAGGGTTCGCCCAGGGTCGTCCCGGCTCCCGCCACGACCGCACGCCCGTCACCATGGACGCATGACGAATCACCAGCACACCGCGAAGGGGCCCGAGCCCGGCTCCGGTCCGGGCCCGTCCCCGGGCACCGGACCAGGGGACGCCGTGCCCGGCGCGGGTGCGGGTGCGGAGCACGGACCGGGGGCGACGCCGGGGGCGCGCCTCGACGCCGACACCGGGCCGGACGGCCCCGAGGGCGTGCTGAAGTTCCGGCGGCACCGGGCGCACCGGATGATCGGCGGCGTCTGCGCCGGTCTGGGCCGGCAGTGCGACATGGACCCGGTGATCTTCCGGATCACGCTGGCCGTGCTGGCGGCGACCGGCGGCATAGGCCTCATCTTCTACGGCTTCGCCTGGCTCTTCGTGCCGTACGACGACGAGGACGAGAACGAGGTGCGCAAGCTCCTCACCGGCCGGGTGGACGGACCGGCGCTCGCGGCCGTGCTGTTCGCGCTGGTCGGCTGCGGGGTCTTCCTGTCCATGCTGGGCAACGGCAGCGTGCTGACCTTCGGCGTCGTCCTGTCCCTGCTCCTCGCCGGCGCCGGGTACTGGTCGCAGCACCGCGGGGCACCCGGCCCCGACCCACTCGCAGCCCAGGCCGTCGCCGACGCCCCGCCGGAGGCCCAGGCGCCGCCGGTGCCCACCCTCCACGCCTCCTGGTGGCGCGACCCGATCGTCAAGGACGGCACCCACGTCGGCGGCACGGGCTATCTGTGGGGTCCCCAGGACGCGCGCGACCGGAACGACCGGGGCCGTCGGGACGGCCGGGACGTGCGGGACGTCTCCGCCGCCGTCAACATCGGCCTCGGCGCACGCGTCGGCACGCACGGCGGCGCGTACGCGCGTCCCGTACGCACCGAGCCGGCCCGCCCTCACGGGATCGGCGGCTGGGTGTTCCTGCTGGCCCTGGCCGCCGGCACCCTCGGCGCCCGCCTGACCTGGGACACCCACGCCCTGGGCACCAGCCTCCAGGCCGGCCTCGCCTGCGCGCTCGCGGTCTTCGGCCTGGGCATGGCGGTGAGCGCGTTCCTGGGGCGGACGGGCTTCGGTTCGATATTCCTGGCCCTGGTCACCGCGGCGCTGCTCGCCGCTTCCACGGCCCTTCCGAAGGACATCACCACGCAGTGGGGGCACCGCACCTGGCAGCCCGCGGCGACGGCGGACGTACGGCCCGAGTACCGCCTCGGCACCGGGGAGGGCATCTTGGACCTGACCCGGATACACCTCGGCAAGGGAGCGACGGTGACGACGAAGGCGCAGGTGGGGGCGGGCCGACTGCGAGTGATCGTGCCCGAGGGTGTGGCCGTGCGGGCGAACATCGATGTGGGGCTCGGCGACATCCAGCTGCCGGGCGACTCCGCACAGGACGTGGACGTCGCTCCGGGGCGGCACCAGCAGGTCACGCTGCCCGCGACCGCAGGCGGCAAGAACGCCGGGACCGTGGACCTCAGACTCCACGTCGGGATGGGACAGGTGGAGGTCAGCCGTGCTGCGCCATGAGTTCCAGCCGGGGAGGCTGGTGTCCGGTGTCTTCCTCACCGGCGCGGGCGTGGTCTACGCGGGAGACGCGGCCGGTGCCTGGCACGTCCCGTGGTTCCTGCTGGTCCCGATGGTCGTCGGCGGCCTGTGCCTGGGCGGTGCGGCGGGGGTGGTGAACAGGGCCGTGCGCAGGGGCCGGGACACCCGCCGGACTCCCGGCGGAGCGGGAACGGCAGCGGGAACGAGAGGGACGGGCTGAGCCGTCACCACTCCCCCACCCGCCGCCGTGCTGTCGCTACTCCCCCGCCCCTCGCCGTCGCCGTGCCCGCAGCGCGGCGTCGGCGGAGAGCATCGGGGCGCCGGCGAGGACGAGGGGCAGCCAGGCCATCAGATAGGCGAGGTCGTTGCCGTAGTAGTAGGGGGTGGTGGCCCAGCTGACCGTGAGCCACAGGCTGAGGGAGATCAGCGCGCCGCCGAGCGCGGCCAGGCGGCCCAGCAGACCGATCAGGGTGCCGAGGCCGACGGCCAGTTCGGCGAAGGCGATGGCGTAGCCGAAGCCGACCGGGTTCTTCAGGGCCAGGTCGACCAGGGCCGGGACGGCGGAGGAGTCACGGACGGCGCGCATCGTCTCGCCGATCGACCCGGGGCCGGTGGCCCGCATGAAGCCGCTGGAGGTGAGCTTGTCGAGGCCGGCGTAGACGAAGGTGACCCCGAGGAAGACGCGGAGGGGCAGGAGGGCGTAGCGGGCCGCTGTGTCCCGCCAGGTTCGGTTCGGTTCAGCCTGCATGATCCGGGTCTCCGTACGAACGTGGGTCATCGCTGCGAGCCGCCTCTCACCGCCGTCGTATGTGCCCCTCAATCGACCATACGTATGCGCGGCGGGGCCCGCTCAATCCCACGGAGAGGTTTTTCCGGCTTCCGCGTGACTTCGGGTCATGCGTCCCAAGGAGTCGGAGTACTGACGGCCCTCCGCAAAACCATCGTGCCCGATCCGCCGGAGGTGTCGCCCGCCGTCACTCCGTCACGTCGATCGTGTACCGGTTCGTCTCCACACCGGCCGCCGTCACCACCTGCACCTCGACCCGGCCCGGTTCCACGTCCGCCGGGACGGGCACCGTCAACGCCGCGTCCGTGGGGTTGCTGAAGCCGCCCGCGACCGGGACCAGGGGCACGTGCACGTTGACCGGGCCGATGCGGACCCTCATACGGGCCAGCCGGTCGGCTCCCTGGGCACCCGGCGGGACGAACCCTGCGCCCCGGATCTCGATGTCGTCGCCGGTCCGGATCGGCGCGTCCAGGTCCCCGGCCTCCCGGGCCCGGACCACCGAGAGGACGACCGGCCGGCCGCCGTCCGCGTACTTGCCCGCCAGGTAGGTCGCCGCCGACACCAGCACCACCACCGCCAGCCCCCACGGCAGGTCGGGCAGTTGGTCGGGGCGCCGGGCCAGCCGCACCGCCGCGAACACCAGCGCGACGGCGCTGATGACCACGTACTGGATGTCCGTGAAGGCGCCGCGTCCCGCGTCGTCGGTCAGCAGGTCGGCCGCCCGCGGCCGGTCCGCGCGCACCTTCTGGAGCCGCTGCCCCAGCACCCGCAGCCCGACCACCCGCCGTACCAGGACCGCGATTCCGCACACCACGGCGAGCACGGTGACCACACCGGCGCCGCGGGCCAGGTCCAGCCCGGCGATCAGGGCATCGCGCTCGGCGTGGTCCGAGGCCGCGGCGAGCCGGCCCGCCAGCACCAGCACCGCGTACGCGACGAAGAGCACCCAGCCGGCGGCCACCGCGCGGGAGGTGGACAGCCGGTTGTCCTCGCCGATGACCGGGGCGAGCGCCCCGCCGCGCGCCCGGTGGAGCCAGGAGGCGGCCGTCAGCGCCCCGGCCACCAGGACGGCCGCCAGCAGTCCCGCCGTCCGGGCGGTGCTCCAGCCCACGCCGACCGCGGTCAGCGCCTGCACCAGGAGCAGCAGGACGACCACCGCCCACACCGTGTACGCCGTCCAGCGCCACAGCCGCGCCAGCCATGCCTCGCCCTCGGCCCGCCCCCGCTCGGCGACGAGTTCCGCGGACTGCGTCAGCTCCTCCGACACCCACTGCCGGGAGGCCGACGCCGAGTGCGCCACCGCCGCCGGCAGGCCGTGGCCCGCGGCGAACTCGTCCCGCTTGTGAAGGAACGCGGCAACAGCCTGCCGGTGTCCCGCACGCGCCCCGTGCGGGCAGTCCCCGCAGGTGCAGCCGCCCCCGTGGGCACCCACGCCTCTCGCCTCCTGCACCGCCACGCCCGACGCCCGCCTTCCCCGGATCCCGCGGCCCCGCCGCGACAACAACACCCCCACGCAGAAAGCGAATTGTGCCCTATACCGCCCCGCTCGCGTTCGTCAGGTCCAGTCCGCGCGGGTGAAGCCGGGAACGCCGTGTTGACTCGGCCGCACCCGGCTGCGCGAATCCCGGCAGGGACGGCGAGATGTCCTGAGATGTCCCATACTCCGAAGGGCTCAGGTCAGCAGGTCGGGTTCGCTGCGGCTGATGTCCTGCCGCAGGGGCTGGTAGTTGATCCACGCCACCAGGTCGCCGCCGAGCTGCTCCCGGGTCGCGACCGCCGGTTCGTGGTCGATCAGGACCGGCCGGCCCGCCGCCCGGGCGGTCAGCTGCACCTGGCAGGAGCGTTCCATGGCCAGGAACCACCAGGCGGTGGCGTCCACCGAGTCGCCGACCGTCAGCAGTCCGTGGTTGCGCAGCACCAGCGCCTTGCGCGAGCCCAGCGAGGCCGCTATCCGGCGCCCCTCCTCCGCGTCGACGGTGACGCCGGTGTAGGAGCCGTAGACGGCGTGGTCCTCGTAGAAGGCGCAGCTCTCCTGGGTGATCGGGTCCAGGAGATCCCCGAGCGCCGCCAGGGCGCGGCCGTGCACGGAGTGGCAGTGGGCGACGGCGACGACGTCCGGGCGGGCGGCGTGCACCTGGGCGTGCACGGTGAACGCGGCCTGGTTGACGTGGTGACGGCCCTGGAGCACCTGCCCGTCCTGGTTGACGAGCACCAGGTCGCTCACGGTGACGTGCTTGAACGGCATCCCGAAGGGGTTGACCCAGAAGCAGTCGCTGAAATCGGGGTCGCGGGCGGTGATGTGGCCGGAGACGCCGTCCTCGAAGCCGTACCGGCCGAAGATCCGCAGCGCGCCCGGCGAGCCGCTCCTTGCGGTACCGGCGTTCGTCGTCCACCGACTCGTGCCGCGGCGGCATCGCGAACCGCAGCTTCTCGGTGGGCAGGGGCGGGGGCGGGGTGGGGGCGGCGCCGTGCATGGGACCTCCGTCGCTGGATCGACGACGTACGAGCCGGAAGCTACCGCCGAACGGGCCGGGATACGAGCGCCGTGCGGTGAAGATGCCGGGGAGCACACCGGCGCCGCGGCCGGATGCCGCCGAACACCACCGACGGCGCCCCGCCCGCGCGCCGACCACCCGCGCCCGCCCGCGCCCACACGGCCACCCGTGCCCACTCACGTGCCGGCCGCCCCCACCTGTACGCCTATTACGACGCAGACCCCGCGCAGAACGCCCCCGAAAACCCGACAGAGGATGTCGGCCATCCGCGCCACACTCGCGGCATGGCAACGAACTGGGCGGCCTTCGCCGCCGCGGAACCCGACATGGCCGCGACCGTCGAGCGGCGGTTCGGGGCGTTCCCGCACCACGTCCTGGTGACCCTGCGCCGGGACGGCTCCCCGCGCACCACGGGCCTCGAGGTGCGTTTCCTGAACGGCGAGCTGTGGCTCGGCATGATGCCGGGCTCGCTCAAGGCGCTCGACCTGCGCCGGGATCCGAGGTTCGCGCTGCAGGCGAATCCGGGGCCGGACACCGCGATGGCCGGCGGTGACGCGCGGATCGCCGGGCGGGCGGTCGAGGTGGAGGATCCCGAGGTGAAGGGCGCGTACGTGAAAGAGGTGGAACCGCCGCAGCCGTTCCACCTCTTCCGCACCGAGTTGACGGAGGTCGTACGGACCAGCGTCGAGGACGACGCCTATCTGGTCGTACGGGTCTGGAAGCCCGGAGAGCCGGTGCGGACTCTCAGGCGGACGTAGACCGGAGCGGGCTCACTCCCACTCGATGGTGCCCGGCGGCTTCGACGTCACGTCGAGGACCACGCGGTTGACGTCCCGGACCTCGTTGGTGATGCGGGTCGAGATCTTCGACAGCACGTCGTAGGGCAGCCGCGACCAGTCGGCGGTCATGGCGTCCTCGCTGGAGACCGGGCGCAGCACGATCGGGTGGCCGTAGGTGCGGCCGTCGCCCTGGACGCCGACGCTGCGCACGTCCGCGAGCAGGACCACCGGGCACTGCCAGATCTCACGGTCGAGGCCGGCCGCCGTCAGCTCCTCGCGGGCGATGGCGTCGGCCTCACGCAGCAGGTCCAGGCGCTCCTTGGTGACCTCGCCGACGATCCGGATGCCGAGGCCGGGGCCCGGGAAGGGCTGGCGCTGGACGATCTCGTCGGGCAGGCCGAGTTCCTGGCCGACCATGCGGACCTCGTCCTTGAACAGCTGGCGCAGCGGCTCGATGAGCTTGAACTCGAGGTCCTCGGGCAGGCCGCCGACGTTGTGGTGCGACTTGATGTTCGCGGTGCCGGTGCCACCGCCGGACTCGACCACGTCCGGGTAGAGGGTGCCCTGGACGAGGAACTCCACCGCCGGGCCCTCGTCCGCGATGATCTCCGCCTGTGCCTGCTCGAAGACGCGGATGAACTCGCGGCCGATGATCTTCCGCTTCTCCTCGGGGTCGCTGACCCCCTTGAGTGCGGTGAGGAAGCGCTCCTCGGCGTCGACGACCTTCAGCTGCACGCCGGTCGCGGCCACGAAGTCCTTCTCGACCTGCTCGGTCTCGCCCTTGCGCATGAGGCCGTGGTCGACGTAGACGCAGGTCAGCTGGGAGCCGATGGCCTTCTGCACGAGTGCGGCGGCGACCGCGGAGTCCACGCCCCCGGACAGCCCGCAGATCGCCCGCCTGTCGCCGACCTGCTCGCGGATGGCGGCGACCTGCTCGTCGATGACGTTGCCGGTGGTCCAGTTCGGCTCGAGGCCCGCACCGCGGTAGAGGAAGTGCTCGAGGACCTGCTGGCCGTGCGTGGAGTGCATGACCTCCGGGTGGTACTGGACGCCGTACAGCTTCTTCTCGTCGTTCTCGAACGCGGCGACCGGGACGACGTCCGTGGAGGCGGTGACCGAGAAGCCCTCGGGGGCGGCGGAGCAGGCGTCGCCGTGCGACATCCACACGTCCTGGTCGGCCGGGGTGCCCTCGAAGAGGGTGGAGGAGGGCTTGGAGACGACCAGTCCGGTGCGGCCGTACTCGCGGGCCCCGGAGTTGTCCACGGTGCCGCCGAGGACCTGCGCCATCAGCTGGAAGCCGTAGCACATGCCGAAGACGGGGACGCCGGACTCGAAGATCGCGCGGTCGAGGCGCGGGGCGCCCTCCTCGTACACCGAGGAGGGGCCGCCGGACAGGATGATCGCCGCCGGGTTCTTGGCGAGCATCTCCGAAACCGGCATGGAGCTCGGCACGATCTCGCTGTAGACCCGTGCCTCGCGGACGCGACGGGCGATGAGCTGGGCGTACTGCGCGCCGAAGTCGACGACCAGGACGGTGTCGGGGGCGGCGGCAGCGGGGGTCGCTGATGACACGGGGTGCCTTCCGGCGTCGGGGGGTCCTTGTGTGTATCGATTCTACCGAGGTGGTCGCGGGTGCCTCCCCGGCGCCCGAAGACCGGCGCCCGGAGGCCGGGCCCGGAGTCCCCTGCCCGGTGACCGCACGTCCCGGACCCGCGCCGAGGGCCCGTCCACCGCTCGTCTCGGCTCGTCTCATCATGCGAACCGTGTTGGATGCCACGCCCGGGCGCGGCATACTGGCAGCATGCTCGCGCAGACGACCTTCCTGTTTACCTATGGCGACCGGCCCACCGGCTGCCATGGTCGTGCTGCTTGAGCCACTGACAAGCGACTTCCGAGGCGCCCCGGGCCGACAAGGTCCGGGGCGCCTGGCGTTGTGGTCCTTGTCCGCCGGGGCACCACGTCCGACATCACCGAGGAGCCCCGCGATGACCGCCACCGCAGCGCAGACCCAGACCCCAGCCGCCACCGCCAAGAGCGGCGCCCGCACCGACGAGGCCGCGCACGTGATCACCGGAGCCCGGGAGCGCATCGACGCCCTCGACGACCGGATCATCGGCCTGATCCAGGAACGGATGGCTGTCTCCGCGGTGATCCAGGAGACCCGTATCGCCTCGGGGGGCCGGCGGGTGAACCTCTCCCGCGAGATGGAGATCCTCGGCCACTACAGGGACGCCCTGGGCAAGCCGGGCACGACCCTGGCGATGACCTTGCTGGAGCTGTGCCGGGGCAGGGTCTGACTCTCACCCGTACGGCGCGTGACCGTCGCGCGGGCCGCCTCGTTGTCCCGGTGTCCGTGCCAGCCAGGGGCGGGCCCGCAAGAACCACGCGTGGATCTCCGGAGCGATGAGGCGTGCGGATCGTGCCGTGCGTCGTGGGACCTCGCTCCAGGAAGTGACCGGACGGCAGGGGACAGCAGCCCGGTCACCCAGTTGAACGGCCGGTTCCGGGGACGCCCGGGGCCGGCCGCCCGGGACAGAGAGAAGGGCCCCCGCCGCCCGAGGCCGCGGGGGCCCTTCTTCTGCGCGCGCGGATACGGAACCCCGGAGATGTGATGCAGGACACACAGGAAACCCACCGGCTCGCGCGCAACCTTTCCCGGCCTCCCCTTGTCACATCAGCGGACGGAGGAGGACCTGTGCCAGGAGGGGGGTGCAGGTCCTCTCTCTTCCCCGGGGCTCCTTCCCGAGGCCCCTTCCCGGCCCTTCAGCCGGTTCGGGACTTCTTCGGCGGCACCGGCGGCATCCCCAGGAACGGCAGCCTCAGCGCGCCGAAGGCGTCCGCCGGGACCGCCGGATGCCGTGGTTCCACCGGCCGCAGACGCTCGTAGGCGGCCCCCTGCGGCGGACGCGGATCGGCCTCGCCCTTGTTGGGCCAGTACGACATCGCCCGCTCGGCCTGCGCGGTGATGGTCAGCGACGGGTTCACCCCCAGGTTCGCCGAGACCGCGGCGCCGTCGACGACCGAGATGCCGGAGTGGCCGTAGAGGCGGTGGTACGGGTCGATGACACCGGTCTCGGGCGAGGCGCCGATCGGGCAGCCGCCGAGGAAGTGGGCGGTGAGCGGAGTGCCCATCAGCTCGCCCACGTTGGACCCGGCGAAGCCGTTGATCTCGGCGGCGAGCGCACTGGCGCCCTCCGTGGCGGCCCTGATCTGCTGGGGGTTGGGCGTGCCGTGACCCTGGCGGGCCGTGAGCAGCCCCCTGCCGACACCGTCCGGTTTCAGGTACGTGGTCAGGGAGTTGTCCAGGGACTGCATCACCAGGCCGATGATGGTCCGCTCCGACCAGCGGCGGTTGGACAGGGAGCGCAGGACGAGCAGGGGGTGGCGGGCGGCGTTGGCCAGCCAGGCCGCCACCCTGGACGAGCCCTCGGCGTACGGGACCTGGAGGATCGACAGGCCGCCCATCGCGTTGGAGCCCTTGCCGTAGCGGACCGGCTCGATATGGGTGTTCTCGTCGGGGTGGACGGAGGACGTGATGGCGACTCCGCGCGTGAAGTCCGCCCTCGGCTTCCCGGTCGCCTTCCGGTAGCGCCGGTCGCCGGTCTGGGCGCCCACCAGCGCCTCGGAGTTGGTACGGGTCAACTCACCCAGCCGCGCGGACAGATGGGGCAGCCGACCGCTCTCCCTCATGCGGTGCAGCAGCGTCTGGGTGCCGTAGGTGCCGGCCGCCAGGACCACCCTGCGCGCGGTGAACAGGCGGCCGGCGCCCTTCTTCCTGTCGTCGGTGGGAAGCGTGGCGAGCGCGTAGCCGCCGCGTGAGTCGTCCGTGACCGACACCACCGTCGTCATGGGGTGGACCACCGCGCCCGCCTTCTCGGCCAGGTACAGGTAGTTCTCGTTCAGGGTGTTCTTGGCGCCGTGCCGGCAGCCCGTCATGCACTCGCCGCACTCGGTGCAGGCCCTGCGGTCCGGTCCGGCCCCGCCGAAGTACGGGTCGGCGACCTCTTCGCCCGCCTTCGCCGTCGTCGTGCCGTCGGCGTCCTCACCGTCGCCGAAGAACACCCCGACCGGCGCCATGTGGAAGGTGTCGCCGAAGCCCAGCCGCTGTGCGGCGGCCTTCAGATGGACGTCGGAGGGGGTCGTCGTCGGGTTGAGCCGCACGCCGAGCATGCGTCGCGCCTGGTCGTAGTACGGCTTCAACTCGTCCTGCCAGTCGGTGATGTCCCGCCACTGGGGGTCGTCGAAGAAGGGTTTCGGCGGTACGTAGAGGGTGTTGGCGTAGTTCAGGGAGCCGCCGCCGACGCCCGCGCCGGCCAGCACCATGACGTTGCCGAGCAGGTGGATGCGCTGGATGCCGTACATGCCGAGCTTCGGGGCCCACAGGTAGTTCTTCAGGTCCCAGGAGTTCCTCGGCAGGGTCGCGCGGGTGAAGCGGCGGCCCGCCTCCAGGACGCCGACGCGGTAGCCCTTCTCGGTCAGGCGGAGCGCGGAGACCGACCCGCCGAACCCCGAGCCCACGACGATGACGTCGTAGTCGTAGCCATGGCCGTCTTGAGACACGTGTTCTCCTCGGTGCGTTCAGCGGAGACGGAACGCCTTCATCAGCCTCAGGCTGCGGGTCATGAACGCCGCGTGACCCTCGTCGTCCATGCCTAGCGACGGGGCCATGGGCAGCAGCCGCTGGTGGGCCACGGTCTGGGCCTCGGTGTACTTGAGGATGCCCTCGGAGCCGTGCCGGCGGCCGAGACCCGAGTCCTTCATGCCGCCCATCGGCGACTGGACGCTGCCGTAGGCGGGTGCGTAGCCCTCGTTGATGTTGACGGTGCCGGTGCGCAGCCGGGCGGCGACCTCGCGGCCGCGGCGGGCGTCCTTCGTCCAGACGGACGCGTTCAGGCCGTACGGCGTGGAGTTGGCGCGCTCGATCACCTCGTCGTCGCTCGTGAAGCGGTAGACGGAGACGACCGGGCCGAAGGTCTCCTCCGTGCACACGGCCATCGCGTCCTCGACGCCGTCGAGGATGGTGGGCTCGAAGAAGTACGGGCCGATGTCCGGGCGGGCGACGCCGCCCGCCACCACCTTGGCGCCCTTGGCGACGGCCTCCTCCACATGCCGGGTGACGGTGGCCAGTTGCCGCTCGCCGACCAGCGAGCCCATGTCGGCGCCGTAGGCCAGGGACGTGCCGAGCCGCATCGCCCGCGTACGGGCGGCGAACCGGTCGAGGAACGCGTCCGCGACCGCCTCGTGGACGTACAGCCGCTCGATGGAGATGCACAGTTGGCCGGCGGAGGAGAAGCAGGCGCGGACCGCCCCGGCGACCGCCTTCTCGATGTCGGCGTCCGCGAGCACCAGCATGGCGTTCTTGCCGCCGAGTTCGAGGGAGACGCCGACCAGCCGGGCGGCGGCGCTCTGGGCGACCTCGCGTCCGGTGCGGGTGGAGCCGGTGAAGGAGACGTAGTCGGCGTGCCTGACCACCTCGGGGCCGACGACCGGGCCCTCACCGAGGACGACCTGGAACACCTCGGCGGGCAGCCCGGCCTCGATGAGCAGGTCGCGGGCCCACAGCGCGGTCAGGCAGGTCTCGGTGTCGGGCTTCATGACCACCGCGTTGCCCGCGACGAAGGCGGGCAGCGCGTCGCCGACGGACAGCTCCAGGGGGTAGTTCCACGGGGCGATCTGGCCCACCACCCCACGCGGGTGGCGCAGTTCGGTGACGCGCGTGAGGACGGGGATGGCGCCCGTGTGCCGCCTGGGCTTCAGATAGGCGGCGGCGCGGCGGCCGTAGTGCCGGGCCGCGACGGCGACGGCCTGCACCTCCTCGTGCGCGTGCAGGCGGGCCTTGCCGGTCTCCAGCTGGATCAGGTCGAGCACCTCGGCCTGGCGGGCGAGCACCAGGTCGTGGAAGTCGAGCAGGACGGCCGCCCGCCGCCGTACCGGGACCCGGGCCCACACCGCCTGGGCGGCACGGGCCCGTTCGTAGGCGCGGGCCACGTCCTCGGGGGTGGACTCGGGCAGGTCGGCGAGCTTGTCGCCGGTGAACGGCGTGTGGTTGGCGGTGCGGCCGGACCCGGCGACGCCCTTGGTGAGCCGGGCGACCAGCTCGGGGGTCACCACGTCGTCGGCGGTGCGGGCCCCCGCGGGGGCGGGGGCCTGGGGATTGGTGCCGGTCTTCGCCGGG
Organism: Streptomyces sp. NPDC088817; assembly: GCF_044750345.1. Lineage (NCBI taxonomy): Bacteria > Bacillati > Actinomycetota > Actinomycetes > Kitasatosporales > Streptomycetaceae > Streptomyces > Streptomyces sp. NPDC088817. Next base: position 173,056 of record NZ_JBIVJN010000004.1, read on the forward strand.
GCCTGCGCGTCCGTCATGACGCGCAGGGTATGCCGGTCGGGCGGCTTTGTGTACCCGTCAGTAATAGGGATTCACGGGATTCACCGAGTGCTCACAGCGCGCCAGTGATCACTGGCAACGAACGCGCTGATCAGGGCCTTGTCACAGATCGTCGAGGTCCAGGTTGGCGATCACCGCACCTGCCACCTCGCGGCCGCGTTCGGTGAAGTCGCCCTTGCCGGGGTAGCCGACGGTGAGCTTGTACAGGTCGCCCCCGGCGGTCTTGTAGTAGAACAGCCGCAGTTCGCGCGGCATCGGGTGCGTGCTGTCGTCGGTGGTGTAGACGACCGTGTTCTCCGCCGCCTGCTTGCCGCGGTACGTGGACTCCTTCGGGTGGGTCACCGGGTTCTGGGGCATGTCGAGTTCGTAGCTGCCGGACTGCTTGAAGGTGCCGAGGTCGTCGTACATCTGGGCGGCGGCGGAGTCCTTGATGGTGCGCTCCGGTTCCTCGGACTTCCTCAGCAGGCGCAGCCCGACCGTGATGCCGCCGCTCCAGTCGCTGTAGGTCACCCAGTGCTTCTTGTCGTTCTTCCCGTCCGGCACCTGCCGCTGGTAGTCCTTCGGCACGGCGATCGTCGCGGCGACGTCGTTCTCGTGGTGGGTCGCCCAGTCCTCGGGCAGCGGGCCGGCGAACGGGTGGGCGATCAGGACGTACGCCGTCACCGCGGCCGCGACGACCGCCGCGCCGAGCCCGAGCCATGCCCCGCGCCCGAGCCGGAGGCCGCGCGGCCCGCCGGGGGCGCCCTCGGCGTACCGCACCACGCGCGTAGGTGTCGGGACGGGCGGCGCGACGGCCGCCTCCAGCAGGGCGCGCACCCGGGCGGCGGGCGGCCGGTGCGCCGGATCCTTGTGCAGCAGGCCGGTGACGGCCTCGGCGAGCGGGCCCTGCGCGGCGGCCGGTGGGGCAGGCGTGGCGTTGAGGACCGACTGGAGGGTGGCCGGGGTGTTGCTGCGGCGGAACGGGGAGACGCCCTCCGTGGCCGCGTACAGGACCACGCCGAGCGACCACAGGTCGGAGGCCGGGCCGGGACGCTGCCCCAGCACCCGTTCGGGCGCGATGTACTCGGGTGAGCCGACGAAGCCGCCGGTGTCGGTCAGGTTGGTCTCGCCCTCGATCTGGGCGATGCCGAAGTCGGTGAGGACGATCCGGTCGTACCGGCCGAGCAGGATGTTGTCCGGCTTGACGTCCCGGTGCAGGATGCCCGCGGCGTGCGCGGCCTCCAGCGCGCCGAGCACCTCCAGACCGATCCGGGCCGCCTCGCGGGCGTCCAGGGTGCCCTCCTGGAGCGCGGCGCCGAGCGAGCGGCCCCGCACCAGCTCCATCACGATCCACGGCTGCCCGTCGACGACGGCCACGTCGTGGACGTCGACGACCGCGGGGTGGTCGAGCCGGGCGGCGGCGCGGGCCTCGCGGCGCATGCGCTCGAAGGCGTTGGCCCGCTCCCGTTCCGGAACGTGGTCGGGGACGCGGGGCTCCTTGACGGCGACCTCGCGGTCCACCGTCTCGTCCTTGGCCCGCCACACGGTCCCCATGCCGCCGTGCCCGAGCTTGGCGAGCAGCCGGTAGCGCCCGCCGATCAGCCGGCCGGTGCCGGGCTCCGGCGGCTGCACGGCAGCGCTCTCCGGTTGCCCGGGGGCGGTGCTCTGCGGCTCCACGCGTGTGGGTCCCTGCGGCTGCCCGTCCCCGCCGCCCGGTGCGGAGGCGGCGTACGGGCTCTGCGGGTGGGGCACCCGCGCCTGCGGGTCGGGCGGTTGCAGGGCGAAGGTCGTCGGATCGTCGGCCCCGTACTGGGCGCCCCCGTGATTGCTCATGGGTCCATCCATATCGCGACCCCCTCCGCCGACTCCAGCAAGAGGCGTGTCCGGTCACCGACCCGTGACCTGCCGTACGTCGAAAGCGCCGACCGCGACGTCGAAGTGCTCCTTGGCCTCGCGCACCCTGCCGACCGGCGCCGACACCCACACGTCGTACATCCGCCCGTCCTGCTCCCAGCACAGGTCGTACGTGCGCCGCGGGCCCTCCGCCGCGCTGAAGCCGTTCCAGGTGAACTCCCAGAGCGCGGCCGGGTGTCCGCGGTGGGTGGTGGCGGTGACACGGCCGGCGTGGTAGCCGGGGTTGGTGTCCGGTCCCGCGGCGTCGGCGCGCCGCATCACCGCGAGCGGGCCTCCGTCCTCCGGCCGGGCCACCTTGATGCCGAGGCGGAAGGTCTCCCCGGGTGACAGGTAGAAGACCCGCTCGCCCTGCGGTTCGCGGGTGAAGCCGTCCGGTACGGCGACGGAGAAGCCGGCCGGGTCGTGCACCAGGTGGTGGCCCGAGGGCACCGCTTCCTCGGCGGCGGGCGGGGCGGATCCCGTGACGGTGACCGTGGAGACCGGGACGGGGAGCGAGCCGGGCGGCGGTGACGGCGTTTCAGGCGGTGAGGTGCTGCCGTCCGTGGCGTCCTCGGGCGTGTGCGGGGCCGAACTCGTCGGCATCCCACCGTCGTTGCCACCACCCCGCACCAGCAACGCCACGGCGGACGCGCCCGCCCCGGCCGTCGCGGCCACCAGCAGCGCGGCGACCAGCACGTTCCGGGTGGGGTACCGGGCGGGCGCCCGGGAGGAGGGGTCGGTCTGCGCCGGAGCGGGCGCGTGGGAGGTTACGGGCACGTCGCTCTGCGTCGGCGTATGGGGAACCAACGGCTCCGGCGTGCGGCCCGACTCGAGGAAGGCGCGCAGCATCCGCTCCGCCTCGGCCGCCGTCAGCCGCTGGTCCGGATCGCGCTCCAGCAGCCCGCGCACGACGGGCAGGATCGGCGCGGCCTGCGCGGGAGGCCGGATCTCGTCGGAGACGACCGCGTGCAGGACGCCGCCGAGCGAGTCGCGCCGGAACGGCGACTCGCCGCTCAGCGCGGCGCACAGCAGCGCGCCGAGCGACCAGAGATCGGACTCCGGCCCGGTCCCGGCCCCGGACATCCGCTCCGGAGCGGTGTACTCCGGTGACCCGACGAAGGTCCCGGTCTCGGTGAGCGTGGTCGCGCCGGTCATCCGCGCGATGCCGAAGTCGGTGAGCACGATCCGGTCGGTGCCCGACTCGACGAGGACGTTGGCCGGCTTGATGTCCCGGTGCAGGACACCGGCGGCGTGCGCGGTGCGCAGCGCGCCCAGCAGGGCGACGCCGATGCGGGCGCCCTCGGCGGCGTCCACCGGGCCGCGCGCGGCGATCCGGTCGGCCAGCGAGCCGCCGTCGATCAACTCCATGACGATGTACGGGCGTTCGTCCTCGACGACGACGTCGTGCACGACGACGATGTGCGGGTGCCGCAACTGGGCTACCGCGCGGGCCTCTCGCAGGGTGCGCTTCCGCTGGAGCGCGGCCTCCCCGTCGGACAGGGTCTCGTCCAGCGGGAGTTCCTTGACCGCGACCCGCCGTTCGAGGAGCTGGTCGGTGGCCCGCCACACGATGCCCATGCCCCCGCGGCCGAGCCTCGCCTCCAGGCGGTAACGGCCCGCGACGACACGGAAGTCGTCCCCCTCGATCCCCATACGCCCCATCATGCCGCAGAGTTCGCCCGCTTCTGGGGCGTCGACCGGCCAACGACGCGGCCCGGCCGAGAGTCGGCGGCGGGGGGCGGCCGGGGGTCAGCCGGCGGTCGGCTGCCAGCTCTGGAGCACGGTCTTGAACTGCTCCCGCGTGCGCGGCCAGTCCTCCTCCGGCGCGGACATGTAGATCGCGTACTCGACGCCGTCACGGGAGAAGTACGTCTCCTCGATGGCGTGGCGCGGGCCGGGGAACGGCGTGTCCTTCGCCAGGGCCGTCCAGCTGTACTCCCACAGGGAGCCCGGGCGGTCGCGGTAGGTGTTCGCCTCAAGGGTCACCCTCCGGTAGTCGACCAGCCGCTGGAGCTGCTGCTCCAGGTCGAGTTGGTGCTCGTGACCGGTCGCGAAGTCCGGCGTGTCCTCCATGGCGACGCGGATGAAGTGCCTGCCGCCGTCGGGGGTGTAGTCGACCTGGTGGGTCGCCGCGTCGAACTCCTGCCGCTGCCAGCTCTCGTCGGGGACGGCGAGGCTGAATCCGTAGGGGTCGCGCACGCGCACCCAGCCGTCCGGGAGACCGCCCGAGGCGTCGGTGGTCGGGGAGGGCGTGGTGGTCTCCGGCGGCGGGGTCGACTGGGAGGTCTCGGGGACCTGCCGCCGGTCCTGGTCCCACTTCTGCAGCATCAGGGCGCTGCCGCCGCCGACGAGCGCGGCGAGGGCCACGACCAGGATCAGGGTGCGGCGGCGCCTGGGCATCCGGACCGGGGCGTGCTGCGGCACGGGTCCGGTGACGGCCTGCGCGGGCGCCGGGTACGGGGTCGTGGCCTGCGGCCAGGACGCCGAGGCGGGATACGCGTCGGCGGGCGCGGCGGTCTCCGGGTGGAGTCCGGCCGCCTGCGTGGGCACGTACGCCTGCGCGCTGCTCGGTCTGCGGCCCTCGGCGGCCTCGGCGAGCATCTGCTCGGCCTGCTCGGCCTGCGGCCGATCGGCCGGGTCCTTGCGCAGCAGGGCGGTGATGACCGGGGCGAGCGGGCCGGCGTGCCGCGGCTCGCGCGGCTCCTCGTCGACGACCGCCTGCATGGTGCTCAGCGGTGAGGTGCGGCGGAACGGGGACAGGCCCTCCACCGCCGTGTAGAGCGTGGCGCCCAGCGCCCACAGGTCGGAGGCCGGTCCCGGATCGTGGCCGCGGACGCGCTCGGGGGCCAGGTAGTCGACCGAGCCGACGACCTCGCCGGTGCGGGTGATGGTGGTGTCGCCCTCTATCTGGGCTATGCCGAAGTCGGTGAGCAGGACACGGCCGTCCTCGCCGAGCAGCACGTTGCCGGGCTTGACGTCGCGGTGCAGCACCCCGGCGGCGTGCGCGGCGCGCAGGGCGCGCAGCACCCACAGACCGATCCGGGCGGCCTCCGCCGGGTCCATGCGGTCCCGCTCCTTGAGCGCGTCCGCCAGCGAGCGGCCCTCGACCAGCTCCATCACGATCCACGGGCGGCCGTCGTGCTCCAGCACGTCGTGCACCGTCACGACGGCGGAGTGGTTGATCCGTGCCGCCGCGCGCGCCTCTGCCCGGGTACGCGCCAGCAGCACCTCCTGGTCGCTCTCGGCGACGTAGAGCGCGGCGGTCAACTCCTTGATGGCGACGGCCCGGTGCAGCACCTCGTCGTGCGCGCGCCACACCCGGCCCATGCCGCCGCTGCCGATGGCGTCGGCGAGCCGGTAGCGGCCCGAGAGGAGCAGGCCCTGCATCTGATTCACGTTTCCCCGCAGTGGTCTTGACAGGCTCAGCGTAGGGACCGGCCCCCCGGCTGGGAACCAGCGGGGTCCCAGGAGAGCCCCACTGTGACGGTTGTCGCTCCCCGGCGGGGGCGCGGTTCCGGCAGTTCGGGCGGTTCCGGCGGTCGCGCCGGTTCAGCCGGTGTACCGGTACGTCGCCGAGGCCTGCTCGTACAGCGTGGTCACCCGGTCCCGCTGCGACTCGGGCCCGCGTACCTGCACCACGTGGTACTTGCCGTCGATCAGGGCGGCCAGGTTGCGCACGTACAGCTGCCGTCCGCTCCCGTCCGTCCAGGTGAACTGCCCCTCGGCCGTGGTCCGTCCGCCGACCTGAGTGGTCCGCAGACCCGAGGAGGTGGCCCAGCTCGAGTCGCGGTAGGCCTGCAACTCGCGCTCCTTCTCCCGCTGGTAAACCATCGGGTCGCTGCCGAAGGCCGCCGCGGTGTCCCGCCCGGGCACGACGATCAGCTCGAACGAGCCCTGGGAGTAGATCACTTGCCGCTGGTTGTTCCCGGGCGTACGGGTCCAGTCCTTGGCGACTGCGACCTGGAAGCCGGCGGGGTCCTTGCGCAGTGTGAAGCCGTCGGCGGCGTCCGGCGCGGTCGTCTGCGTCTCGGCCTCGGCCGAACCGGACGGCTTCGAGGGGTCGTCGTCCGCCGTGGAGGAACCGCCGGGCTGCGGGGCGCCGCTCCCACCGCCGTCCGAGGGAGTCGGGGCGGGGCTCGCCTCGCCTGCGGTTCCGGTGCGGTCGCCGGCGCCCGTGCCGTCGCGGTCGGCCTTCGGCATGAACAGCACGGCGTAGGCGACGGCGGCGGCCATCAGCAGCAGGATGAGCAGGAGCAGCGTACGGCCCAGGTTCCGCGGCGAACCCGTCTGCCGTCTGTGCCGCGCGTGGGTGGCGGGCAGCCCCGCCCGCCGCCTGCGCACCAGCTCGCCGCGGCGCCGTACGACGGGCAGCCTGCTGGGGTCGGCGGGCGGGGCGGCGATGACGTGGACGCCGGCCTCCGGCTCGGGGGCGGAGCGCACCAGTGAGCGCAGCCAGCCGCTCAGTTCCTCGAAGTCGATGCGTTCGGTGGGGTCCTGGCGCAGCAGCGACTCCACGACCGGGCGCAGCGGCCCGCACTCCTCCGCGTACGCGGGCGGCTCGGCGCACACCATCTGCACCAGCTCGGCGGTGGACTCCTCCGGGTACGGCGCGTGTCCCTGCACCGCCCGGAAGAGCAGCGCCCCGAGCGCCCACAGGTCGGTCGCCGGGCCGATGGGCGCGGCGAGCTGCCAGTTCTCGTGCACGGGCCCGGCCTGTTCCGGCGCCCAGCGCTCGGTCACCGGCCCCACCACGGCCATCCGGGCCTGCCGCGCCCGCTCGGCGGCCAGCGCGGTGGCGGGCCCCCGCCGCGCGGGACCGCCGGCCGCGAGGTCGCCCCAACGGGCCGGTACGCCCCCGGCGTCGTCCGCCGAGCCCGCGCCGGGCTCACCGCGCCCTTGCGCGGGCACGACGTGGCCCGGCGTGGCTCCGGGTCCCGCGGCGAGCGCCGGGCGCGGGCCGCGGGCGTCGGCGGCGGGTGCGGGCGGCAGGGGTGTGGCCGCTCCGGGGTGGGCGGCGGTGCCGTTGTGGGTGGGGGGCCGGACGCCGTAGGGATCGGCGATCTGGCCCGGCGGAGGGGTGGTGCTCCCGGCGGGCCGCGTCTCGCCCTCGACGGGCGTGCGCGCGCCGGGCAGTTCGGCGCGCGCGCTCTGCTGCGCCTCCTGCACCCGGGCGGCCGCCCGCGCGCCGGCGCGGTACGCGGCGATCGCTCCGGCCCGTGCCGCCCTGATGTCCCCGCCGGTCTGGGGCGTCCGCCGCGCGGGCGCGCCCGGCGCGCCGGGCCCCGCGTCCGGGCCGGGCAGCGGCAACGGTCCGGCCGCCCGCGCCTCGATCGCGGCCCGCCGCGCGGCCTCGGGATCCACCGTCGGGGTGTCCGCGCCGGTCCCGCCTCCGAAGCCCTGACCACTGGTGACCTCGGTGAGTCCGGCGAAGCCCGTCGCACCCGCCCCACCGGCCGTGCCGCCGGGGCCCATGGGACCGCCCGGCGTGCCGGACGCGCCGCCCGGATCGTTGTCGTCCCCGTCGTCCTCGGGCGGGACGGGGTCGTACCCGCACAGGGCCTCCTCCGCCGCGCCGACCGCGAGGCCGGTCAGCATCACGCGGCCGTCGTCGCAGACGAGGACCGTGCGGGCGGTGATGTTGCGGTGCACCCAGCCGTGGGCGTGCAGCACCCGCAGCGCCATGAGGATGTCGGAGGCGACCTCGGCCGCCCGGTAGGGCGACAGCGGATTCTCGGCGAGCAGCGCGGCCAGGGGCCGGGCGGCGACCAGTTCGCTGACGACCCACAACGAGCCGCCCTCCGCGAACACGTCGAAGACCTGGTCGAGCCGGGGATGGTCGGGTATCCGGGCCGCGGCCTGCGCGGCCTCGACCGCCCGCCGCACCGCCGGATCGGCGGGCCGCCGCGTCGCCGCACGCGCGCCCCGGGCCTCGCCCGCCGAACGGCCCGTACGGACCGGCCCGCGCCGGGAGCCTCCGTCGCGCGCGGTGAAGCCGTCGGGCAGGCCGTCCGCGTCGAGCACCTCCGCCTCGACCACCTCGGGCAACGGCACCTGTCGCAGGAGGACTTCCTGCCCGCTGTAGGTGTCGAAGGCCCGGGTCTCGGTCAGCTCGTACTCGTCGGACGGGGGCAGCGGCAGGCGGTAGCGGTCGGCGAGAACCCGGCCCGCATAGTCGTCCACGTTGCCTCCCCCGGCCGCACGGTCGGTCAATTCCGTTCGCCTCGCGTCCCGTTCCCGATGCTTACGGTCCGCAATCACTCACGATACGTGCCGGAGGCAAGCCGCATTGACGGGATGCCAGATCTCGCCGCCCCGAACCCGGAACCCCGGGGACGGGCGGCGGGACCGTTCCGCTCACTACTTCTTCGGCCGGAAGGTCTCGGTCAGCGTCTTCCAGGTGCTCTTGCGCAGGTCGCCGTCCCACATCGCGGCCTTCGCGCTGTACATCAGCGCGTGCCCGAGGTGGTCGTTCACCACGAAACCGCGGTCTATGCTGCGGTACTTGGTCCCGCCCTCGACGTAGGTGAACTCCCAGTCGGCGGTGTTCCAGCCGCGGTAGTCCACCGCCTCTATGCGCACCCGCTGGTACTGGGAGCGCACCATGTACCTCTCCTGGTTGGTCCAGTCGGCCACCGGGTCACCCTTGGGCGTGGTCGTCCAGGCGACGAGCAGCCGCTGTCCGTCGGGGCCGGTGAAGCGGACCCCCGCGGAGTCGGTGCTCGCGTACTTCCAGCCCTCGGGCAGCCCGATGGAGAAGCCCTGCGCGCCCTTGTACGTCCTCGCCACGGCGGCGCCGTCGTCACCGGAGCGGTCGCCTCCGGAGCCGGAATCGGAAGCAGAACCGGAGCCGGAACCGGAGCCGGAACCGGAGTCCGTGCCGGAGCCCTTGCCCGCTGTGCCGGCGTCGGTGTTCGTGGCCGGTGAGCCGCCGGAGCCGTCGGGCTCCGTCGCGGAGCCGGACCCGTCCTGGCCCTTGGAGGCCTCGCCGCTCTCGTCCTTCTTGGTGGAGGGGCCCGCGGACGAGCCCGCGGTGGGGGCCGTGCGGCCGGCCGCGTTCTTGTCGTCGCCGCCCTTGTCGTCACCGCCGAGCGTGAAGGCGAGCACGACGCCGACCACCGCGAGTACCACGACCACCGCGACGATCACGAGCGTGCGCCGCGGCACCACGTCGGTGAGCGACGCCTTGGGCGCCGGGCGCGGCGGCAGGTCCAGGTCCGGCGGGGTCATCACGGGCCAGCCCGAACCGGGCCGTCCCGCCTGCGCGCCGCCGGCGCCGCTCCCCGAGGCGGACGCGTTCTGTGTCCGGTCCGCGCCAGGCTCCGCTCCGGAACCGCTCGCGGAGCCGGGGCCCGCCTGGCCCGTGCCGCCGGACGCCGACTCGCCACCGGCCCCCGCTGCTGCCGCGGGGCTCGCCACCACGGCGGCCTTGCGCACCGAGCGCAGCGCGCCGCGAAGGCGGTCGCCCGCCTCCTCGCCCCGCCTGCCTCCGGAACCCGAACCGGAACCGGAGGACGCCGAACCGCCTTTGCGGGAACGCCCGTCCGACTGTGCGGGCAGCGGGACGACCTTGGTCGCGTCCGCGGGCAGTTCCGGCTCGGGGTCCTTCGGCTCGGGCGCGTCGACGACGGCCTTGAGCATGGCCCGGGCGCCCGCGTCGTCGAGCCGCTCGTCCGGGTCCTTGTTGAGCAGGCCGTGGATGACGTCCCTGAGCGGACCGGCGTTTCGCGGCTCCTCCAGCGGTTCGGTCATCACCGCGGTCAGGGTGGCGATCGCCGAGCCCTTGTCGTACGGCGGCGTGCCCTCCACCGACGCGTACAGCAGGCCGCCGAGCGACCAGAGGTCGGCCGCCGGTCCGGGCTTGTGCCCGCGGGCCCGCTCCGGGGAGATGTAGGAGGGGGCGCCGACGAGCATGCCGGTGGAGGTGATGGAGGGGTCGCCCTCGACCTGCGCGATGCCGAAGTCGGTGAGGACGACCCGGCCGTCCTCGGCGATGAGCACGTTGGACGGTTTCACGTCCCGGTGCAGGATGCCCTGGCTGTGCGCGGAGCGCAGCACGTCGAGGACCGCGAGCCCGACCTCGGCCGCCCGCCTCGGCGTGAGCAGCCCGTCCTCGCGGATGGCCTCGGCGAGGGACTTGCCCTCGACGAGTTCCATGACGATCCACGGGCGGTCGTCCTCGTCGACCACGTCGAAGACGGTCACCGCGCTGGTGTCGCGGATGCGCGCGATCGCCTTGGCCTCGCGCAGCGTGCGCGTGATCAGGCGGCGCTTCTCGTCCTCGTCGATGTTCGACGGGAACCGCAGCTCCTTGACGGCGACGGTCCGGCCAAGGGTCTCGTCCTCGGCCCGCCACACCGTGCCCATGCCTCCGCGGCCGAGCACGTCCCCCAGGCGGTAGCGCCCGGCGAGAAGACGCTCGCTCCTGTCCTGCAGAGAGTCCTGACGAGTGTCCTGGCGGGGTGTTCCCGCCCGCTCCGCGTCCGACATGCGTCCCCTCATGCAACCCGCCCTGACAGAGCCTCCATTGTCACTCACCCGACGAGTACGCGACGCCCAGGGGCCCCCTCGGAACACTCCGGGGGCGCGGCCGAACGGCTCGTCGTACGCGCGGGAATGACGGGCCGTGACAACACGGAAGCCATGGGTGCCGACCCTTCGGACCATTCCGGCCATAATCTGCGCCGGACGTCCACGGCACGTGTCGTGCGTGTCCTGCGTCTCGTGCGGGAGCGCGGTCCGGTCCCCGGCGGGTTCATAACGGCACGATCGGCGGATTCACGGCGCCACCACCGGCGGACCCGCCCGCCACCGCACGACCGGCAGGCGCGCGAACGGCGACCGGCGCGATCACAACGGCACGATGTCCGGCGCTCCCAGCCGGGCCGCGTCGGCCGTGAGGTCGTCGGGCTGGCGCTGCGACTCCCGCTCGGCCTCCACCCGCTTCTCGTAGTGCTCGACCTCCCGTTCGATCTGGTCCTTGTCCCAGCCCAGCACCGGCGCCATCAGCTCGGCGGCCTCCCGGGCGCTGCGCGTGCCCCGGTCGAAGGTCTCGATGGATATGCGGGTGCGCCGGGTCAGCACGTCGTCCAGGTGCCGGGCGCCCTCGTGGGAGGCGGCGTAGACGATCTCGGCGCGCAGATAGTCGTCGGCCGCCTTGAGGGGAGCGCCCAGCGTCGGGTCCTCGGCGACGAGGGCGAGCACCTCCCGGGCCGCCGACCCGAACCTCCCCAACAGGTGCTCCACGCGCACCACATGGAGTCCGGCCTCGGCGGCGATGCGCGCCCGCGCGTTCCACAGGGCCGGGTAGCCCTCGGCACCGAGCAGCGGGATCTCCTCGGTGACGCAGTCGGCGACGCGCATGTCGAGCCCGCGCACCGCCTCGTCGACGGCGTCCTTGGCCATCACCCGGTACGTCGTGTACTTGCCGCCCGCGACCACGACAAGGCCGGGCACCGGATGGGCCACCGTGTGCTCGCGCGACAGCTTGCTGGTGGCGTCGGACTCGCCGGCCAGCAGCGGCCGCAGGCCGGCGTACACGCCCTGCACGTCGTCGCGGCCGAGCGGGACCGCGAGCACCGAGTTGACGTGCTCCAGGAGGTAGTCGATGTCGGCGCTGGAGGCGGCCGGGTGGGCCTTGTCGAGGTCCCAGCCGGTGTCGGTGGTGCCGACGATCCAGTGCCGGCCCCAGGGGATCACGAAGAGCACGGACTTCTCGGTGCGCAGGATCAGCCCGGTGCTGGAGTTGATGCGGTCCTTGGGCACGACGAGGTGGATGCCCTTGGAGGCCCGGACGTGGAACTGACCGCGCTCCCCCACCATCGCCTGGGTGTCGTCGGTCCACACCCCGGTGGCGTTGACGATCTGCTTGGCGCGGATCTCGTACTCGCCGCCGCCCTCCACGTCCCGCACCCGCGCGCCGACGACCCGCTCGCCCTCGCGCAGGAATCCGGTGACCCGGGCCCGGTTGGCGGCCTTCGCGCCGTACGACACCGCCGTGCGCACCAGGGTGGCCACGAAGCGGGCGTCGTCCATCTGCGCGTCGTAGTACTGGAGGGCGCCGACCAGGGCGTCCTTGCGCAGGCAGGGAGCCAACCGCAGGGCGTGACGGCGGGTCAGGTGACGGTGCAGCGGCAGTCCCCGGCCGTGGCCGCGGGCCATCGACATGGCGTCGTACAGAGCGACGCCCGACCCCGCGTACAGGCGCTCCCAGCCCTGGTGCTGGAGCGGGTAGAGGAACGGCACCGGGCGGACCAGATGAGGCGCGAGGCGTTCCAGCAGCAGGCCGCGCTCCTTCAGCGCCTCCCGGACCAGCGCGAAGTCGAGCATCTCCAGATAGCGCAGTCCGCCGTGTATCAGCTTGCTGGACCGGCTCGACGTGCCCGACGCCCAGTCACGCGCCTCCACGATGCCGGTGGACAGACCGCGGGTGACGGCGTCCAGGGCGGTGCCGGCGCCCACCACGCCTCCGCCCACGACCAGGATGTCCAGCTCCCGCTCGGCCATGTGCGCCAGTGCCTCGGCGCGCTGCGCCGGCCCCAGTGTCGCTGTCCTCACCGCTGCCTCCCGCTGTCGGTCGCGCCGGCCGCACCCGTCGGGCGAAGCCCGTTCCCATCCCCCATGCCTCTAGCGTGTCCCCCCGCCTCCTCCCCATGCCCAAATTCTGACCGGGTTGCCCGCCTTCAGCCACCAGTGGCCCCCGGCCTGTGGACAACTCCGGGGGCTCACCGAGAAACACGCTGGTCAATCCCGCATAACGGTCATATTTACTCCTAGTCTGACATTGCGCTCGCTCGTCCTGTCCACAGGACTTGCGGGCCCGCCACGCCTCGGTTATTGGGAAGGACGGCCCACGCCATGCCCGCAGATCTCGCCGTCATCGGACTCGGCCCGCTCGGCCTGCCCCTGGCCCAGGCCGCCGTCTCCGCCGGCATCCCCACCGTCGGGTACCGCACCGGGAACGAGTCCGGCTCCCTCAGCCCCGCCGAACTGCGCCGGATGCTCTCGGAGGGCTTCCGCCCGGCCACCAACCCGGCCGAACTCGGCCGGGTGCGCACCGCGGTGATCTGCGCGCCGACCCCGCGGGGCGCGGACGGCGGGTTCGACCTGAGCCAGGTGGAGTCCGCCGGCCGCGCGCTCGCCGGGCACATGCGCCCGCACACCACCGTGATCCTGGAGTCGCCCGCACACCCCGGGACGACGGAGGAGTTCCTGCTCCCGCTGCTGGAGAACGGCTCGGGGCTGCGGGCGGGCCGCGACTTCCACCTCGCCTACTCGCCCAGCCGCGTCGACCCCGGCAACCGCGAGATCACCCCGGCCAACATGCCCAAGGTGATCGGCGGACTCACCCCGGCCTGCACCGAGTCGGCTGCCGCCTTCTACGGGCGGCTGACCGACAAGGTGGTACGTGCGCGTGGACTGCGCGAGGCGGAGACGGTCCAGCTCCTGGAGACCAACTACCGGCACGTCAACATCGCCCTGGTCAACGAGATGGCCGTGCTCTGCCACGACCTGGGCGTCGACCTGTGGGACGTCGTGCGCTGCGCGGAGACCAAGCCGTACGGCTTCCAGGCCTTCCGCCCCGGCCCCGGCGTCGGCGGCCACGGCCTCCCGCAGGACCTGGCCGGGCACGCGGGCTGCGGGCTGCGCATGGTGGAACTCGCCGAGCAGGTCAACGGCCGCATGCCGCGCTACGTCGTCCAGCGCGCGGCCGCCCTGCTGAACGAGCACGGCAAGTCGGCCCGCGGCGCCCGGGTGCTGCTGCTCGGCGTCACGTACAAGGCCGACCTCGCCGACCTCCAGGGCACGCCCGCCGAGGAGATCGCCGTCCGCCTGACCGGCCTCGGCGCCTCGGTCAGCTACCACGACCCGTACGTGCCCGCGTGGAGCGTCCGCGACCGGCCCGTGCCCCGCGCGGACTGCCTGTACGAGGCGGTGGCCGACGCCGACCTGACGATCCTGCTCCAGCAACACCGCACCTACGACCTCCAGGGCCTCTCGGTGAAGGCCCAGCTGCTCCTGGACACCCGCGGGGCCGCGCCCACGGGGGCGGCGCACCGGCTGTGAGCGGCGAAAAGGGGCCCGGCCATCCGCTCGGGCGGACGGCCGGGCCCCTTTTCGCGGGCCCTGGGCGCGTGGGTCAGCGCTTGTGCTGGGAGTCGCCCACCGTCACCTCGACGCGCTGGAACTCCTTGAGCTCGCTGTAGCCGGTCGTGGCCATGGCGCGGCGCAGGGCGCCGAAGAAGTTCATCGAGCCGTCGGGGATGTGCGAGGGACCGGTGAGGACCTCCTCGATGGTGCCGACCGTGCCGAGGTCGACCTTCCGGCCGCGCGGCAGCTCCTCGTTGACGGCCTCCATGCCCCAGTGGTGGCCCTTGCCGGGCGCGTCGGTGGCACGGGCCAGCGGGGAGCCCATCATCACGGAGTCGGCGCCGCAGGCGATCGCCTTGGGCAGGTCGCCGGACCAGCCGACGCCGCCGTCCGCGATCACGTGCACGTACCGGCCGCCGGACTCGTCCATGTAGTCGCGGCGGGCGGCGGCCACGTCGGCGACCGCGGTGGCCATCGGGACCTGGATGCCGAGCACGTTGCGCGTGGTGTGCGCGGCACCGCCGCCGAAGCCGACCAGGACACCGGCCGCGCCGGTACGCATCAGGTGCAGGGCCGCGGTGTAGGTGGCGCAGCCGCCGACGATCACCGGCACGTCGAGTTCGTAGATGAACTGCTTGAGGTTCAGCGGCTCGTGCGAGGACGACACGTGCTCCGCCGAGACCGTGGTGCCGCGGATGACGAAGATGTCCACGCCCGCGTCCACGACGGCCTTGGAGAACTGGGCGGTGCGCTGCGGGGAGAGCGCGGCGGCGGTGACCACGCCCGCGTCGCGCACCTGCTTGATCCGCGCGCCGATCAGCTCCTCCTTGATGGGAGCGGCGTAGATCTCCTGGAGGCGGCCGGTCGCGACCTCGGCGGGCAGCTCGGCGATCTCGTCGAGCAGCGGCTGCGGGTCCTCGTACCTCGTCCACAGGCCCTCGAGGTTGAGCACGCCCAGGCCGCCCAGCTCGCCGATGCGGATGGCCGTGGCCGGGGAGACGACCGAGTCCATGGGAGCGGCCAGGAAGGGCAGCTCGAAGCGGTAGGCGTCGATCTGCCAGGCGATCGAGACCTCCTTCGGGTCCCGCGTACGGCGGCTGGGGACGACGGCGATGTCGTCGAAGGCGTACGCCCGGCGGCCGCGCTTGCCGCGCCCGATCTCGATCTCAGTCACGTCTGTGGCCTTTCCCTGATGCGTTGCAGCGTCTTCCAGTATCGCCGACACCCATGGCAAAGGCGGCCCCGGAGGCTTCCGGGGCCGCCCTGCACGGCGTGCCGCCTACTTGCTGCTGTAGTTCGGCGCCTCGACCGTCATCTGGATGTCGTGCGGGTGGGACTCCTTCAGGCCCGCCGAGGTGATCCGGACGAAGCGGCCCTTGGACTCCATCTCCTCGATGGTGGCCGCGCCCACGTAGCCCATGGTCTGGCGCAGACCGCCGACGAGCTGGTGCAGGACGTTGGCCAGCGGGCCGCGGTAGGGCACCTGGCCCTCGATGCCCTCGGGCACGAGCTTGTCGTCGGAGGCGACCTCGGCCTGGAAGTAGCGGTCCTTCGAGTACGACCTCGCCTGGCCGCGGGACTGCATGGCGCCGAGCGAGCCCATGCCCCGGTAGGACTTGAACTGCTTGCCGTTGATGAAGAGCAGCTCGCCGGGCGACTCCTCGCAGCCCGCGAGCAGGCTGCCCAGCATGACCGTGTCGGCGCCGGCGGCGAGGGCCTTGCCGATGTCGCCGGAGTACTGCAGGCCGCCGTCGCCGATCAGCGGGATGCCCGCCGCGCGGGCGGCGAGGGACGCCTCGTAGATGGCGGTGACCTGAGGGACGCCGATACCGGCGACCACACGCGTGGTGCAGATCGAGCCGGGGCCCACACCCACCTTGATGCCGTCGACACCGGCGTCGATCAGGGCCTGCGCGCCGTCGCGCGTGGCGACGTTGCCGCCGATCACGTCGACGGACACGCTCGACTTGATCTTCGACATCCAGCTCAGCGCGTTGCTGTTGTGGCCGTGCGAGGTGTCGACGACCAGGAAGTCCACCCCGGCCCCGGCGAGCGCCTGGGCACGCTCCAGGGCCTCGGGGCTCGCGCCCACCGCGGCGCCGACGAGCAGCCTGCCCTCGGAGTCCTTGGCCGCGTTCGGGTACTGCTCCGCCTTGACGAAGTCCTTGACGGTGATCAGGCCCTTGAGGATGCCCGCGTCGTCGACCAGCGGCAGCTTCTCGATCTTGTGCTTGCGCAGCAGCTCCATGGCGTCGACGCCGGAGATGCCGACCTTGCCGGTGACCAGCGGCATCGGCGTCATGACATCGCGCACCTGGCGGCTGCGGTCGGACTCGAAGGCCATGTCGCGGTTGGTGACGATGCCCAGCAGCTTGCCGGCCGGGTCGGTGACGGGCACACCGCTGATGCGGAACTTGGCGCACAGCGCGTCCGCCTCGGCGAGCGTCGCCTCCGGGTGCACCGTGATGGGGTCGGTGACCATGCCGGACTCGGACCGCTTGACCAGGTCGACCTGGTTGACCTGGTCCTCGACCGACAGGTTGCGGTGCAGCACGCCCACGCCGCCCAGCCGGGCCATCGAGATCGCCATCCGGGACTCGGTCACCTTGTCCATCGCCGCCGAGAGCAGCGGGATGTTGACCCGGACGTTGCGGGAGATACGGGACGATGTGTCGACCGCGTTGGGGAGCACCTCGGATGCGCCCGGCAGGAGGAGCACGTCGTCGTAGGTCAGCCCGAGTGTCGCGAATTTCCCGGGCACTCCGTCGACGTTGGCAGTCATGACACCTTCCCCAAATGGCCTTGATCGGTGCGGATGTCCATGCTAACGGGAAGCGCGCCTCTCTCATTCCACGGTTCCGGGCGGCCTCCCGCTTCGTGCGTTCGTACGGAAAGGGCCTGGTGCGCGTTCATCCGGGGCGGTGAGGGAAGGGCGGGACGGCCGGGACGGCCGCCTACTGTTCGGCCAGGGCGCGCAGCCTGCTGAGCGCGCGGTGCTGGGCCACCCGGACCGCTCCGGGTGACATTCCCAACATCTGTCCCGTTTCCTCCGCGGTCAAGCCCACGGCGATGCGCAGCAGCAGCAGTTCGCGCTGGTTCTCCGGGAGGCTGGCCAGCAGCTTCTTGGCCCACTCGGCGTCACTGCTGAGCAGGGCGCGCTCCTCCGGGCCGAGCGAGTCGTCCGGGCGCTCGGGCATCTCGTCCGAGGGCACGGCCGTCGAGCCCGGGTGGCGCATGGCGGCGCGCTGGAGGTCGGCGACCTTGTGGGCGGCGATGGCGAAGACGAAGGCCTCGAAGGGGCGGCCGGTGTCCTTGTAGCGCGGCAGGGCCAGCAGGACCGCGACGCAGACCTCCTGGGCGAGGTCCTCGACGAAGTGCCGGGCGTCGCCCGGGAGCCGGGACAGCCGGGTGCGGCAGTAGCGCAGCGCCAGCGGGTGGACACGGGCGAGCAGATCGTGCGTGGCCTGCTCGTCGCCGTCGACGGCGCGGTGGACGAGCGCACCGATCGCCCCTTGGGCAAGTGCCTGGTCGTCGCGCATCGGTCCATGGTGCCTTGACGTCGTCCGGTCCGTGGCACCGCCTTCGTGGTTGTGCACCGAAGCGTTATGAGCAGGTGCGCCGAAGCTCATCCCCTGCGCCCTCCCCTTCCGCTCGACCAACTCGTCCGCGAGGAACTCCACACCCTCAAGGATGCGTCATCCGCGACGAAACGAGCAGCGGGCGTCCGGCGGGGCGCTTTGCCACCGGCGTCCGCGATCCGGTATTGCACGTCACGCGCATTCCGGGCCCACGTTCCCACAGGACCGCGAAGGCCGCCTGCCGTCTCCCGGCCGCCCGGGACCGGGGAGCGGGACCCGTGCGGGGACGTGCGGGCGGCGCGGCCGCGCGACCGGCCGGCCGGACACCCCCCACGCTCGTCGCCGCGCGTGGGGGTGGCGTCGCGTTCCGGTACGCCGGTGCGGGGTGGCCCGACCGGGATCCGCACGGGTCCTAGCGGACCAGGCCCCAGCGGAAGCCGAGGGCCACCGCGTGTGCGCGGTCCGACGCGCCGAGCTTCTTGAACAGCCGGCGGGCGTGGGTCTTGACGGTGTCCTCGGAGAGGAACAGCTCGCGGCCGATCTCCGCGTTGGAGCGGCCGTGGCTCATACCCTCAAGGACCTGGATCTCCCGCGCGGTGAGCGTGGGCGCGGCGCCCATCTCGGCCGAGCGCAGCCGGCGCGGGGCGAGCCGCCAGGTGGGGTCGGCGAGGGCCTGCGTCACGGTGGCGCGCAGCTCCGCACGGGAGGCGTCCTTGTGCAGGTAGCCACGGGCGCCGGCGGCCACGGCGAGCGCCACGCCGTCGAGGTCCTCGGCGACGGTGAGCATGATGATGCGCGCGCCGGGGTCCGCGGACAGCAGGCGCCGGACGGTCTCGACACCGCCCAGACCGGGCATGCGCACGTCCATGAGAATGAGGTCGGAGCGGTCGGCGCCCCAGCGGCGGAGGACTTCCTCGCCGTTGGCCGCCGTCGTCACACGCTCGACGCCGGGCACGGTCGCGACCGCGCGGCGCAGCGCCTCTCGGGCAAGCGGGGAGTCGTCACAGACGAGGACGGATGTCATGGCCGTCCTCCGCAGCTGATGCGCGTCACCTTGAGCCTCCAGGCTGGTACGGAATCGTCACCTGTGCGGTCGACCGTCTCGGACGCCCGCCCGAGCGCTTGTGTTCTCAACCGCCTCCGCACTCTCAACGACGGTCACTCGAAAGAGTTACGGGGCTGTACGCCGTCTTCGGCACTCTACGTGAGGGAACGGACACAGAGCAGACATGAACGTCAGACCCTCAACTTTTCACCACAAGCTATGCCCCATTTAGCCTCTTTTGTTCCCGTTTCTAGGTGTCTAGGGCTAGATTCGCAATGAGTCATATTTTCATCTCCTTAGATCGGAGATGTACGGTCGGTGGCACCGTATCCGCCACGAACGGCTACAAGGGGTCACGTAATGGCAGATTTCTCCCGCCTTCCCGGACCGAACGCGGACCTGTGGGACTGGCAGTTGCTGGCTGCCTGCCGCGGGGTCGACAGCTCGCTCTTCTTCCATCCCGAGGGCGAGCGCGGGGCGGCTCGGAGCGCTCGAGAGAACTCGGCCAAGGAGGTCTGCATGAGGTGCCCGGTCCGTGCGGAGTGCGCGGCACACGCCCTGGCGGTGCGCGAGCCGTACGGAGTGTGGGGCGGCCTGACCGAGGACGAGCGCGAGGAGCTCATGGGGCGGGCACGGAACCGGCTGGTGTCGGCGTCGTCGACCAGCGGGGACACCGCCTCCGACAACTGAAGGAACGTTTTTTCTCATCCGTTCGCAGACAACCGCAGGAGAGCCGCAGCAGGGCACGCGTCACGCGTGCCCTCGCGATACCCCGATCCGCCGACCGCCCGCTCGCCGATCCCGATCACTGACCCCGGACCCCGGTTTCCCTTGTGCCGGCCCGGCCTGTGTCAGCGGGCCCCGGCCCGCACCAGCTCCGCCAGCGTCGCCGCCACCGCCGGCACCTGTGCCAGGTCGGGCAGGGTGAGGGCGACGATCTCCCGCCGCACCGCAGGTTCCAGCTCCACGGTGCACGCGCCCCTGGGCCGTACCGACTCGACCGCGAGCTGGGGCAGGACGGCGACCCCCAGTCCCGCGCCCACCAGACCGACCACCGCCGGGTAGTCGTCGGTCGCGAAGTCGATACGGGGCGTGAAGCCGGCGCCCTCGCACACCTGGACCAGCTGACCGCGGCAGCGCGGGCAGCCCGCGATCCAGGGATCGCCCGCGAGGTCACCGATGGCCACGGACTCCGCACGGGCCAGCCGGTGCCGCTCGGGCACCAGGGCCACGAGCCGGTCGGTCAGCAGCGGCCGTACGACCAGGTCCTCCCACTCGGCGGCGTCCGCGGCCCCCTCGTAGCGGAAGGCGAGGGCCACGTCGCAGTCGCCCTGGCGCAGGAGTTCGACGGACCTGGGCGGCTCGGCCTCCTCCAGGGACACCCGGGTGCCGGGGTGCGCGGCGCGCAGCGCGGCGAGCGCGGTGGGCACGAGCGTGGAACTCCCGCTCGGGAAGGAGACGAGCCGTACCCGCCCGGCCCGCAGCCCGGCGATGGCGGCGATCTCTTCCTCGGCGGCGGTGAGCCCGGCGAGGATGCCGGTGGCGTGCCGGACGAGCGCGTCGCCTGCCTGAGTCAGGCGCATCTCGCGGCCGGTCCGGACCAGCAGCGGGGTGCCGACGGCCGCTTCGAGGGCCTTCATCTGCTGGCTGACGGCGGGCTGGGTGCAGCCCAGCTCGCGCCCCGCCGCGGAGAAGGAGCCGGTGGTGGCCACGGCACGCAGCACACGGAGATGACGAGCCTCGATCACACCTACGAGCATAAGTGAAACTTGGGCGGACGGCGGTTTATCGCGTCGACACTTTGACCGCCGCTCGCCTACCGTGCCCGCATGAAGCTTCTGTCTGTGAACCTGGGCCGCGCCGAGGCCGTTCCGTACACCGACCAGCCGGACGGTGTGACCGGCATCGGCAAGCGGCCCGCGGACGGGCCGGTCGAGGTGTCGGCGCCCGGGCCGAAGGGGGTCGGCGCGAGCGGACTGGCCGGGGACGCGGTGTGCGACACGCGGCACCACGGCGGCGACGACCAGGCGGTGTACGCGGTGGCGCGCGAGGACCTCGACGAGTGGGAGCGCGAACTGGGCCGGACGCTGGCCAACGGCGCCTTCGGCGAGAACCTCACCACGCTCGGCCTGGACATCACCGGCGCGCGGATCGGCGAGCGCTGGCGCATCGGCTCGCCGCTCGGCCCCTCGGTGCTCCTCGAGGTCACCAGCAGCCGGATCCCCTGCCGGACCTTCCAGGGCCATCTGGGTGAGAAGGGATGGGTGAAGCGGTTCACGCGCAGGGCGGCGCCGGGCGCGTATCTGCGGGTGCTGGAGGCGGGTGAGATCCGGGCGGGCGACCCCGTCGAGATCGTGCACCGCCCGGACCACGACGTGACCGTGGGCCTGCAGTTCCGGGCCATGACGACCGAGCGCCCGCTGCTGCCCCGGCTGCTCGCGGCGGGTACGGCGCTGCACCCGGAGTCGCTGGCGGCCGCCCGGAAGTACGCGCGCGAATACGCGGGCTGACCGGCTGTCATCGTCCCGGCCGACACGTGGGCATCACCGATCGGGAGGGCCTGTGCAGAGATCGGGACAACGCGCCGGGGGCCACTAATCTTTCGGCATGACAACGGCTCTGATTACGGGATCGACCGCGGGCATCGGCGCCGCCTTCGCGCGGCGGCTGGCGGCCGACGGGCACAACCTGGTGCTGGTGGCGCGCGACACCGCCCGCCTGACGGAGCAGGCCACCGAACTGCACGACCGGCACGGCATCGAGGCGGAGGTGCTGACGGCCGACCTGGCGACGGACGCGGGCATCGAGGCGGTCGCCGCCCGGCTGGACGACCGCAAGGACCCCGTGGACCTGCTGGTCAACAACGCGGGCTTCGGCAACAAGGGCCGTTTCCTGGACGTGTCGATGCCCGACGAACTCAGGATGATCAAGGTGCACGTCGAGGCGGTGCTGCGGCTGACGTCGGCGGCGACCGCGGCGATGCGCGAGCGCGGCCGGGGCGGGGTCGTGAACGTGGCCTCGGTGGCCGCCTTCGTGCCGCGCGGCACGTACGGCGCGTCGAAGGCGTGGGTCGTGCAGTTCACCCAGGGCGCGGCGCGCGACCTGGCCGGCAGCGGCGTACGGCTGATGGCGCTGTGCCCCGGCTTCGTGCGCACCGAGTTCCACGAGCGGGCCGGCATGGGCACGGACAACATCCCGAACTGGATGTGGCTGGACGCGGACAAGCTGGTCGCGGCGGCGCTGACGGACCTGGCCCACGGCAAGACCCTGTCCATCCCGGACCCGCGGTACAAGGCGCTGATGGGCCTGGTGAAGGTGACGCCGCGCGGCCTGCTGGGCGGGATCACCTCGAAGACGGGCCGCAAGTACGGACCGCGGTGACGGTACGGAGGTGACGGAGGCGCCCCGGTGGAAGAATGGCAGCGACGGAAAACCGGACCGGGCCAGGGGACCGGAGGCGCGTCATGACCTTCGTACAGCTCATCGACTGCAGGACGAGCCGGTTCGAGGAGATGAACCGGCTGCTGGACAGCTGGGTGGAGAAGACCGGGGGCAGGCGGACCGCGACGCACGCGGTCGTCGGCAAGGACCGCTCGGACGGGGCCCATGTCGTCGAACTGGTGGAGTTCCCGTCGTACGAGGAGGCGATGCGGACCTCGAACCTGCCGGAGACCGACGAGATCTTCCGGGGCCTGATCGCCCTCTGCGACGAGCTGCCCACCTTCACGGACCTGGACGTCGTCCGGGACGAGCCGCTCGGCGCGACCGTCGTACGCCGTTTCTACGGCACCCTGACGACCGCCGGTGAGCTGCCGCCGCTCAACGACCTGATCGACGAGGACTGCCACAGCCACGATCCCGTCAACCCCCAGGTCACCATCGGCCTGGACGCCATCCGCCGCGACTTCCGCATGTGGCGCGACGCCTTCGACGCCTCCTTCACGGTCGAGGACCTGATGGCGCAGGGCGACCGGGTCTGCGCCCGCTGGACCTGGACCGCCACGCACCGGGGAGAGTTCCTCGGCATCGCGCCCACCGGCAAGCGGGTCACCATGACCGGCATGACCGTCTTCCGCTTCGGCGGCAACGGCAGGATCACCGAGCTGTGGTGGCAGCACGACCAACTGGGACTGCTGCAACAGCTCGGGGCGCTTGACGAGTTGGAGCAGTAGTAAGGACAAGGCTCACCGGGTGGCACGAAAGCGGACGGCGGCACCCGGCGTAGCGCCAGGCCAGGGGCAGGCCGGCGGCACTGCTCCAAGGGATCCACCCGAACGAGCTGTTCCCAGATCCGGGCGAGCGCGGTCGGTGGCACCGGATACAGCCGCATCGCCACCGCCGTCGGCACATTCCTGCCCCGACGGCCTTGGAGCACTGGGCCGTCGGAGCGACACTGCTCACCGTGCAGACCCCCTCCGCGACGTGCCGCCCGCCACCGAGCAACGGGAACCCACTCCCGCTCCGGCTTCCGAGCCCAGCCTTCCGAGCCCGGTCGCCCGCTTGTCGGCCCGGCTGACTGGCACCCGCGAGTGCGAAGGCGGCCATGTGCAGCCGCGCCTCTTCCGTCCCGTCGGCGACGAACGCCTCTGCCCGCTCTGCGCAACGCCATAGCGACCGAGCCCCGCACCCTTCTCAGGGTGCGGGGTCCGGGCGGGTTCGGGCCGTGAAACCCACGGCTTCAGAACAGTCGGCGTCCCATCTTGGCCGACTGCCGGTTGTGGGCCTTGGTGTCCCACCACTCCTCCAGCAGCGCGTGGACGAGGTGCACGAGCTGCTGAAGCCTTTCAGGATCGGGGGCGGGCGAGACGAAGACGTCTGCGAAGGACCTGTCCTCCCAAGGGAGGGTGACGGCCCACCGTTCGTCCTGGCGGCCCTGGCGCTCCACGGTGATCTGGTACGTCAGCACCGCATGACCGTTCGGGCGGTGGTCGACCGACAGATCTTCGATGTTGAACCTGACGCTGCGGTCACCAGTGGTGTACGAACGAGCCAGGGCCTGCTCGGCCGGCGTCTGAGTCGTCATGAGCTCACCCCTTCCCTGAGCGACGACTGCGGCTCCAACTCAGTCGTCAGCACCTGGCGACAGCGGATGCGACGGCGGGTTGGTCAACCTTGTAGGCGGTCAGGAGGTCGTTGGTCCCGGCCGGAGTGCCGATGATCGTGCGGAACTTCTCGATGCGCGGGCAGGTGTTCTGGTAGGTGGAGAACCCGCCACGTCCATTGGGCTCCCCGGACCAGATGGCAGTGCTTATCTTCCTGTCCATGGTGTTGTTCCAGCCATGGCGCGCCTTGATGTGCTTCCACCCCCACGTTTGGGTACCGCACCGCAGCGTGTAGAGCCGGGGCCCGCGGTAGTACTTCCGGACGATGTAGTTGCGGTTGTGACTCTTGCACGTGGCATCGATACTGTCGGCGGCGACGCCGATGGCCCTTCCGCTCGGATCGGGTGCGGCGGACGCGGAGCCGGCCGGCATCAGCAGAGCCGACGTGGTGATGGCGGCGGCCAGTGCCGCGTATAACGCGCGGAAAACGTTGAGACGCACATGTCCCCCTCGTGAAATGACCCCGTGGTCAGCGGGGTCACGGTCTCGTGGGCCTTGCCTCCAGGCCGCGTTCACCGCATCATGCGCCGTTGTGCCCGGACAAGGGAGATTTTGCGCCGTTTCGGATCTTGCAGGCCCGAGGACCACAGCGGCCCCTGCTCCCGGTCGTGTGCCCGCCTGTCGGCCCGGCGCCCCGACAGGCCCTACACGTCCGGGCCCGGCTACGACGGACCCCTGCCGTACGGGCGTCGTTCCTGGTGGCAACGGGTCCGGGCACGAGATCTTCGACCCATGACGACCACCCACGACCGGCAGCGCCCGCCGCTGCCCCCGGCCGCCGAGCAGCCGGTCCTCACCCTCCGCTACACCGCCTCCCCGCGCGGCGCCCGGCTCGCCCGGCGTCTCGCCTCCCACCAGCTGGACGCCTGGGGGTGGGGCTACGGCGCACCCGCCCACGACGCCGTGGAGCTGGTCGTCGCCGAGCTGGCCGCGAACGCCGCCACCCACGGCCTGGTTCCGGGCCGGGACGCCGAACTGCGGCCGAGCAGGGAGAGCGGCGGCTGTGTACGCGTCGAGGTGAGCGATGCCCGGGGTGAGCGGCTGCCCGCGGTACGGGACGCCGGAACCGGGGAGGACGGCGGCCGGGGGCTCCTCCTCGTCGCCTCCCTCGCCAAGGAGTGGGGCACGATCCCGCGGCCCGGCGCCCCCGGCAAGACGGTCTGGGCCGTCGTGGCCCCCGGGGCTCCGGCCGCACCGGCACCGCGCACCTCCCCAGGGGAGGACGAGCACGCTCGGCGTGCCGCGACCGATGAACTCACCGCCCTGAGCCAGGAGATGGGGCTGATCTGACCGGTGGTGACAAAGGCGCCGGACTCCGGCCGAGCTGGCGGAAGACCGGGCACCTGGACGTCAGTAGTGGTACCGGGCCTTGATGATCACGACTTCCTTCTCCGTGGCCCGGTAGACAAGGCGGTGCTCGTCGTCGATCCGGCGTGACCAGTAGCCCGACAGGTCGCCCTTCAACGGCTCCGGTTTGCCGATGCCGGTGAAGGGATCGCGCTGGATCTCGCCGATCAGACGCACGAGCTTGCGGAACAGCTTCCTGTCGGCGGACTGCCAGTAGAGGAGGTCCTCCCACCCGGTGGGACGGAACCGTACGTCCCTCACTCACCGTCCTCCGCCAGAGCCTCCAGCTCGTCCATGCTCTTGGTGATCATCGGGGTGTCGGCGGCCTTGTCCGCGGCGACGGCTGCCATGAGATGGGCGGCGTTGGCCGGCGAACGCAGCAGATAGACGGTCTCCTGCCAGGAACGGAAGTCGTCGGCGGACATCAGTATGGCGTTGCCGCCCCTGGAAGTGATCTCGACGGGCTCATGGTCGTCGTTGACCTGCTGGATCAGCGGGAAAAGTCTGGCTCGGGCCTCGCTGGCAGTGATGGACATGGGACCCCTCCTCCAGGACTCCGCACGGACTCGTACCGCCCCGTACAGGCTCGTATCGACTCGTACAGGAGAACCGTACCACTCGACCGGTACAAGTTCCTGGTACCAGTCGGGTGGACTCATACTTCCCCGGCCCATTGCCCCGGTCCGAGCCGGCACGATATGGAGGAGTTGTATGGGGCACGGGTTCACCGACCCGGTCCCGAGGAAGCCCGGCCGCGGGGGTGGCCGGGCGTGTGCTGTGGGGAGCGGGAGCGGCTGATGACCAGGGGCGCCAACACCGTCGCGCTGAGGGACGTACTCGACATCAAGGAGGACGTCTACGCCGGCGACTTCAAGGTCGAGCTGTCCCAGGGGTTCACCGGACGCTCGGCGGGGCGGGTCGAGGAGTACGTGGTCACCCCGCAACTCCGGGAGGAGTTCGACAAGGCGCTGAAGCTGGTGCGCGGCGCGGTACGGAAGAACGCGTCGTACGCCGCCTACCTGCACGGCTCCTTCGGCGCCGGTAAGAGCCACTTCCTTGGTCCGGCCGTAAGGGGCGCGGGGAACTGCGCGAGCAACCACCGTCGGGCCGCACCCGGCATCGGAACCCCGGGGGGCAGGAGCCCAAACGCCGGTGCCCGGCGCCCCCGAAGGGGTGCCGGGCACCGGTGACGCGGCTCGGTTCAGCGGAGCGTCAGTGGGCGTGGCCGTGGCCGTGGCCCGCTGCGGCCGGCTCTTCCTCTTCCTTCTTCTCGACGACCAGGGTCTCGGTCGTGAGCAGCAGGGAGGCGATGGAGGCGGCGTTCTCCAGGGCGGAGCGGGTGACCTTGACCGGGTCGATGACTCCGGCCTTGACCAGGTCGCCGTACTCGCCGGTGGCGGCGTTGTAGCCGCTGCCCTTCTCCAGCTCCGCCACCTTGGAGACGATGACGTAGCCCTCGAGGCCGGCGTTCTCGGCGATCCAGCGCAGCGGCTCGACGGCGGCGCGGCGGACGACCGCGACACCCGTGGCCTCGTCGCCGGTCTTGTCGAGGTTGCCCTCCAGGACCTTCACGGCGTGGACGAGCGCGGAGCCACCACCGGAGACGATGCCCTCCTCGACCGCGGCGCGGGTCGCGGAGATGGCGTCCTCCAGACGGTGCTTCTTCTCCTTCAGCTCCACCTCGGTGGCGGCGCCGACCTTGATCACGCACACGCCGCCGGCCAGCTTCGCGAGGCGCTCCTGGAGCTTCTCGCGGTCCCAGTCGGAGTCGGTGTTCTCGATCTCGGCCTTGATCTGGGAGACGCGGCCCACCACGTCGTCCTTGTTGCCGGCGCCGTCGACGATCGTGGTGTCGTCCTTGGTGACGGTGACGCGGCGGGCGGAGCCGAGGACGTCAAGACCGGCCTGGTCGACCTTGAGACCGACCTCCTCGGAGATGACCGTGGCGCCGGTGAGGACCGCCATGTCCTGGAGCATCGCCTTGCGGCGGTCGCCGAAGCCGGGGGCCTTGACGGCCACGGCGTTGAACGTGCCGCGGATCTTGTTGACGACCAGGGTCGACAGGGCCTCGCCGTCGACGTCCTCGGCGATGATCAGCAGCGGCTTCGAGGCGTTGGCCTGGATGATCTTCTCGAGGAGCGGGAGCAGGTCCGCGATGGCGGAGATCTTGCCCTGGTGGATCAGGATGTACGGGTCGTCGAGGACGGCCTCCATACGCTCCTGGTCCGTGACGAAGTACGGGGACAGGTAGCCCTTGTCGAAGGCCATGCCCTCGGTGAAGTCCAGCTCCAGACCGAAGGTGTTGGACTCCTCGACGGTGATGACGCCGTCCTTGCCGACCTTGTCCATCGCCTCGGCGATGAGCTCGCCGACCTGCTGGTCCTGGGCGGACAGCGCGGCGACCGCGGCGATGTCGGACTTCTCGTCGATCGGGCGGGCCGAGGCGTGCAGCTCGTCGGAGACGGCCTTGACCGCGGCGTCGATGCCCTTCTTCAGAGCGGCCGGGGAGGCGCCCGCGGCGACGTTCTTCAGGCCCTCGCGCACGAGCGCCTGGGCGAGCACGGTGGCGGTGGTGGTGCCGTCACCCGCGATGTCGTTGGTCTTGGTCGCCACCTCCTTCACCAGCTGGGCGCCGAGGTTCTCGTACGGGTCCTCGATCTCGACCTCGCGGGCGATGGTGACGCCGTCGTTGGTGATGGTGGGCGCGCCGAACTTCTTGTCGATGACGACGTTGCGGCCCTTGGGGCCGATCGTCACCTTGACCGTGTCGGCAAGCTTGTTGACGCCGCGCTCGAGGGCGCGACGGGCGTCCTCGTCGAACTTCAGGATCTTCGCCATGGCAGCGGGAGCCCTCTCGAAATCTGGTGGAAAGACACTGCGCCCCGGGCGCCCGGCTTCTTATCGGTCGCGGGGGGCCAGGGGCGCAGCTCAAGCAGAATTGCTTCGTCTTCGTGAAGAAGCGGGTGAACTACTTCTCGATGATCGCGAGGACGTCGCGAGCCGAGAGGACGAGGTACTCCTCGTTGTTGTACTTCACCTCGGTGCCGCCGTACTTGCTGTAGAGCACGACGTCGCCGACCTTCACGTCGAGCGGAAGACGGTTGCCGTCCTCGAAGCGGCCCGGGCCCACGGCCAGGACGACGCCCTCCTGGGGCTTCTCCTTGGCGGTGTCCGGGATGACCAGGCCAGAGGCCGTGGTCTGCTCGGCGTCGAGCGGCTGGACCACGATGCGGTCCTCGAGCGGCTTGATGGCAACCTTGGTGCTGGCGGTCGTCACGATCCGACCTCCCCCTTCGGAGATCTCACGGGGTTAACTGTCTGAGGTGGCGACCAGGTCGATCCGTCGTCGCGGGTGCCGGACCTGCCCGTCGCTGTGTTGGCACTCTCCAGGGGGGAGTGCCAGACCTGAGACTATGACCGGGATTAGCACTCGGTCAAGCGGAGTGCCAATTGCCTCGCGGCGCGTCGGCGGGTGGCGCCTCTTGAGTGAACGTGTGTTCGAGGTGCTGTGGGTGTGTGTGGGCGTCCCTGGGGGCTGTCGCCCCCAGACCCCCGGATCGGCCTGAACGGCCTCGTCCTCAAGCGCCGGACGGGCTGTTTTTGCCGGACTCTCCTCAGAGATAGTCCTGCAGGCGGCCTACCGTCAGGCCCTTTTCCTGGATGGTGCGGAGTAGGCGGGTCGTGCGGTCGCGGAGGGGTGGGCCGTCGAGGTCGTCGTCGTCCGAGGCGACCAGGAGGATGTCGCCGGGGCGCAGCTCGTGGGGGCCGTGGCTGAAGCGCAGGCCGGTGTCGGTCGTGGCGGCGCGCCACAGGACGACCGCCGAGACCCCGCAGTCGGCGGAGGCGCGCAGGGTCGTCGTGTCGTATCTGCCGTAGGGCGGGCGGAAGAGGCGGGGGGTGACGCCGAAGCGGGAGCGGATCTTGTCCCGCTGGCCGCAGATCTCGGCGCGCTGGCCCGCGTAGGGAAGTCCGCGCAGCGAGGGGTGGTCCAGGGTGTGGTTCTGGAGGTCCGCGCCGACCGACATCAGGTGCGCGAAGTGCCCGTACCCCGGTCCGACGACACTGTCCGTGAGGAACATGCTGACCGGCAGCCGCAGTTCACGGACCATGTCGACGAACCGCGGATCCTTCTCCGCGCCGTCGTCGTAGGTGAGGAAGACGACCGGATCGGAGGTGGCGATGCGGTCCACGACCTCGGGCAGGCCACCGGACGGGGCGGCGTCGGCGCGGTGCGCCGGGCGGGCCGGCGGCTTCGGCGGTGCGGGCAGCGGCGCCCTGAGTCCCCAGCGCCGGTAGGCCTGGTCGGCCGCCGCCGGGCTCGGCGACCGTACGCCCTGCGCCGCCTTGCGGCCGAGCCGTTCGAGGGGGTCGACGGACGTGGCGCAGCCGGTCAGCAGGGAGGCGGCGAGCAAAGCCACCGCCACGTTCCGGGGCCTGAGGGGCCGCAGCCTCACAGGTAGTCCTCCAGCCGGGCCACCGCGTACCCGTCGGCCGTGACCTTGTTCAGGAAGCGGCGCATGTCGTCGGCCATCGTGCCGTTCCACTCGCCGCGGCCGCGGAAATGGGTGAGCACGATGTCGCCGGGGCGCAGCCGCTGGTCGTCCTCGCGGAACTCCCAGTGGTCGACGTAGACCTCCTCGTTCCAGATCGGCGCGTACTCGATGCCGCAGGACTTGGCGGCGCGCAGGGTGTCCTGGTTGTAGTTGCCGTAGGGCGGGCGGAGCATCCTCGGGCGCTTGCCGAACTGCTTCTCCATGATGTCCTGCGTGTCGCAGATCTCGCGGCGCTGCTCCTCGTAGGAGAGGCCCGGCAGGTAGGGATGGTGCAGGGTGTGGTTGTTGAGGGTGACCCCCGAGGCCTGCATCTTCCGGAAGTAGTCGTAGTCGTCCTTGATCAGGTAGTCGCTGAGGAAGGCGGTGTACGGGATCTTCAGGTCCCGCATCATGCGCAGGAACTCCGGGTCCTTCTCCGCTCCGTCGTCGATGGTGAGGAAGACGACCTTGTCCTTGGTGGGGACCGTGGTGAAGACCGGGGGCAGGTTCCAGTCCTCCTGGTGGTTGACCTCGAAACCGGCGCGGGCGGTGGCCCTGAGTTTCCTCGTGGGCGGCCTCGGGGGGATCAGCGGGACCTGCTCCAGGCCCCAGCGCCTGGCGGTGGCCGCACGCTGCGCGGCGGAGGGCTGCAGGCGGTCGGCGTAGGAGCCGGGGGCGGGGGCGGCGGGCGCCTGGTGGCGCGGCTGGCCGGGGGCCGGGCGCACCTGCGCCGCCGGCTCCGCGCAGCCGGAGGCGAGTGTGGCGACGGCGAGGACCGCGAGCCCGCCGCGGACCCGGTTCCTGCGACTCGGGAACCTTTCATGACTCTTTTTATCGTTTTGTCCTACAAGCCTCATGGCGCCGGATCCTCGCAGGCCACCGCCCGGAACCCGGGGCGACACCGCGGCCGGAGGCACACCGTCCACCGACTGGCCCACAATGAGCCGGTGAACGACCACCTCCACGCCTTCGCCTCGCTGCTCACCCCCGAGGGCCGCGCCCTCCTCGACGAGGTGCGCGGCACCGAGCCCGCCGACGAACTCGCCGTCGCCACCCGGCTGCGCCGTGAGCACCCCGCCGCACTGGTGTCGGCGGCGCTCGGCCAGGCCCGGCTGCGGCAGCGGGCGGCCGCGAAGTTCGGGGCCGAGGACGCGGGGCGGATGTTCTTCACGCCGAACGGGGTGGAGCAGTCGACGCGGGCGAGCGTGGCGGCCTACCGGGCGGGCCGGCTGCGGGAGTCGGGGGTGACCTCGGTCGCGGACCTGTGCTGCGGGATCGGCGGTGACGCCGTCGCCCTCGCCCGCGCCGGGATCCGGGTCCTCGCCGTGGACCGGGACCCGCTGACCGCCGCCGCGGCCCGCGCGAACGCCGAGGCGCTCGGGCTGGCGGACCTGATCGAGGTGCGGGAGGCGGACGTCACGGAGGTCGACACGGCGGCGTACGACGCGGTGTTCGTGGATCCGGCCCGCAGAGGGGGCAGCGGTCGGGGCGGGCGCATCTTCGACCCGGAGGCGTACTCTCCGCCGCTGTCCTGGGCCGTCGGCGCCGCGCTCCGGGCGCCCCGCGCGGCCCTGAAGATCGCCCCCGGCATCCCGCACGAGCTGGTCCCGCCGCAGGCCGAGGCCGAGTGGATCTCCGACGGCGGGGACGTGAAGGAGGCGGTGCTGTGGTTCGGCACCGAGCCGGGCCTGATCAGGGCCACCCTGCTGCCCGGCCCGCGCACCCTGCGCGGCCGCGGCCTGCCGGACCCCGCGGTCCGCACCCCGGGCCGCTATCTGTACGAGCCCGACGGCGCCGTCGTCCGCTCCCATCTGGTCGCCGAGGTCGCCCAGCAGCTCGACGGCGGCCTGATCGACGCGACCATCGCGTACGTGACCGCCGACGAGCTGCGCCCCACCCCGTACGCCACCGCCTACGAGATCACCGACCGGCTGCCCTTCAACGTCAAGAAGCTCAAGGCGCTGCTGCGGGAGCGCGAGGTGGGCACGCTGACCGTGAAGAAGCGGGGCTCGGCGGTGGAGCCCGAGGAACTGCGCAGAAGGGTCCTGCCGAAGCCGCACGGGAAGAACGCGGCGACGGTGTTCCTCACCCGGGTCGCCGGGGCGCCGGCCATGCTGATCGGCCACCCGGCGGGCTGACGCGCGCGGGAGGCGGCGACCACCCCGCCGGGGCTCCCTCAGCCGTTCTCGGCGGCCCGCCTCGACAGCAGCTCCCGCTCCCGCTCGTTGCGGGCCAGGGACGCCGCCCGTTCGAACTCGGCGCGCGCCTCCTCGGTGCGTCCGAGACGGGCCAGCAGGTCCGCGCGGACGCTGGGCAGCAAGTGGTAGGCGCGCAGGGCGGGTTCGGCGGCCAGGGCGTCGACGATCTCCAGGGCCGGGGCCGGTCCCTCCGCCATCGAGACGGCGACGGCTCGGTTCAGCTCCACGACGGGGGAGGGGGACCGGGCGGCCAGGAGGCCGTACAGGGTGACGATGGCGGGCCAGTCGGTCTCCTCATACGTGTACGCGCGCGCGTGGCAGGCGGCGATGGCAGCCTGCAGGGCGTACGGACCGGGGACCCCGGTGGTGTCGGCGCGGGCCAGCGCGGCAACACCACGGGCGATGAGCATACGGTTCCAGCGACGGCGGTCCTGGTCCTTGAGCAGCACCGGTTCACCGTGCGGACCGGTGCGGGCGGCGGCGCGGGAGGCCTGGAACTCCAGCAGGGCCACCAGGGCGTGCGCCTCGGGTTCCTTCGGCATCAGGCCGGCCAGCAGCCGGGCCAGGCGCAGCGCGTCCTCGCACAGCCCCGGGCGCAGCCAGTCGTCGCCGGCCGTCGCGGCGTACCCCTCGTTGAAGATCAGGTAGATGACGCCGAGGACCGAGCCGAGCCGGGCCTCGCGCTCGGGGCCGTACGGCACCTCGAAGGCGACGTTCCGCTCGGCCAGGAGGCGTTTGGCGCGCACGATCCGCTGGGCGACCGTCGGCTCGGGCACGAGGAAGGCGCGGGCGATCTCGGCCGTCGTCAGGCCGCCGAGCAGCCGCAGGGTGAGGGCGGTGCGCGCCTCGGCGGACAGCACGGGGTGGCAGGTGGTGAAGACCAGGCGCAGCAGGTCGTCGTCGATGTCGTCCGGGGCCGGGGGCTCCTCGGGCGGCGGGACCGTCTCCAGGTTCCGGCCGATCTCCTGGAGCTTGCGCGCGTACCGCTCCCGGCGGCGCACCAGGTCGACGGCCCGGCGCCGGGCGGTGGTCATCAGCCAGGCGCCGGGGTTGGCCGGCAGCCCGTCCCGGGGCCACTGCTCCAGCGCGGCGACCATTGCGTCCTGCGTCAGCTCCTCGGCGATGCCGACGTCCCGCACGATCCGGGCGACGGCCGCGACGACCCGCGGCGACTCCAGCCGGAAGACGGTCTCGAGGTCCGCCTCCGGGGCGCCGGGGGGTTCGGTGGGGGCGTGCCGCTGTTCCACAACACACCATCGAACACCCCCGGCGGCCCTGGGCCAAGGAGCACTCAGCCCTCGGTGATCTCGCGCACCTCGCAGGTCACCGTCCAGAACTCCTCGTGCACCTGGAGGAACCGCTTGGCCCACTCGACGGCCTCCGCCATGTCCTTGCACTGCATGAGCGCGTAGCCGCCGACGACCTCCTTCGACTCCGTGAAGGGCCCGTCGGTGACGGAGATCCGCCCGCCCTCCCAGTGCACCCGGCTGCCGTGCGCGGACGGCATCAGCCCGGCGGTGTCCAGCATCACTCCCGCCTTGGTGACCTCCTCGATCAGTTCCCCCATCCGCTGCATCAGCTCGGGGCTGGGCCCCTCGGCGGGCACGGTGTTCTCGTCGATCTTCACAAGCGACAGGTAACGCGGCATCGGTGACTCCTCGGTCGGCCGGCGGGGCCTCTCCCCGCCTCTCACCGCGTACGTCGAACAGGAGCCGGCGGAATCGACACACTCCCCGGAATTTCTTCGGAGATTTTTCCCGAAGGGCGTTTCAGCAGGTCAGAGGGGTCCGTGGCCAACGGTCACGGTCACCGCAGCGACGCCCACAGGTCCGCCGCGTCCGGTTCCTGCGCCACCACCCGGTTGGGGTTCCACGGGGCCGTCACCACCGGCATGGTCACCGTCTTCACGTCCTGCGCCGACAGGCCGCGCAGGCTCTCGCCGAGGGTCGTCAGCTCGCCCAGCGAGTCCAGGCCGGTGTCGGTGGTCAGGCTGCCGGTCACCGCGTCGGCGACCCGGTAGAGCCCGGCGGGGTCGTTCAGCAGGCCGGAGTCGGACACCTGTTCCAGCAGCGCCTTGACCAGCGTCTGCTGGAGGCCTATGCGGCCCAGGTCGCTGCCGTCGCCCACGCCGTACCGGGTGCGGGCCAGGGCGAGGGCGTCGGTGCCGTCCAGATGGTGGGTGCCGGCCTTCAGGTGCAGATGACTCTTGTCGTCGTCGATGTCCAGCTCGGTGGTGACGGTGACCCCGCCCATCGCGTCCACCAGCTTCGCGAAGCCGGAGAAGTCGATCTCGACGTAGTGGTCCATGCGGATGCCGGTGAGCGACTCGACCGTCTTGACCGCGCACACCGGACCGCCCACCGAGTACGCGCTGTTGAACATGGCGTAGTCGGCCACCGCCGTGTGCCCGCCGGACTCCAGCGGGCAGGACGGGCGGGTCACCAGCGTGTCGCGCGGGATGCTCACCACTGTGGCCGAGGTCCGGCCCGCGTCGATGTGCACGACCATCGCGGTGTCGGAGCGGGCGCCCTCGCTGTCGCCGCCGCCGAGTTCCTTGTTCTGCGCGCCGCTGCGCGAGTCCGAGCCGAGGACCAGGATGTTGAGGGCCCCGCTGGGCAGATCGGCCGTGTTCGCCGACGGCGCGCTGAGCGGTCTGGGCGGGCGGTCGTCCCCGAGCGCGCTGTTGATGTCGACGCCCTTGATGTTCTGGTTCAGGTGCCAGTACGCGACGCCCGCCGCCGCGACGCCCAGCGCCAGGACACCCGTCAGGCCGAGTCCCACGGCCTTCAGGGCCCGTGACCGCCGGCCGGGGCCTTTGCCCGCGTCCCCGCTGTCGCTGTCGTTGTCGCCCTGGCCGCTGTCATGTCCCCTGTTGTGTCCCCTCACGGGGAGGAACATACGTCCGACTCACGCGGGACCCGACAGGGGGAGGCGCCCATGACCGATTTCTTCGGAAAATCTCATCTTCCCGGAACCTATGGGCACTTGGGCTTCACTTCGCGGGCGCCGCCGTGCTGCTGCGCACCACCAGACTCGTGGCCAGCTCCACCCGGGTCGCCACCGGCGCGTCCTCCTCGCGCCCGAGGTCGAGGACCAGCTTCGCCGCCGCCTCGGCCATCTCCGTCAGCGGCTGGCGCACGGTCGTCAGCGGCGGCCCGACCCAGCGCGCCACCGGCAGATCGTCGAAGCCGACCACGCTCAGGTCCTCCGGGACGCGCAGGCCGAGCTCGCGCGCCGCCTCGTACACGCCGAGCGCCTGGAGGTCGTTGCCCGCGAAGACGGCGGTCGGCCGGTCCTCGCGGCGCAGCAGCCTCAGACCGAGCCGGTAGCCGGCCTCGTGGTGGAAGTCGCCGGTCACGATCAGCGACGGGTCCACCGGCAGCCCGGCCGTCTCCAGGGCGGCCCGGTAGCCGTCGACGCGGGCGCGGCTGCACATCATCCGGGAGGGCCCGCTGATGGCGCCGATGCGGGTGTGCCCGAGCTCCACCAGATGCCGGGTGGCGGCCAGCCCGCCCTGCCAGTTGGTGGCGCCGATCGAGGGCACGTCGGCGCCCGGATCGCCCGCCGGGTCCATCACCACGAACGGGATGGAGCGGCTGGTCAGCAGCGCCCGCTGGGACTCGTCGAGCCCGGACAGCACCAGGACCACGCCGTGCGGCCGGCGGGCGGCGACCTGGTCGGCCCAGGTCCGCCCGGGAGTGAGCCGGCCCGCGCTCTCGGAGAGCACGACGCTCAGCCCCGCGTCCCGCGCCACGTTCTCCACGCCCCGGATGACCTCCATCGCCCAGGCGCTCTCCAGCTCGTGGAAGACCACGTCGATCAGCGGCGAGCGGGTCGCCTCCGCCCGCCTGCGCCGGTAGCCGTGCGCCCGCAGCAGCTCCTCGACCCGGGAACGCGTGGTCGGGGCGACATCGGCACGACCGTTGAGAACCTTCGAAACAGTCGGAGCCGACACGCCGGCCTCGCGGGCGATCTCGGCGAGCGTGGCGGTCTGCGTTCCTGCGGTCTTCGTCGGCTTCATGGTCGCGATCGTATCTCTGCGCGACCTCTTGACGAACCCCCTCGACCGCTTTAGGTTCCCGGAACATTCGAAGGGTCATACGAAACATTCGACCAGTCGAGTTCGGCCAGACGAACAATCGGAACACGACATTCGTGAGAGGTGCCGTCACATGGAGTCCTACAGCAGGCGCTGGTTTCTCGGCGCCGGCGCCACCACCCTCATCTCGGCCGCCGGACTGACCGCCTGCGGCTCCGGCAGCGGATCCGGCGGCTCGGGCGACACCCTCACGGCGATGGTGTACGGCGACGACGCGGTGAAGGTGCAGAACGCCGCCGTCAAGCGGTTCAACGCCTCCGCCGAGGCCAAGAAGGCGAAGGGCAGAATCAACCTGGAGAAGGTGCCGGCCTCGGACTACCCGGCCAAGCTCCGCACGGCGATGGGCTCGCCCAACGCCCCGGACATCTTCTTCAACTGGGGCGGCGGCTCCATCAAGGCGTACAAGGAGGCCAACCAGCTCGTCGACCTCACCGACATCATCGAGTCCGACCCGGTCCTCAAGAGCGGCTTCCTGCCCTCGATCATCACGGCCGGCTCCGTGGGCGGCCGCAACTACGGCATACCGATGCGCGGCATGCAGCCGGTGATGGTCTTCTACAACAAGACCGTCTTCGCCGAGCACAACCTCCAGCCGCCCACCACCTGGAACCAGTTGCTCGACATCAACGCCAAGCTGAAGAAGGCGGGCGTCACCCCGTTCGCGCTCGGCGGTGCCGACGTCTGGCCGGAACTGATGTGGCTGGAGTACCTGGTCGACCGCATCGGCGGCCCCGGCGTCTTCGACAAGATCAGGAACGGCGACGCCTCCGGCTGGGGCGACCCGGCCGTCCTCAAGGCCGCCCAGACGGTCAAGCAGCTCATCGACGACGGCGCCTTCGGCAAGGGCTTCAGCTCGGTGGCGTACAACGACCACGGCGCGCCGGCGGTCTTCGCCAAGGGCAAGGCGGCCATGCACCTGATGGGCTCGTGGGAGTACTCCACGCAGCTCGGCGTCTTCCCGGACTTCGCCAAGAAGAACCTGGGCTGGTTCGCGTTCCCCCAGTACGAGGGCGGCGCCGGCGACATCCGCAACGTCGTCGGCAACCCCACCAACTACTGGTCGGTGAACTCCCGTACGTCCAACAAGGACGCGGCGATCGCCTTCCTGCGGACGTGCGCCTCCGAGGAGTACGCCAAGGCGCTGATCGCCAACGGCGACATCCCGACCACGTCCAACGCGGCCACGCTGCTGGACGCCTCCCCCAACCCCGAGTTCGCCAAGTTCCAGTACGAGATGGTGCAGCAGGCGCCCGCGTTCACCCTGAGCTGGGACCAGGCGGTCGACCCGAACTGGGCCACGCCGATGCTCACCGAGATCAACAAGCTGTTCGTGGGCAAGTCGAGCCCGAACCAGTTCGTATCCGCGCTCCAGGGGCTGAAGTGAGTTCGACGGTCTCCACCGGAACGAAGGGCAGGCCCGGGCAGGGCGTGCGGGCCGGTCGCCCGCACGCCGCCTGGGCCCTGCCCGGCGTTCTGTTCTTCGCCTTCTTCGCCATCGCGCCGATGGCCCTGGCCCTCTACCTGTCGTTCACCAAGTGGAACGGCCTCGGCGACCCCGAACCGGTGGGCCTGGCCAACTGGCAGAAGCTGCTGCACGACCCGCGCCTGACCCAGTCCCTGACGGTGACCGTGCTGCTCACCGTCGTGAGCTGGACCTTCCAGACCGTGATCTCGCTGCTGCTGGGCGTGTGGGCGGCGGGCAGGCAGCGCAACCGGGCGGTACTGTCGGCGATCTTCTTCACGCCGTTCCTGCTGTCCTCGACGGCGATCGCGCTGCTGTTCTACTCCCTGCTCAACCCGAACTTCGGCATCATCCACGCGGACACGTTCGGCTCGACGTCCGGCGCCTTCCTCGCGATCGTCTTCGTCGGCGGCTGGCAGTTCATCCCCTTCCACACCCTGATCTACCAGGGCGGGGCACGGCAGATCCCCGAGGTCCTCTACCAGGCCGCGGCCATCGACGGCGCCGGCCGCTACCGCCAGTTCTTCTCGATCACCCTGCCCCAGTTGCGCAACACGGCGACCACGTCCAGCGTGCTGATGATCGTCGGCTCGCTCACGTACTTCGAGACCGTCCTGATCCTGACCCAGGGCGGCCCCGGGACGGACACCGCGATCCTGCCGTACCTGATGTACGAGGCGGGCTTCAAGAGCTACGACTTCGGCTACGCGAGCGCGATCGCGTCCTTCCTCGTCGTGGCCGCCACCGCGCTGTCGCTGCTGCTGGTCCGGCTGACCGGCTTCGGCGCCATGCGCAGCACCAGGGAAGGAATGTGACGAGGTGTCACACGATACGCTGCCACGCCGTCCGCTGGACGCCTCCGAGGCGGGGGTGAGGACGGCCCCGGCGCACCGCCGGCGCCACTGGACCAAACGCCCGAACCC
This sequence comes from Streptomyces sp. NPDC088817, assembly GCF_044750345.1. Classification (NCBI taxonomy): domain Bacteria; kingdom Bacillati; phylum Actinomycetota; class Actinomycetes; order Kitasatosporales; family Streptomycetaceae; genus Streptomyces; species Streptomyces sp. NPDC088817. The sequence goes on from NZ_JBIVJN010000004.1 coordinate 211,340, forward strand.
GCTGGCCGGCCTCGGCTCGGTGATCTGGCTGATCGTCGTGATCGTCCCGATCTACGCGATGATCACGACGTCGCTGACCCACCAGGACGAGAGCCTGGGCGGCAGCGCCCTCGACCCGCCCAGGCACCCGACCCTGGAGAACTACAACACCGTCCTGCACAACGGCTTCGGCCATCTCCTCGCCAACACGATCACCGTCGCGGCGGCGGTGGTGGCCATCGTCCTCGTCCTGTGCGTCCCGCTCGCCTACGTCGCCGTCCGCACCCGCAGCTTCTGGTCGGGCGCGGCCTTCCGCATGTTCCTGCTCGGGGTCGCGATCCCGGCCCAGGCGGTCGTCGTCCCGCTCTACCTGATGATCGCCAAGCTGGAACTCTACGACAGTCTGCTCGCGGTCATCCTGCCGACGGCGGCGTTCGCGATGCCCGTCTCGACGCTCATCCTCACCGGCACCCTGCGGGACATCTCCGAGGAGCTCTACGAGGCGATGGCGCTGGACGGCGCCTCCCCCACCAGGATGCTGTTCCAACTGGTCATCCCGATGGCCAAGGGCGGCATCAGCACGGTCGTCGTCTACTCCGCCCTCCAGGCCTGGAACGGCTTCCTCTTCCCGTTGATCTTCACCCAGTCCGACGGCCCGCGCGTGCTCACCCTCGGACTGTTCAACTACGTCAGTGAGTTCGGCGTGAACATCCCCGCGCTGCTCGCCTCCGTCGTCCTCTCCGGCATCCCGATCTTCGCCGTCTACCTGGTGGCCCGGCGCGCCCTCGTGGGCGGCCTGATGGGAGTGGGCGGCAAGTGACCCGGACCGACCGGCGGCAGCCGATTCCCCCCTCAGTGACAGACCCGACAGGAGTTTCATGACCACCGCCCCCTGGCGCGACCCCGCCCTGTCCGCCGCCGCCCGCGTCGACGACCTGCTCTCCCGGATGACCCTCGCGGAGAAGGTCGCCCAGCTCTACGGCGTGTGGGTGGGCGCCGCGACGGACGGCGACGGCGTCGCTCCGCACCAGCAGCAGATGAACACGGACTACGACTGGGACGAGCTGATCACCCTCGGGCTCGGCCAGCTCACCCGCTCCTTCGGCACCGCCCCCGTGGACCCTGCGCTGGGCGCGCAGGCACTGGCCCGCGCCCAGCGCAGGATCGCCGAGGCCGGCCGCTTCGGCATTCCCGCGGTCGCGCACGAGGAGTGCCTGGCCGGCTTCACCGCCTGGGGTGCGACCGCCTATCCGGTCCCGCTGGCGTGGGGTGCCACGTTCGATCCGGAGCTGGTGGAGGAGATGGCCGGCCGCATCGGGCGGGACATGCGCTCGGTGGGCGTGCACCAGGGCCTCGCGCCCGTCCTGGACGTGGTCCGCGACCCGCGCTGGGGCCGGGTCGAGGAGACCGTCGGCGAGGACCCGTACCTGGTCGGCACGATCGGCAGCGCGTACGTGCGGGGCCTGGAGTCGGCGGGGATCGTGTCCACGCTGAAGCACTTCGCCGGGTACGCCTCCTCGACGGGCGCCCGCAACCTGGCCCCGGTGCGGGCCGGCACCCGGGAGTTCGCCGACGTCACCCTCCCGCCGTTCGAGATGGCGCTGCGCGAGGGCGGCGCGCGCTCGGTGATGGCCGCGTACACGGAGACGGACGGCGTACCGGCCTCCGCGGACCCGCGGCTGCTCACCGGACTCCTGCGTGAGCAGTGGGGTTTCACCGGCACCGTGGTCGCCGACTACTTCGCCATCGACTTCCTGCGGACCCTGCACCGGGTCGCCGGCACTCCCGCCGAGTCGGCGCACCTGGCCCTGACCGCCGGGATCGACGTCGAACTGCCGACGCTCAAGTGCTACGGCAAGGAACTGGTCGCGGCGGTCCAGGACGGCACCGTCGCGGAGTCCCTGGTGGAGCGCGCCGCCCGCCGTGTCCTGCTCCAGAAGTGCGAACTGGGCCTGCTGGACGAGGACTGGGCCGCGGACACCCCCGCCGAGTCGATCGACCTGGACTCGGCGGAGAACCGGGCCGTGGCCCGCCGGGTGGCCGAGGAGTCGGTGGTGCTGCTGGCCAACCCGGACGGGGTGCTGCCGCTCTCCCCCGACACCCGGATCGCGGTCGTCGGCCCCCGGGCGGCGGACGCCCTGGCGATGCTCGGCTGCTACTCCTTCCCCTCGCACGTGGGCACCCAGCACCCCGAGGTGCCCATGGGCATCGAGATCCCCACCCTGCTGGACGCCCTGCGCGGCGAACTGCCCGACGCGAAGGTGACGTTCACGGAGGGCTGCGACGTCCTGGAACCCGACGTCTCCGGCTTCGAGGAGGCGGTCGCCCGGGCGCGGGAGGCCGACGTGTGCGTGGCCGTCCTAGGCGACCGCTCGGGCCTGTTCGGCCGGGGCACGTCGGGCGAGGGCTGCGACGTGGCGGACCTCTCGCTGCCCGGCGTCCAGGGCGCCCTGCTCGACGCGCTGGTGGAGACGGGTGTCCCCGTCGTCCTCGTCCTGCTCACCGGCCGCCCCTACGCGCTCGGCCGCTGGGACGGCCGGCTCGGCGCGGCCGTGCAGGCGTTCTTCCCGGGCGAGGAGGGCGGCCCGGCGGTCGCGGGCGTCCTGTCGGGCCGCGTGAACCCCTCGGGCCGGCTGCCGGTGAGCGTGCCGCGCGGGCCCGGCGGCCAGCCGTGGACGTACCTCCAGCCGCCGCTGGGCCTGGCGGGCGAGGTGAGCAGCCTGGACCCGACCCCGCTGTACCCGTTCGGGCACGGGGGGTCCTACACGGCGTTCGAGTGGTCGGACTTCCAGGGCAACGATGTCATCGGGACCGGCGCGGAGATCGGCACGGACGGCTCGTACGACGTCTCCGTGACCGTGCGCAACGCCGGTGACCGGGCCGGCGCGGAGGTCGTGCAGCTGTACCTGCACGACCCGGTGGCGTCGGTGACCCGCCCGGACGTCCGCCTGATCGGCTACCGGCGGCTGGAGCTGGAGCCCGGCGAGTCCCGCCGGGTCACGTTCCGCTTCCACGCGGACCTGTCCGCGTTCACCGACCGCACGGGCCGGCGCGTGGTCGAACCGGGCGCCCTGGAAATCCGCCTGGCCGCCTCGTCGTCGGACGTCCGCCACACGGCCCGCCTGACCCTGACGGGCCAGGTCCGGGAGGTCGGCACGGAGCGCCGCCTGCACTGCGAGACAGAAGTCTCGCCGACGCCCTGACCCACCCCGGGGCCTACCGCCCCCGGCCCCCCGCTTCGGCCCGAACGGCCTCGTCCTCAAACGCCGGACGGGCTGAAAACCAGCCCACCCGGCGCCTACCGAGACGGGCGAGAGGGAAGCGGGGGCGCGGGGGCAGAGCCCCGGCCGGGCTCGGGGCGGAGCCCCGAAAAGCGGAGCCCCATGGGTCGGGCTCGAACCACTCAACTCACCGAGACGGGCGGGAGGGTGGGAAAGCGGGGTTTGGGCCGGAGCCCCAAAAACAAAAACCCGCCCCCGGTTACACCGGGGGCGGGGTTTCGTCGAGCGCCGGGCAGGCCTTGCACCTGCATCTCCCCGCAGGAAGCGGGACGTCTTTCCTTGGACCACCAACGCACTGCTCGCGAACCTCAGTTGGCCGCTTGCGTGTGATGATCATAGACCACCGGAGGGGCCGGAGGCCAATCAGCCGTCCTGGCCGTCCCCCACCGACTCGAACCGCCACCGATGCACGGCCCGCGTGACCAAGTCCCCCGACGGCTCGGGGAGTTCCGGAAGCTCCGCGGTGAACTCCGCGTCCCACCAGGTGATCACGAGCACCCGGTCCTGCGGGGCGCGGAAGGTCTCCCGCCGCAGCGGCCGCCCGCCGAGTTCCTGCCGCCGCGCCCAGGTGAGCAGTTCCTCCCCCCGGCCCGCGACCGCCCGCGCCTCCCACATCAGCGCCACCGTCACGGGTACAGGTTCTCCTTGCTGACCTCGTGCACATGGTCGTGGGTGTGCCCGGTGCCCGGCACATGGGGATCCGTCACCGGCAGGGACGAGTCCGCCGACAGGTCCCAGCTGGAGGCCGCGCGCCCCCGCGAGACCATCTCGGCGCCGAGCGCAGCGACCATCGCGCCGTTGTCCGTGCACAGCTTGGGCCGGGGCACCCGCAGACGGATCCCGGCCGCCTCGCACCGCTCCTGCGCCAGCGCCCGCAGCCGCGAGTTCGCGGCCACGCCGCCGCCGATCATCAGATGGTCGACGCCCTCGTCCTTGCAGGCCCGTACGGCCTTGCGGGTCAGCACGTCCACCACCGCCTCCTGGAAGGACGCGGCCACGTCACGCACCGGCACGTCCTCCCCGGCCGCCCGCTTGGCCTCGATCCAGCGGGCCACCGCCGTCTTCAGGCCGGAGAAGGAGAAGTCGTAGGCGGGGTCGCGCGGACCCGTCAGCCCGCGCGGGAAGGCGATCGCCGCCGGGTCGCCCTCCCTCGCGTACCGGTCGATGACCGGCCCGCCGGGGAAGCCCAGGTCCAGTACGCGCGCGATCTTGTCGAAGGCCTCGCCCGCCGCGTCGTCGATCGTCGCGCCCATGGGCCGCACGTCCGAGGTGATGTCCGTGGACAGCAGCAGCGAGGAGTGCCCGCCGGACACCAGCAGCGCCATCGTGGGCTCCGGGAGCGGGCCGTGCTCCAGCTGGTCCACGCAGATGTGCGAGGCGAGGTGGTTGACGCCGTACAGCGGCTTTCCCAGGGCGTAGGCGTACGTCTTGGCCGCCGAGACACCGACGAGCAGGGCGCCGGCCAGACCGGGGCCCGCGGTGACCGCGATGCCGTCCAGGTCCCGGGCGCTGACCCCCGCCTCCTTCAGCGCGCGCTCGATGGTCGGGACCATCGCCTCCAGGTGGGCCCGGGAGGCCACCTCCGGGACGACCCCGCCGAACCGGGCGTGCTCGTCGACGCTGGAGGCCACCGCGTCGGCCAGCAGGGTGGTGCCGCGGACGATGCCGACGCCGGTCTCGTCGCAGGAGGTCTCGATGCCGAGGACGAGCGGCTCGTCCCTCAAGTCAGTCATGGATCTCGGTTCCTTGTACACCGTTGACGGAGGTTGCCGGGTCGGACAGGCGCATCACCACGGCGTCCACGTTCCCCGGCTGGTAGTAGCCGCGCCGGAAGCCGATGGGCTCGAAGCCGAAGCGCTCGTAGAGCTTCTGCGCGCGGACGTTGTCCACGCGGCACTCGAGCATCACCTCCGTGCACTCGAAGGCGGTCGCGGCCCGCAGCAGCTCGGTCAGCAGCCGGGAGCCGAGTCCGGTGCCCCAGTGGTCGCGGGCGACGGCGATGGTCTGCACGTCACCCTGCCCGCCGGAGGCGACCAGCCCGGCGTACCCCACGAGCCGGCCGTCCTCCTCGGCCACCAGGTAGCGCCGGGTCGCCTCCGGGCCCCTGGAGTGCGCCAGCTCGGACCAGAACATGCCCCGGGACCACGCGTCCTCGGGGAACAGGTCCTTCTCCAGTTCCAGCACCGGGTCGATGTCCCACCAGCGCATCTCGCGCAGCGCGCACCGGGCGGACCCGGTCGTCGTCTGTCCCGTCACTTCGGGGTGACCACCTTGTAGTTCTTGGGCACCTGGGCGTCCGGCCTGCGCAGGTACAGCGGCCGGGGCGCGGGCAGCTCCTCCCCGGCGGCCAGCCGCTCGGCGGCCAGTGAGGCGAGGGCGGCGGCCGACACGTGCTCGGGCTCGTGCGCCTGCGGGAAGGTCCCGGGGTAGAGCAGCGCGCCCGCGCCGACCGCGGGCAGGCCGCTGACCTGGTCGGCGATGTCGGCGGGCCGGTCCACGGCCGGGTCGGTGACCCGGGTGCGCGAGTCGGCGTAGCGGGCCCAGTAGACCTCCTTGCGGCGGGCGTCGGTCGCCACGACGAAGGGGCCGGGGACGTCGGCCGCGTAGGCGAGGCCGTCGAGCGTGCACAGGCCGTGCACGGGCACGCCGAGGGCGAGTCCGAGGGTGTCGGCGGTCATCAGGCCGACGCGCAGGCCGGTGTACGGGCCGGGTCCGATGCCGACGACGACGCCCGTGACGGCGTCCAGCTTGAGCCCGGCCTCGGCGAGCACCCGGTCGACGGCCGGCAGCAGGAGCTCTCCGTGCCGGCGCGCGTCCACCTGGCTGGAGGAGGCGATGACGGCCGTGCCGTCGTGCAGGGCGACGGTGACGGCGGGGGTGGCGGTATCCAGAGCGAGCAAGAGCACGCAAACAGCCTACGGCTCCCGCGCCTCCGGCACGGCCGCCCGGGTCGGGCGGATCTCGGCTGCTACGGTCGCCGCGGGACGGCTGGTACGACCGATGCGGAGGTGGACGACCGTGGCACGGAGCAGTTCGGGGTTCGTGGCCGGGCTCACCGCCGCGGCCGTCCTCACGGTCGGCTTCCTCGCCTACCAGGCGCAGGCGACCGTGCCGCGGAACCTGAGCGGCCGGCCCGGTCCGAAGGCTACGCACGCGGCGAGCGCCTCCAAGGCACCCCGCGACATGCGGCGCCCGAACGCTCTGCCCAAGGGCTCGGGAACGGGCGAGCGGGTCGTGTACTCGCTGGACGACGACCGGGTGTGGCTGGTCGGCGCGGACGGGACGGTCCAGAACACCTTCAGGGTCAGCCCCGGCAACGTCCACCCGGCGCCGGGGACCTACGCGGTCGTGTCCCGTTCGAAGGCGATCACCGGGACCGACGGCGTCCCCGTCGAGCACGTGGTGCGCTTCACCAGCACGGACGGGGCGGTCATCGGCTTCAGCGCGGCGGTGGACGGCTCCTGGCCCACGCCCAACCCGGCGATCAGGACCGGCGGCATCCGGGAGTCCCGCGCGGACGGCGAGACGATGTGGATGTTCGCGACGATCGGCCAGAAGGTCGTCGTCATCCGCTGAGGCGGCCGGTCACCGGAGGGGGCCTTCCGTGAGTGCCCACCGTCCGCGGGCACGCCGCCACCGGCGCCGTTCGTCCGGAACTCAGCCGATCGGGTTACGCCGCTTCGCGGGTCTCCTCCGCGGTACGGGGGTCCGAGGGCTCCGGGGCGCGTGGCGGGCGGGAGACCGCTTCGGCGGCGGCGCAGGAGGCCAGCAGGTCGTGCATGGACACACCGCCCACCGTGTACGGCCGCGGCCCCGGCTGGTGCCGCTGCCGCTGTTCGTTGTTCTCCATGGCCGACATGGACGCCTCCTGGGGCCGGGGGCGGACGTGGTTAGGCGCGCCTAACCACGGGCTGAACACCATGTGACCACGCCCGGAGCACCCTGCGCAAGAATTTGCCGACGTCCTGTCGGAAAGTTCGGCCGGCGCTCAGGCGGTCAGAACGCCCAGGTCGACGGCGGACCACCGGTCCCCGATGCCCGTCACCGTCACGTGCCGCACCTCGTCCGTGCCCAGGGGTCCGGGGGTCTCCCCCCGGGAAGACGCAGTGCCGACGGCCCGGTGGATCAGGACCTGGAGCCGCTCGTCGGTCAGCTCCTCGACCTTGCCCTCGCCCCACTCCACGACGACCACCGACTCCGGCAGCGACACGTCGAGGTCGAGGTCCTCCATCTCGTCGAGCCCGCCGGACAGGCGGTAGGCGTCGGCGTGCACGAGCGGCGGGCCGTCGCCCAGGGAGGGATGCACCCGGGCGATCACGAAGGTCGGGGAGGTGACGGCGCCGCGCACGCCGAGCCCCTCGCCGAGGCCGCGGGTCAGCGTGGTCTTGCCCGCGCCGAGCTCCCCGCTGAGCATCACGAGGTCGCCCGCGCGCAGCAGCTTGGCCAGTCGGCGGCCCAGCTCGCGCATCTGCTCGGGGGCGTTGACGGTGATCTCGACGGACCCGGGGTCAGGGGTGTGCCGTGCTGCTGGTGCTTCCATAACCGTCAACGTTAGTGCCTGCCGGGACCGCGCCCGCGCGGGCGAGCAGGTCGGCGAGGCGGTCCGTGACGACCTCCGGGTGCTCCAGGATCACCAGGTGCCCGGCGTCCGGGACCAGCACCAGCTCCGCCTCGGGAAGCAGACCGGCGATGGCCTCGCTGTGCTCGCTGGGCGTGACCAGGTCCTGCACCCCGGCCAGGACCAGCACCGGCATGTCCGCGAAGAGGGCGAGCGCCTCCGTCTTGTCGTGGTCGGTGAAGGCCGGGTAGAACTCGGCGACCACGTCGATCGGTGTGCTCTCGATCATGCGCTCGGCGAACCGGGCGACCGCCGGGTCGACGTCCCGGCCGGCGAACGAGTACCGCTTGATGACGCCGGCGAACAGGTCCGCGGTGGCCCGCCGCCCTCTCTCCACCAGCTCGGCGCGCTGCCCGAGCGCCTTGAGCACGCCGGGGAGCACCCGGCGCACCGCGTTGACGCCGGCCACGGGCAGTCCGAAGTTGACCTCGCCGAGGCGTCCGGAGGAGGTGCCGACGAAGGCGGTGGCGACGACCCGCTCGCGGATCAGCTCGGGGTACTGGGAGGCCAGCGCCATCATCGTCATGCCGCCCATGGAGTGCCCGACGAGCACGAGGGGCCCCTCGGGCGCGGCGGCGTCGATGACGGCCTTCAGGTCGCGGCCGAGCTGGTCGATGGTCAGTTCCACGCCGTCGCGGCTCTGGGAGAGCCCCCGGGCGGACCGGCCGTGGCTGCGCTGGTCCCAGTGGACGGTGCGGACGACTCCGCGCAGGGCGGCGCGCTGGAAGTGCCAGGAGTCCTGGTTGAGGCAGTAGCCGTGGCTGAAGACGACGGTGACGGGGGCGGGTGCCTTGCGGCCGAAGAGCCGCCGGCGGCGCGGGCCGAGGTTCGCGGTGGCGTCGGGGTCGATGTCGTCGACCTCGTAGTGCAGCTCGGTGCCGTCGTCGGCGAGTGCCTTGCCCGGTGTGCCGCGCAGGGCGCCGTAGGGGCCCACGGAGTCCAGGGCGAGCCGGGCCTTGCGGCGTATGCCGCGGCCGACGGTCATCCGTTCGATGGCGACCCCGGCGGCGGCGCCCGCCGCCACCACGCCTATCGCCGCGCCGGCGATGCCGGTCACCCGACGCCAGCCGCCCGCCGTCTCCGCGGCAGAGGCGACGGCCTTCGTGGCGGCCCTCGCGACGCCCCCCGCACTGCTCTCGCTCACGTACCGCTCCTCTTTTTGCCGTACTGCTGTTCGCTTCCGTGGCCGGCACCGGTCCCGGTGGGTGCGGAGGGTGCCGCCGTCCCGTGCGCGGTGCCGTGCCGCGGCCGGGTGTCCGCGCGGGTCACCCGTCCTGCGCGGCCCGCTCCCCGCCCTCTGCCCCGTCCGGCTCCTCGTTGACGTAGACGCGCGGGACGCGCGATCCGATGCGCGTGACGATCTCGTACGCGATGGTTCCGGCGGCCTGCGCCCAGTCCTCGGCGGTGGGCTCGCCGCGGTCGCCGGGGCCGAAGAGCACGGCCTCGGAGCCGGTCTCCGGCTCGTCGCCGCCGAGGTCGACCACGAACTGGTCCATGGCGACCCGTCCGGCGACCGTACGCCACTTGCCGCCGACCAGGACCGGCCCGGTGCCGGACGCATGGCGCGGGATGCCGTCCGCGTAGCCGACGGGCACCAGGCCGAGGGTGGTCTCGCCGGGGGTGAGGTAGTGGTGCCCGTAGCTGATGCCGTGGCCGCCCGGCACGTGCTTCACCAGGGCGAGCGAGGCGGACAGGGTCATGGCGGGGCGCAGTCCGAAGTCGGCCGGGGTGCCGAGTTCGGCGCTGGGCGAGACGCCGTAGACGGCGATTCCGGCGCGGACGAGGTCGAAGTGGGTCTCGGGGAGGGTGAGCGCGGCGGGCGAGTTGGCGATGTGCCGCACCTCGGGGTGCAGACCGCGCTGTTCGGCGTGGGCGGTCATCTCGCGGAAGAGGCCGAGCTGCGCGGCGATGGAGGGGTGGCCCGGCTCGTCGGCGCACGCGAAGTGGGACCACAGTCCGGTGACCCGGATCAGCCCTTCGGCCTCGGCGCGCAGGGCCTCGGTGACGAGTCGGGGCCAGTCGGCGGGCTGGCAGCCGTTGCGGCCGAGTCCGGTGTCGGCCTTGAGCTGCACGCGCGCGGGACGGCCGGCCTGCCGGGCGGCTTCGCGGACCTCCGCCAGCGCCCACAGGTCGCTCACGGACATGTCGAGGTCGGCCTCGATCGCCTCGCGCCAGGGCCCGCCCGGCGTCCACAGCCAGCACATGATCCGCACCCGCTCGGGTGCGAGACCGGCCGCGCGCAGGGCGAACGCCTCCTCGGGTGTGGCGGTGCCCAGCCAGGTCGCGCCGGCTTCGACGGCCGCGCGGGCGCACGGGACCGCGCCGTGGCCGTAGGCGTCGGACTTGACCACGGCCATGACGGCGGCGCCGGACACGCGGCCGCGCAGGGCCCGCACGTTGGCCCGTACGGCGGCCAGATCGATTTCGGCACGGGCACGCAGCGGCGCCGTTCGTGGGTGTGCTGTGTCGTTCATCGCGCCCCCAGTGTCTCAGAGGCACCGGACGGCCATTCGAGAAGCGGGTCGGTGGCGGTCCCGGTCGCGCCGCCGCGTTGCCCTCGGCGGCTCAGGCGCGCACGTCCCGCCAGGCCCGCGGGATGGTCTCCGCGATGTCGTGGGCGCCGATCGGCGCGCCGTGCGCGGCGAGCCGGCCGGCCAGTCCGTGCAGATAGGCAGCCGCGCTGCCCGCGTCGAGGGCGGAGAGACCGGCGGCGAGCAGCGAACCGGCGAGGCCTGACAGCACGTCACCGCTGCCGGCGGTGGCGAGCCAGGACGTGCCGGTCGGGTTGACCCGTACGGGGCCGCCGTCCGGTCCTGCGACGAGGGTGGTGGAGCCCTTGAGGAGGACCGTCGCCCGGTAGGCGGCGGCGAGTTCGCGCACGGAGGCCAGCCGCGCGCCCTCGACCTGCTCGCGGGCCACCCCGAGCAGGGCCGCGGCCTCCCCGGCGTGCGGGGTCATCAGGGTCGGTGCGGTACGGGCGCGTACGGCGTCGCGGTCGGCGAGGCGCAGCCCGTCCGCGTCGATCAGTACGGGTACGTCGGTCTCCAGCACCTCGGCGACGGTGGCCGCGTCGTCCCCGGCGCCCGGGCCCACCACCCACGCCTGCACGCGGCCGGCCCTGTGCGGGCCCTGGTCGGACACCAGCGTCTCGGGGAAGCGGGCGATGACGGCCTGCCCGGCCGGGCCGACGTACCGCACCGCGCCCGCCCCGCCGCGCAGCGCGCCCGACACGGCGAGCACGGCCGCGCCGGGGTAGCGGGCCGAGCCCGCCGCGACGCCGACGACACCGCGGCGGTACTTGTCGCTCTCGGCGGCCGGTCGCGGCAGCAGCGCGGCCAGGTCGGCGTGCTGGAGCGCCTCCAGTTCGGGTTCGGCGGGCAGCTCGGCGTCCAGGCCGATGTCGACGAGGCGGACCGTGCCGGCGTACTCGCGGGCCGGGTCGACGAGCAGCCCCGGCTTGTGCGTGCCGAAGGTGACGGTCAGGTCGGCGCGCACGGCGTCGCCCAGCACCTGCCCCGAGTCCGCCTCCACCCCGCTCGGCAGGTCCACGGCGACGACGGCCGCGCCGGAGCGTGCCGCGCGCTCGGCCAGCGGCGCGGCGTCGGCCCGCAGGCCGCCCTTGCCGCCGATGCCGACGATGCCGTCGACGACGAGGTCGGCCCGGTCGATCGACTCCTCGGCGGCACCGTCCGCGGCCACGCTCCCGCCCGCCCGGCGCAGCGCGGCGAGGCCGCCGGCGTGAGTGCGGTCGGGCGCGAGCAGCACGGCGGTGACCCCGGCGCCGCGCCGGGCGAGGCGGGCCCCGGCGTACAGCGCGTCGCCGCCGTTGTCGCCGCTGCCGACCAGCAGCACCACCCGGCGTCCGTACACCCGCCCGAGCAAGTCGGCGCCGGCGGCGGCGAGTCCGGCGGCGGCGCGCTGCATGAGGGCGCCGTCGGGGAGCCTCGCCATGAGCGCGCGCTCGGCTGTCCTGACCGTCTCAACGCTGTACGCGGTACGCATGCGGTCGAGTCTGCCCCGGATGCCTACGGTCCCGCACGCGGACCGATGACGGGGGCGGTGGCGCGTGGGTGTCAGCCCTCCGCGATCACCACGGCCGAGGCCACGCCGGCGTCGTGGCTCAGGGACACGTGCCAGGAGCGGACGCCCAGTTCCGCGGCCTTGGCGGCAACCGTGCCGGTCACCCGCAGCCGCGGCCGGCCGGAGTCCTCGACGTACACCTCCGCGTCGGTCCACAGCAGTCCGGCCGGCGCGCCGAGCGCCTTGGCGAGCGCCTCCTTGGCGGCGAACCGCGCGGCCAGCGACGCCATTCCCCGGCGCCCCCCGCTGGGCAACAGCAGCTCGCTCTGAACGAACAGCCGCGCCGCCAGCCCGGGCGTCCGCTCCAGCGACGCCGCGAACCGATCGATCTCGGCCACGTCGATACCGACCCCGATGATGCTCATGCGGAGCACCCTACGGCGCGCGGTCCCGGGTCAGGCGGCGGCCAGTTCGCACCAGACGATCTTGCCGCGGCTGCCCTCTCTGGCCAGGGGCTGCCAGCCCCACAGGTCGGAGCGGGCCCGCACGAGTGCGAGGCCGCGTCCTTCCTCCCCCTCGCCCACGCGTTCCAGGGGCACGGGCGGCTCGGGGGGTGCGGGGTCGGCGTCCCACACCCCGATCCGCAGCACCCCCGCGGCCCACCGCAGCCGGAGCGCGGCGGGCCCCTTCGTGTGCCGCACGGCGTTGGACACCAACTCGGTCGCGAGCAACTCGGCCACGTCGACGAGCCGGATCAGCCCGTGCATGGTGAGAATCAGCCGGAGGGTACGTCGGCTGACGGTTACGGCACGGAGGTCGTTGGGGATGGAGAGGCAGTACTCCCAGGGTTCCGACACGTCTTCGGGCATGGCTCAACTCCGTTCGGGCAGCGAGAGGTCGCGGACGACTCCGCAGCGTGTTCGCTGCGTGACCGAAGGTAGGGCTAATTGTTTAAGTCTCGCGAGCCGATCCCGTAGTCTGACCCCGAACGAGTCGCATGGGGCATGCGTGCTGAGAGGAGCGTACGGTGGCGCTGAGGCACAACCCGACGGCACGTCAGGTGCGTCTGGCGGCAGAGCTGCGCAGGCTCCGCGACAACGCGGGCCTGACGTCACGCCAGGCAGCTGCGCTGCTCGGGGTGAGCGCTCCTCAGATCAGCCAGATCGAGTCGGCCATCGCAGGCGTGAGCGAGAAGCGGCTTCGCCGCCTGGCGGCCCACTACACCTGCACCGACGAGGAATTGGTCCTCGCCCTGGTGGCGATGGCCACCGACCGAACGCGCGGCTGGTGGGAGGAGTACCGCGGGCAGCTTCCCACCCCGTTCCTCGATCTCGCCGAGCTGGAGCACCACGCCACATTCCTTCGCGAGGTCCAGTTCCTGTACATCCCGGGCCCCCTCCAGACAGAGGACTACGCCCGCGCCGTCTTCTCCTACCGGGTACCGGAACTCCCCGACTGTGAGCTTGAGTTGCGCGTCCGCCATCGAATGCGACGCGCAGCGGCCCTCGAAAGCACCCCCTACGAGGCGATCATCCATGAGGCGGCACTGCGCATCATGGTCAGCGACCGCAGCGCCTCACGGGCCCAACTGGCCCACCTGCTGGAACTCTCGGACGCTGAGCACATCAGCGTGCGCGTCATCCCTTTCGCGCTGGAGGGCTTCGCCGGTGCCGCGAGCGCCATGCTGCACGCGGGAGGTGTCGTACCCAAGCTGGACACCGTCGTACGCGACGCGCCGCACGGCACGGTCTTCATCGACTCCGAGGCCCAACTCGGCGCGTTTCGAACGCTCTTCCGTAAAGTGGAGGACGTAGCGCTCACCTGCGAACAGTCGCGCGACTTCATCCACAGGTTGACGAAAGAGTTGTGAGGCGCCCCATGGACATCCCCGACAACTGGCGGAAGTCTTCCTACTCCGGTCCTGGCGACGGCAACTCCTGTGTGGAGATCGCCAACTCCCTCACCCGCATAGCCATACGAGACTCCAAGATCCCCACGCGGGCCACCCTCACCTTCCTGCCCGGAGCCTTCACCGCCTTCGTCACGGCGCTGAAGAGCACCGGCGCCCCGGAAAGCTGACGCATCTCATGTTCACCCCCGCCTGGCGGAAGTCGTCCTACTCCGGCCCCGGAGACGGAAACGACTGCGTCGAGATCGCCACCTCCCCCACCCACATAGCCGTCCGAGACTCGAAAACCCCGGCCGGAGGCATCGTGACGCTTCCGGTCGAGGTCTTCGTCGGGTTCCTTGATGCCGTGAAGCGTCACTCCACCGTGACGGACTTCGCCAGGTTCCGCGGCTGATCCACCTCGTTGCCCCGCGCCGTGGCGAGTTCGCAGGCGAAGACCTGGAGCGGGACCGTGGCGACCAGCGGCTGGAGCAGGGTCGGGGTGGCCGGGATGCGGATCAGGTGGTCGGCGTACGGGGCGACCGCCTCGTCGCCCTCCTCCGCGATCACGATCGTGCGGGCACCCCTCGCGCGGATCTCCTGGATGTTGGAGACGATCTTGTCGTGGAGGAGGGACCGGCCCCGCGGGGACGGCACCACCACGACCACCGGCAGGTCCTCGTCGATCAGCGCGATCGGCCCGTGCTTCAGCTCGCCCGCCGCGAAGCCCTCGGCGTGCATGTACGCCAGCTCCTTGAGCTTCAGGGCGCCTTCGAGGGCAACCGGATAGCCCACGTGCCGGCCGAGGAACAGCACCGTGTTCTTGTCGGCCAGCGAGCGCGCCAGCGCCCGTACCGGCTCCATCGTCTCCAGGACCCGCTCGACCGCGCCGCCGATCTGCGACAGGTCGCGGATCACCACCTGGATCTCGTCGCCCCACTTGGTGCCGCGGACCTGACCCAGGTACAGCGCCACCAGGTAGCAGGCCACGAGCTGGGTCAGGAACGCCTTCGTCGAGGCGACCGCGACCTCCGGGCCCGCGTGGGTGTACAGGACCGCGTCCGACTCGCGCGGGATGGTGGAGCCGTTGGTGTTGCAGATGGCCAGCACCTTGGCGCCCTGCTCCCGGGCGTGCCGAAGGGCCATCAGCGTGTCCATGGTCTCGCCGGACTGGGAGATGGCGATGACGAGGGTCTGGGCGTCCAGGATCGGGTCCCGGTAGCGGAACTCGCTGGCGAGTTCCACCTCGCAGGGGATCCGCGTCCAGTGCTCGATGGCGTACTTGGCGATCATGCCCGCGTGGAAGGCCGTACCGCAGGCGATGATGACGACCTTGTCCATCTCGCGCAGCTCGGCGGCGGAGATGCGGACCTCGTCCAGCGTCAGGGATCCGCCCGCGTCGATACGGCCGAGCAGCGTGTCGGCGACCGCCTTGGGCTGCTCGGCGATCTCCTTGAGCATGAAGTAGTCGTAGCCGCCCTTCTCCGCGGCCGCCGCGTCCCAGTCGACCTCGTAGGAGCGGACGTCGGCGGGCCGGCCGTCGAACCCGGTGACCGTCACCCCGTCCCGGCGCAGCTCCACCACCTGGTCCTGGCCCAGCTCGATCGCGGAGCGGGTGTGGGCGATGAACGCGGCGACGTCGGAGGCGAGGAAGGCCTCGCCCTCCCCGACGCCCACGACCAGGGGGGAGTTGCGGCGGGCGCCCACGACCACGTCCGGCTCGTCGGAGTGCACGGCGACCAGCGTGAACGCGCCCTCAAGGCGGCGGCACACCAGCCGCATGGCCTCCGCGAGATCGGCGCTCACCGAGAACTCCTCGGCGAGCAGGTGCGCCACGACCTCGGTGTCGGTCTCGGAGTACAGCTCGTGCCCGCGCTCGGTCAACTCGGCCCGCAGCGCGGCGAAGTTCTCGATGATGCCGTTGTGGACGACGGCGACCCGCCCCGAATTGTCCAGGTGCGGATGGGCGTTGCCGTCGGTGGGACCGCCGTGGGTGGCCCACCGGGTGTGCCCGATGCCCGTGGAACCGGTCGGCAGCGGCCGGTCCGCGAGTTCCTTCTCCAGGTTGACCAGCTTCCCGGCCCGCTTCGCCGCCGCCAGCCCGCCGTCCGCGAGCACCGCGACACCGGCCGAGTCGTAACCCCGGTACTCCAGCCGCTTCAGACCGGCCATCACCACTTCGAGTGCCGACTGCGACCCCACGTATCCCACGATTCCGCACATGGGCGGCAGCCTACGGGCCCGCACCCGCCGAAAGTGGCTACTTCGTGCCCGAAATCGGAAATTCCCACCGGGGCGGGCGGAGCCCCGGTGGGTCCTGGGATCACTTCAGCTTGGCGAGCTGCGCGTCGACGAGCGCCGTGGGGAAGTCGAAGTCCTTGCCCGAGACGGCCGCCGCGAGATTGATGGCGGGGAGGTAGGCCACGGTGGCGCCCTTGCGGACGACGACGGCCTTCACCGGCGCCTTGACGTCGTCGGCGTTCATCGTCTGCGTCACCGCGAAGGCCTCGTCGGCGCCCTCGGGCGCCTGGGTCACGGCCACCGAGGCGATCCCGGTCTTCGTGCCGTCAGCGGTGTAGGAGTACCCGCCGGCGCACTTGTCGGCGGCCGTCCGAAGGTCCTTCAGCGCCTGCTCGGCGCCGCCGTCGTCGTAGGAGGCGAGCGTCACGATGACCTTCTCGCGGTCGAGTCCGGCCAGCAGGGCGACCTTGGGGTCGGCGCCCGCCGCGGGCTTCTTCGCGTCGGCCAGCCACGACCGCTTCACGGTGGCGGCGGGCGTGCCCACCCAGCTGCCCGCCTGGAGGAGCGCCAGCGGCGTGCAAGCGGCGTCGGCGGTCTTCACCTTGTCGTGGGCGACGTCGTCCCTCGCCGGCACCTTGGTGGTGACCTTGCCGCTCTTGACGTCCGCCTGGGTGAGCGCGGCCTTCTCCAGCTCGGCGGCGCCGAGCGCCTTGGCCGGGGCGGCGGCGGAGGCGGTCTTGTCGGCCTGCGTGGTCCCGCCGTCGCCGGCCTTCGCGTCCTTGCTGTCGGAGGAACCGCCGCAGGCGGTGGCGAGCAGGACCAGGGCGGCGGTGGACGCGGCGAGCGCGGTACGGCGGACCACGGGGGAACTCACGGAAGGTCACCCTTTCTCTTCGGACCGGCGGACGGTCTCCGCCGGCCGGTCACCGCACTCTATGTGCCGCGACCCAGAGATGATCTTGAATAAACGGCCCGGTACCCGAACGTGACGCCCGCGTGACCTCCGCTCCCCCGCCGACGTGACACAGCCCACCCTGCGCGCCGTTCAAACTCCGTTAACAATGGAATGTGATCTCTCCGGTCTCCTCGATTCCCCGGAGCGCCCACCGGTCCCGGCCGGAGGCGACTCCCTACGTCGACCTCACCCGCGCCGAGTGGAGCGCGTTGCGTGACAAGACGCCGTTGCCGCTCTCCGCCGCGGAGGTCGAGCGACTGCGCGGTCTCGGCGACGTGATCGACCTCGACGAGGTGCGGGACATCTACCTGCCGCTGTCCCGGCTGCTCAACCTCTACGTCGGCGCCACGGACGGGCTGCGCGGCGCGCTGAACACGTTCCTCGGCGAGCAGGGTTCCCAGTCCGGCACTCCCTTCGTGATCGGGGTGGCCGGCTCGGTCGCCGTGGGCAAGTCGACCGTCGCCCGGCTGCTCCAGGCCCTGCTGTCCCGCTGGCCCGAGCACCCGCGGGTCGAGCTGGTCACCACCGACGGATTCCTGCTGCCCACACGGGAGTTGGAGGCGCGGGGGCTGATGTCCCGCAAGGGCTTCCCGGAGTCGTACGACCGGCGGGCCCTGACCCGGTTCGTCGCCGACATCAAGGCCGGCAAGGACGAGGTGACCGCGCCCGTCTACTCCCACCTCATCTACGACATCGTCCCCGGCGGGAAGCTGACCGTGCGGCGCCCCGACATCCTCATCGTCGAGGGCCTGAACGTGCTCCAGCCCGCGCTGCCCGGCACGGACGGCCGCACCAGGGTCGGACTCGCCGACTACTTCGACTTCAGCGTGTACGTCGACGCGCGTACCGAGGACATCGAGCGGTGGTACCTGGACCGGTTCGGCAAGCTGCGCATGACGGCCTTCCAGGACCCGTCCTCGTACTTCCGCAAGTACACCCAGGTGTCCGAGTCGGAGGCCCTCGACTACGCCCGCACGATGTGGCGGACGATCAACAAGCCGAACCTGGTGGAGAACATCGCGCCCACCCGGGGCCGTGCCACGCTCGTGCTGCGCAAGGGCCCCGACCACAAGGTGCAGCGGCTGAGCCTGCGCAAACTCTGACGTCTACGCTGCCGCCATGCTGCATCTGCGCCTGATCACACCGCCCGGACAGACCGACGCCGTGGTGCGTCTGATCCAGACGACCGTCGGCACCGCACACCTCGTCGTGCTGCCCTCCGCCGCCCGCGACCCGGCCGGTGACGTGGTCCTGTGCGACGTCGTGCGCGAGGCCGGCGACGAACTCCTCGACGGACTGCGGGAACTGGGTATCGACCGGAACGGCTCCGTCTCCGTCGACAGTCCCGAACTGACGCTCTCCGCGCAGGCCGAGCGGGCGGAGAAGGCGGCACCGGGCGAGGGCGCGGACGCCGTGCTGTGGCAGGAGCTGACGGAGGCCACGCACGAGGAGTCGACCCTGTCGGTCACCTACCTCGCGTTCATCACGCTGGCCACCATGATCGCCGCCTGTGGTGTGGTGCTCGACAACGCCGTCCTGATCGTGGGCGCGATGGCCGTGGGACCGGAGTTCGGGCCGCTGGCGGGCATCGGCACGGCCCTGGTGCAACGGGCGCCGCGACTGGCCCTGCGCTCACTCATCGCCCTGCTGGCCGGCTTCGCGCTGGCGATGGCGGTCACCGCGGGCTTCGCGCTCTTCATGGACGCCGTCGGACTGTTCAGCAAGGCGAAGCTGGAGGGCGCCCGGCCCAACACCGCCTTCGTCTACGCCCCCGACGCGTTCTCCTTCGTCGTGGCGGTCCTCGCCGGAGCCGCCGGCACGCTCTCGCTGACGTCCGCCAAGTCCGGCGCCCTGATCGGCGTGGCCATCTCCGTGACCACCGTCCCGGCCGCCGCCAACGCGGCGGTCGCGCTCGCCTACGGCGACACCGCCCAGACCGCGGGCTCGACGGTCCAGCTCCTGCTGAACATGTTCGGCATCGTCCTGGCCGGCACGCTCACCCTGCTCGCCCAGAAGTGGTTCTGGGCGAGGCAGCGCGAGCGCGCGTCCAGGGCCGGCCGGGTTCTGCCGTAGAACCTGTCAGCCGAGCGCCGACTTCACCGAATCGGCGAGGCGGCCCGCCACCGAGCGGGCCTGCTCGATGTCCGCGGCCTCGACCATCACACGGACCAGCGGCTCGGTGCCCGACGGACGCAGCAGCACACGGCCCGTCCCGCCCAGCTCCCGCTCCGCCTCGGCGACCGCGGCGGCGAGGTCGGCGGAGGTCTTCACCCGGGTCTTGTCCACGTCCGGCACGTTGACGAGGACCTGCGGCAGGCGCTCCATCACGGAGGCCAGGTCCCGCAGCGTACGGCCGCTCCCGGCGATCCGGGCGGCCAGCATCAGGCCGGTCAGCGTGCCGTCGCCGGTGGTGGCGTGGTCCAGGATGATGACGTGGCCGGACTGCTCGCCGCCGAGGGCGTAGCCCTTGTCCTTCATCTCCTCCAGGACGTAGCGGTCGCCGACGGCGGTCTGCACGAGCTGGATGCCCTCGCGCTCCATGGCCAGCTTGAAGCCCAGGTTCGACATCACGGTCGCGACGACGGTGTCGGAGGGCAGTGCGGAACGCTCCCGCATCGCCAGCGCGAGCACGGACAGGATCTGGTCGCCGTCGACCTCCTCGCCGGTGTGGTCCACGGCCAGGCAGCGGTCGGCGTCGCCGTCGTGCGCGATGCCGAGGTCGGCGCCGTGCTCGGTGACGGCGGCCTTCAGCGGACCGAGGTGGGTCGAGCCGCAGCCGTCGTTGATGTTCAGGCCGTCCGGGTCGGCGCCGATGGTGACGACCTCGGCCCCGGCGCGCCGGAAGGCCTCCGGGGAGACGCCGGCCGCGGCGCCGTGCGCCTCGTCGAGCACGATCCTCAGGCCGTCGAGCCGGTTCGGCAGGGCGCCGACGAGGTGGGCGACGTACCGGTCGAAGCCCTCGTCGTAGTCGCGGACCCGGCCCACGCCCGCACCCGTCGGGCGGTGCCAGGGCGCGCCGGTGCGGTGCTCCTCGTAGACGGACTCGATCCGGTCCTCCAGCTCGTCGGCGAGCTTGTGACCGCCCCGGGCGAAGAACTTGACGCCGTTGTCCGGCATGGCGTTGTGGCTGGCCGACAGCATCACGCCGAGGTCGGCGCCGAGGACCCCGGTCAGGTACGCCACCGCCGGCGTCGGCAGCACGCCGACCCGCAGGACGTCCACGCCCGCGCTCGCCAGACCCGCGACCACGGCCGCCTCCAGGAACTCCCCGGACGCGCGCGGATCCCGCCCGACCACCGCCGTCGGCCGGTGGCCCTCGAAGGTGCCCGCCTCGGCCAGTACGTGCGCCGCGGCGACCGAGAGGCCGAGCGCGAGCTCGGCGGTCAGGTCCGCGTTGGCGACACCACGGACGCCGTCCGTGCCGAAGAGTCGTCCCACTTGTCCTCCTGAAAAAGCGTCAGTTCGAGAAGGCGGCCGGTCCGTGGGCCGGTCCATGGCATTCGACGCTCCGGGCATCCGATCACACCAGCCGTTGAGCACCTTGTGCCGTTATACGCCCAAGCTTTGCGATAAACGAACGCCCCGGAGGCACATAGGCGTGCCGCCGGGGCGTTCGGAGTACGTGCAGGGGCGCCGTTGAGATTAGCGCTTGCTGTACTGCGGAGCCTTGCGGGCCTTCTTCAGACCGGCCTTCTTGCGCTCGACCGCACGGTCGTCACGACGCAGGAAGCCCGCCTTCTTGAGCGCGCCGCGGTTGTTGTCGACGTCGGCCTCGTTCAGGGCGCGGGCGACACCGAGACGGAGGGCACCGGCCTGACCGGAGACGCCGCCACCGGCGATGCGGGCGATGACGTCGTAACGGCCCTCGAGCTCGAGCACCTTGAAGGGCTCGTTGACTTCCTGCTGGTGCACCTTGTTCGGGAAGTAGTCCTCGAGGGTGCGACCGTTGATCTTCCACTTGCCGGTGCCCGGGACGATCCGGACGCGGGCGATGGCGTTCTTGCGACGGCCCAGGCCGGCGGCCGGCTGCGGCTCGCCGAAGTGGGAGGCCATCGACTCCGAGGTGTACTCGCCCTCGACGGGGACCTCGGACTCGGTGGTGTAGCTGTCGATGTCAAGCTCTTCGAGCGGCTGCTCGGCAGTGGTCTCGGCCACGATTCTCCTCAGATTCTCTTCGGTCTTAGGGGGTGGCCGGACTTACTGCGCGACCTGGGTGATCTCGAACGGCACCGGCTGCTGGGCGCCGTGCGGGTGCTGGTCACCCTTGTAGACCTTCAGCTTCGAGAGCATCTGACGGCCCAGGGAGTTCTTGGGGAGCATGCCCTTGACGGCCTTCTCGATGGCCTTCTCCGGGTTCTTGTCGAGCAGCTCGTCGTAGCGGACGGAGCGCAGACCACCCGGGTAGCCGGAGTGGCGGTACGCCATCTTCTGGGTCCGCTTGTTGCCGGAGAGGTGCACCTTGTCCGCGTTGATGATGATGACGAAGTCACCAGCGTCGACGTGCGGCGCGTAGATCGGCTTGTGCTTGCCCCGCAGAAGGGTGGCGGCAGTGGACGCCAGGCGGCCCAGGACGACGTCCTGGGCGTCAATGACGTGCCACTGGCGCGTGATGTCGCCGGGCTTGGGGCTGTACGTACGCACGGTTCGTAGCCTTCGCTTCTTCAGTGAGTGGTCCTGACAAGGTCACCAAAGACGATCACGACAGCCCTGACCGCACAGCGGTGACGCAAACCGCGTGCTGGTCGCTGGTCATCGGCCCGGTGGACCGGTGTAAGGGCCCGTCCCGTGAGAATGAGCAAGCCAATACACAACGAAGATGCAGGATACCCGTGGCGGCCTGGCCGGGTCAAAACGGGTGTACGACCGCGGGTCCCGGCGGTTCCCGCCCCTCCGTCCAGGCCCGCGATCCCGGCCGCTCCACGGCTGGTATCGGCTGTCGGCGCGCCGCTTTGTACCGGCGTGCACCTAAGGCCCCAGGAGGGCGGCCGCGGGCGGCGCGGAACGCCCTCGGACCCCGTCTAAGATGCGCCCCATGAGTTATGGGCAGGGGGGCTCGCAGTCCCAGTGGGATCCCTGGAAACCGAATTCTGAGCAGTCGCCGAACAGCGGGGGCGGCGGTCAGAACCCCGACTGGGCCGCGCTCGCCGACGCCTCGGAGGCACGGAGCAGACGGCGCCGGCTGCTGTTCATCGGCGGGGGCGTGCTGGCCACCGTCGGGATCGGCGCCGCCGTCGCCATGGCCGTGGTGTCGGCGAACGGGGACACCGACGCGTCGGGCGGCCCGGCCGGCCGGCCGGCCGGCTCCGCGGCCCTGCCGAGCGACTCCGCCACGGCGCCGTCCTTCGCCCCGACCACCGCCCCGCCGCCGCTGGATCCGAAGGACTTCATATCCAGCGCGAAGAAGGACACGGCCCCGCTCAGCGTGGACACCCTCTTCCCGGGCGCCCAGCTCACCATGGGCGAGTCCGTGTACAAGAAGGGGCCCACGGACGACAGCAAGAACTGCGCCGCCGTCGCCCAGGGCACGCTGGCCAAGGCCCTCACGGACAACGACTGCACCCGCCTGCTGAGGGTGACCTACAGCCGGGGCGGCGTCGCGGTCACGGTCGGCATCGCCGTCTTCGACACCGAGGCGCAGGCGCTCAAGGCGAAGGGCGCGACGGACAACAAGAGCATCATCAAGCCGCTGTCCGGCGGCGGCATCAAGGCCTTCTGCAACGGCGCCGTCTGCCGCTCCACGACCAACTCCTACGGCCGCTACGCCTACTTCACCCTCACCGGCTTCGCCAACGGCACGAGCGTGACGAACAAGGACACCGCGGCCTTCCGGGCCGGCGACGACCTCGCCGAGTTCTCCTTCCAGCAGATCCGCCGGCGCGGCGAGACCCAGGCGTCGGCGGCGGCCGGCCAGTAACAGCCGGCCGCCGGCCGCACGGGGGAGCCGGCGGCGGACGCTCAGCAGCAGCCGGCCGCCGGCAGGGACCGCTTGTTGCGCGCCTCCCGGCTGCGCGCGGCCAGCAGCTCGTCGGCCGGGTAGCCGACCTCCTCCAGGGTCAGCCCGTGCGGCCGCACGACGTGCACGGCGGAGTCCCGCACCCCCGCGGCCAGCACCTTCCCGGGCCAGTCCGGCAAACGGTGGCCGTCGCCGACGAACAGCAGCGCCCCGATGAGCGAGCGCACCATGTTGTGGCAGAACGCGTCGGCCCGGACGGTCGCCGTGATGACGCCGTCCCCGCCGCGTTCCAGGCTCAGCTCCTGGAGGGTGCGGATGGTGGTCGCGCCCTCGCGCCTCTTGCAGTAGGCGGCGAAGTCGTGCTCGCCGAGCAGCCGCCGCGCGGCCTCGTTCATGGCGTCGACGTCCAGCGGCCAGTCGTGCCACAGGACGTGGCCCCGCAGCAGCGGGTCGACACCGCCGGGGTTGTCGGTGACACGGTAGGCGTAGCGGCGCCAGACGGCCGAGAACCGGGCGTTGAAGCCGCTGGGCGCGGGCCGCAGCGCCCACACCCGCACATCCCTGGGCAGCCGCCCCGCGAGCCGCTTGAGCAGCTTCTCGTGGTGCTCGCGCCAGACGCGCTCGGGCAGGTCCACGTGCGCCACCTGGCCCCGTGCGTGCACCCCGGCGTCGGTCCGTCCGGCCACGGTCAGCTCGTACGTCTCCGCGGACCGCGTGACCGTGCGCAGCGCGTCCTCGATCTCTCCCTGCACGGTGCGCCTGCCGCCGGCCTGCTTGGCCCAGCCGTGGAAGGCGGTGCCGTCGTAGGACAGGTCGAGACGGACGCGGACATGACCGGGCTGTACTTCGTCACTCACGTGCAGATCCTCTCAGGGCGGATCCCTCGGGAAGAAACGCGGAAGCGGGCCCGCCCCGAGGGGCGGACCCGCTTCCGACGTCAGGCAGTGCCTCAGGCGTCCTTCGCGCTTTCACCAGCCGCTTCCGCGGCGGGCTCGGCCGGAGCCTCGGTGGCCTCGGCCGGAGCCTCGTCCGCCTTGGTCTCCTCGGCCTTGGCCTGCTCGGCCTCCTTGACCGCGCGCTTGGTGGCGGCCTCGGCCTCACCCACGGCGTTCTGCTGCACCGTCAGCGCCTCGACCAGCTCGATCACGGCCATGGGCGCGTTGTCGCCACGGCGGTTGCCGATCTTGGTGATACGGGTGTAGCCACCCGGGCGGTTCTCGTAACGCGGGCCGATCTCGGTGAAGAGCGTGTGCACGACGCTCTTGTCCGTGATGACCTGGAGCACCTGACGGCGGTTGTGAAGGTCGCCCTTCTTCGCCTTGGTGACCAGACGCTCGGCGTACGGGCGCAGGCGGCGGGCCTTCGCCTCGGTGGTGGTGATGCGGCCGTGCTCGAACAGCGCCTTCGCGAGGTTCGCGAGGAGCAGCTTCTCGTGCGCGGCGCTGCCGCCCAGACGGGCACCCTTGGCGGGCTTCGGCATGGTTCTTCTCCTAGGTGTCTGCCCCGGCCGTATCAGGTACCGGGGTCAGTATCTGAGCAGACGGTTGTCTGTCAGAGATCCGGGAGCCGCCCCGAAGGGGGCTCCCGGAAGGGGCGCGGGGCAGTGTCGACGAGCTCAGTACTGCTCGGTCTCGACGAAGCCCGCGTCCGCGTCGTCGTCCGCGCCGAACGCGTCCGCGGCGGCGGTCGGGTCGAATCCGGGCGGGCTGTCCTTCAGGGCCAGGCCCATGCCGGCCAGCTTCGCCTTGACCTCGTCGATGGACTTCGCACCGAAGTTGCGGATGTCCAGCAGGTCGGCCTCGGAGCGCGCGACCAGCTCACCCACGGAGTGGATGCCCTCGCGCTTGAGGCAGTTGTAGGAGCGGACCGTGAGCTCCAGCTCCTCGATCGGCAGCGCCAGGTCGGCGGCGAGCGCGGCGTCCGTCGGGGACGGACCCATGTCGATGCCCTCGGCGTCGATGTTCAGCTCGCGGGCCAGACCGAACAGCTCCACCAGCGTCTTGCCCGCCGACGCCATGGCGTCACGCGGACGCATGGCCTGCTTGGTCTCGACGTCGACGATCAGCTTGTCGAAGTCGGTGCGCTGCTCGACACGCGTGGCCTCGACCTTGTACGTGACCTTGAGCACCGGCGAGTAGATCGAGTCGACCGGGATACGGCCGATCTCCTGGCCCACCTGCTTGTTCTGCACGGCGGAGACGTAACCGCGACCGCGCTCGACGGTCAGCTCCATCTCCAGCTTGCCCTTGCCGTTGAGCGTGGCGAGGACGAGGTCGGGGTTGTGCACCTCGACACCGGCCGGGGGCGCGATGTCGGCGGCGGTGACCAGACCCGGACCCTGCTTGCGCAGGTACATCACGACCGGCTCGTCGTGCTCCGAGGAGACGACCAGCTGCTTGATGTTGAGGATGAGGTCGGTGACGTCCTCCTTGACACCCGGCACGGTGGTGAACTCGTGCAGGACGCCGTCGATCCGGATGCTGGTGACAGCGGCACCGGGAATCGACGACAGTAGGGTACGGCGAAGGGAGTTGCCGAGGGTGTAACCGAAGCCCGGCTCCAGCGGCTCGATCACGAACCGGGAGCGGAACTCGTCGACGACCTCTTCGGTCAACGAGGGACGCTGAGCGATCAGCATGGGTGGATCAGATCCTTCAGTCGTGGGCGCCCGCTATATGACGCCCGACCAGGCCGCACCGGAAAGGCGCGGGTACTGCAAGGGTACGGGCGGCACGACCCGAAAGGGCCGTACCGCCCGGAGACCTGCGCGAAGCAGCCGTGCGTCAGACGCGACGACGCTTCGGCGGGCGGCAGCCGTTGTGCGGGGTCGGGGTGACGTCCTGGATGGAGCCGACCTCGAGACCGGTGGCCTGCAGGGAGCGGATCGCGGTCTCACGGCCGGAGCCCGGACCCTTGACGAACACGTCGACCTTGCGCATGCCGTGCTCCTGGGCGCGGCGGGCGGCCGACTCGGCGGCCATCTGCGCGGCGAACGGCGTGGACTTCCGGGAGCCCTTGAAGCCGACGTGGCCGGCGGAGGCCCAGGAGATCACGTTGCCCGACGGGTCGGTGATCGAAACGATGGTGTTGTTGAACGTGCTCTTGATGTGCGCGTGGCCGTGAGCGACGTTCTTCTTTTCCTTGCGGCGCACCTTCTTGGCAGCGCCCTGACGTCCCTTGGGGGGCATGTCGAAAACTCCTACGGGAGGTGGTCGGTCCTACAGCGAAGACCGCTGAACGGCGAGTGTCGCTGCGGACTACTTCTTGCCCGGCTTCTTCTTGCCGGCGATGGCGCGACGCGGGCCCTTGCGGGTGCGGGCGTTGGTGCTGGTGCGCTGACCGCGGACGGGCAGACCGCGGCGGTGACGCAGACCCTGGTAGCAGCCGATCTCGACCTTGCGGCGGATGTCGGCCTGGATCTCGCGACGGAGGTCACCCTCGGTCTTGATGTTGTTGTCCACGAACTCGCGGATCGCGACGAGCTGCTCCTCGGAGAGGTCGCGGACGCGGGTGTTCGGGTCGATGTCGGTGGCGGCCAGCGTCTGCTGGGCCAGGGTCCGGCCGATGCCGAACACGTAGGTGAGGGCGACCTCCACGCGCTTGTCGCGCGGGATGTCAACACCGGAAACGCGTGCCATTCAATGGCTCCAGTTGATCTTCGGAGGTCTTCCGCAGGACCGACTCCCGGCCGCCGTACCAGGTACGAACCGGGTCCCCGGCCTCCGAACCGGGGGTGTCGAGCCGCACTGCGGCTCGGGTCCTGCGTATGAACAATTCAGCTCGCGTCGCGCGAATCTCTGCGAAGAAGGTGCAGAGGGTTCGGTCGGTTGTGCGTCAGCCCTGGCGCTGCTTGTGGCGCGGGTTGTCGCAGATGACCATGACCCGGCCGTGACGGCGGATCACCCTGCACTTGTCGCAGATCTTCTTGACGCTCGGCTTGACCTTCATGGGGTGAGGTTCTCCGGGTCAGTTGCCGGCGGCCCCTCGGTGGAACGTGGGGCCTGGGCAAGATCTACTTGTACCGGTAGACGATCCGGCCACGCGTGAGGTCGTAAGGAGACAGCTCCACCACGACCCGGTCGTCAGGGAGGATGCGGATGTAGTGCATGCGCATCTTGCCGCTGATGTGTGCCAGGACCTGGTGGCCGTTCTGGAGCTCGACCCTGAACATGGCGTTCGGCAGAGACTCGACGACAGTGCCCTCGATCTCGATGGCACCTTGCTTCTTGGCCACGCTTCGCCCTTCGAATCGACTACCTTGATCGACTCCATGTCCCGCATGCGGACATGCGAATACATGAGAGCCGACGAGTCAGTCTACGTCAGCCCTCCGCGAAAGACGAATCGAGAGAGTCTGCCCCAGCTACGAGATCATCATGCGACCGGGTCCGGACCGGTCCGGCGGGCGTGGGGGCGGGGCAGGCACTTTTCAGGCCAGCGGGTCCGGTGCCGCCGTGACGCCGTGCTCGGCCAGCTTGGCGCGGCCGCCGTCCGGGGAGGTCAGGACCAGCGGGCCCTGCTCGGTCAGCGCGACCGAGTGCTCCCAGTGGGAGGACCAGGTGCCGTCCGTGGTGATGACCGTCCAGTCGTCCTCGAGGACGCGGGTCTTCGCGGTGCCCAGGGAGACCATGGGCTCGATGGCCAGACAGAAGCCGGGGACCAGCTTCGGACCCTTGCCGCGCCGGCGGTCGACGTAGTTCAGCAGGTGCGGGTCCATGTGCATCTCGGTGCCGATGCCGTGGCCGCCGTAGTCCTCGATGATCCCGTAACGGCCGCCGCCGGGCTTCGGCTGGCGGCGGATGTACGTCTCGACGGCCCGGGAGATGTCCACGAGGCGGTTGCCCAGCTTCATGGCGGCGATGCCGGCCCACATCGACTCCTCGGTCACCCGGGACAGCTCGACCAGCTCCGGGGAGTGACCGGAGCCGACGAACGCGGTGAAGGCCGCGTCGCCGTGCCAGCCGTCGATGATCGCGCCGCAGTCGATGGAGATGACGTCCCCGTCCTTGAGGACGACGCCGTCGGAGGGGATGCCGTGCACCACGACCTCGTTGACGGAGGTGCAGATCGTCGCCGGGAAACCGCCGTAGCCGAGGAAGTTCGGCTTGGCGTTGTGCTCGGCGAGCACCTTGCGGGCCACCTGGTCCAGATCCTTGGTGGTCGCCCCGGGCACGGCCGCCTCCCGGGTGGCCGCGTGGATGGCGGCGACGACCAGCCCCGCCTCGCGCATCTTGGCGATCTGCTCGGGGGACTTGATCTGCACCATGGGGACTACGGCCTTTCTCGGACCGGAAGGAAGACGGACACCCTCAACAATACGGGGCAGCGAAAACCTGCCCGTGCACACGTCGGCCGCGGCTCCCGGGGGGAGCCGCGGCCGAGCGGTGCGGTCAGTCGCGCTTGAGCGCCTCCAGCGCGCGCTGCGTGATCTCGTCCACCGGACCGAGCGAGGAGATCGTCACGACCAGGCCCTGCGCCCGGTAGTAGTCGATGATCGGCTCGGTCTGCGTGTGGTAGACCTCCAGCCGCTTGCGCACGGTCTCCTCGGAGTCGTCGTCCCGCTGGTACAGCTCGCCGCCGCAGACGTCGCAGACGCCTTCCTTCTTCGGCGGGCTGTACGTCTCGTGGAACACGTGCGCCGAGTCGTTGCGGCAGGTGCGGCGACCCGCGATGCGCTTCACGACCTCTTCCTCGGGGACCTCGAGGTCGAGGACCGCGTCCAGCTTCATGCCCTCGCCCTGGAGCAGCTTGTCCAGCGCCTCGGCCTGCGACACATTGCGCGGGAAACCGTCCAGCAGGAAACCGCCCTCGGCGTCGGGCTGCTCCATGCGGTCCTTGGCCATCGCGATGGTGACCTCGTCGGGCACCAGGTTTCCTGCGTCCATGTAGGACTTCGCGAGCTTGCCGAGCTCCGTCTGCCGGCTGATGTTGGCGCGGAACAGGTCGCCCGTGGAGATGTGCGGAATACGCAGCTCCTTGGCCAGGCGCGCGGCCTGTGTTCCCTTGCCTGCACCCGGCGGTCCGACGAGGACGATTCGCATCAGCGGAGGAACCCTTCGTAATTGCGCTGCTGGAGCTGGCTCTCGATCTGCTTCACCGTCTCGAGTCCGACACCCACGATGATGAGGATGCTGGTCCCGCCGAAGGGGAAGTTCTGGTTCGCCCCGAAGCCGACCAACGCCATTGTCGGTACGAGAGCGATCAGGCCCAGATACAGCGAACCCGGCCAGGTGATCCGGTTGAGCACGTACGAAAGGTACTCAGCGGTCGGTCGGCCAGCCCGGATGCCCGGGATGAAGCCACCATACTTCTTCATGTTGTCGGCGACTTCTTCGGGGTTGAAGGAGATCGCCACATAGAAGAACGCGAAGAACACGATCAAAAGGAAGTACATCGTGATGTAGATCGGGTGATCGCCCTTGGTCAGGTTCTGCTGAACCCAGGTCTTCCATCCGGAGTTGCCCCCGGAGAACTGAGCGATGAGTGCCGGAATGTAGAGCAGCGAAGAAGCGAAGATGACGGGGATCACACCCGCCTGGTTGACCTTCAGCGGGATGTACGTCGACGTACCACCGTAGGAACGACGGCCGATCATGCGCTTGGCGTACTGCACCGGAATACGGCGCTGGGCCTGTTCGACGAAGACCACCAGGCCGACCATGACCAGGCCGACGAGGATGACGGTGCCGAATTCGATCCAGCCCTCGGCGAGCTTGCCCTGCTTCTTGATGGCCCACAGCGCCGACGGGAACGTGGCGGCGATCGAGATGAACATCAGGATCGACATGCCGTTGCCGATACCGCGGTCGGTGATGAGCTCACCGAGCCACATGACCGTGGCCGTACCGGCGGTCATGACGATCACCATGACGATCGTGTTGAAGATCGCCTGGTTCGGGACGATGTTCCCGGCCGCCGAGCATCCGGAGAACAGGGCGCCGCTGCGTGCGGTGGCCACCAGGCCCGTGCCCTGGAGGATGGCGAGCGCCACCGTCAGGTAACGGGTGTACTGGGTGATCTTCGCGGTGCCGGACTGGCCCTCCTTCTTGAGCGCCTCCAACCGCGGGATCACCACGGTCAACAGCTGAAGGATGATGCTCGCCGTGATGTACGGCATGATGCCCAGAGCGAAGATCGTGATCTGCAGCAGCGCACCGCCGCTGAACATGTTCACCAGGCCGAAGAGGCCCTGGTTGCCCGAGGCCTCGCTGACGCACTGCTGAACGGCCTTGTAGTTGACACCCGGGATCGGAATGTGGGTACCGACGCGGTACACCACGATGATGCCGAGCGTGAAGAGCAGCTTCTTGCGCAGGTCGGGCGTCCTGAACGCCCGGGCGAAGCCGGTGAGCACGGTGCCTCCTGCGACCCCCGCGCCAGTGCGTCAGGGTGACGGTCTTGAGGTTCGACGATAAAGAACGGTGCAGGCCACCTTACCGGCGACACTGCCTCCCTGAGAACGACCAACCGGGGATACCTCAATGTGAGGTACCCCCGGTCGGGACCGCTTTACGTCATCGGGCTCAGACGAGCTCGGTGACAGAACCGCCGGCGGCGGTGATCTTCTCCTTGGCGGAGCCGGAGACGGCGTCCACCGTCACCTGCAGTGCCACGGAGACCTCGCCCTGGCCGAGGACCTTGACGAGGCTGTTCTTGCGAACGGCACCCTTGGCCACCAGGCCCTCGACCGTGACCTCGCCACCCTCGGGGTAGAGCTCGGCCAGCTTGTCGAGGTTCACGACCTGGTACTCGGTCTTGAACGGGTTCTTGAAGCCCTTCAGCTTCGGGAGGCGCATGTGCAGCGGCATCTGGCCGCCCTCGAAGCGCTCCGGAACCTGGTAGCGGGCCTTGGTGCCCTTGGTACCACGACCGGCCGTCTTACCCTTGGACGCCTCACCACGACCCACACGGGTCTTGGCGGTCTTGGCGCCCGGGGCGGGACGGAGGTTGTGGATCTTCAGCGGGTTCTGCTCCGCCATGATCAGTCGACCTCCTCGACCGTCACGAGGTGGCGGACGGTGTGCACCATTCCGCGGAACTCGGGGCGGTCCTCCTTGACGACCACGTCGCCGAGCTTCTTCAGCCCGAGCGAACGCAGGGTGTCACGGTGGTTCTGCTTGCTGCCGATGTAGGACTTGACCTGCGTGACCTTGAGCTGCGCCATCACGCACCCGCCCCGGCACGCGCACGAAGCAGGGCCGCGGGGGCCACGTCCTCCAGAGGCAGACCGCGGCGGGCCGCGACCTCCTCGGGACGCTGCAGGCCCTTCAGGGCCTCCACAGTCGCGTGCACGATGTTGATCTGGTTGTCGGAGCCGAGCGACTTCGACAGGATGTCGTGGATACCGGCGCACTCGAGCACCGCACGCACCGGGCCGCCGGCGATAACGCCGGTACCCGGGGAGGCGGGCTTGAGCAGCACGACGCCGGCAGCCTTCTCACCCTGGATCGGGTGCGGGATGGTGCCCTGGATCCGGGGGACCTTGAAGAAGTGCTTCTTGGCCTCCTCAACGCCCTTGGCGATGGCGGCCGGCACCTCCTTGGCCTTGCCGTATCCGACACCCACGGTGCCGTCACCGTCGCCCACCACGACCAGCGCGGTGAAGCTGAAGCGACGACCACCCTTCACAACCTTGGCGACGCGGTTGATCGCGACGACGCGCTCAACGTACGCGGTCTTCTCGGCGGCAGCTGCGCCGCCGTCACGGCCCTTCCGGTCCCGCCGCTCGCCGCCACCGGCACCGCCACCGCGGCGCTGGGGTCCAGCCATTGGAATTACCTCTCTCTGTTTCCGCTAGCTCGCAGCAACGAAAAGTCGCTGCCGCGACGGGCGACTCAGAACTTCAGTCCGGCCTCGCGGGCGGCGTCCGCCAGGGCGGCGATGCGCCCCGCGTACTGGTTGCCACCGCGGTCGAACACGACGGCCTCGACACCGGCGGCCTTGGCACGCTCGGCGACCAGGGCGCCGACCTGCTTCGCCTGAGTCGACTTGTCGCTCTCGCCACCGCGGATCGAGTTGTCCAGAGTGGACGCCGATGCCAGGGTGTGGCCCTTCAGGTCGTCGATCACCTGCGCCACGATGTGGCGGTTGGAGCGGGTCACGACCAGACGGGGACGCTCCGCCGTACCGGCGATCCGCTTGCGGATCCGGATGTGGCGGCGCTTGATCGCGGCGCGCTTGTAGGCGTCGCCCTTGAGGATCTTCTGCCCGTATGCCATGGCTTACTTACCCGCCTTTCCGACCTTGCGGCGGATGACTTCGCCCTCGTACTTGACGCCCTTGGCCTTGTACGGGTCGGGCTTGCGCAGCTTGCGGATGTTGGCCGCAACCTCGCCGACCTTCTGCTTGTCGATGCCCTCGACCTGGAAGCGGGTCGGGGTCTCCACCTTGAAGGTGATGCCCTCGGGCGCCTCGACGGTGATCGGGTGGCTGTAGCCGAGCGCGAACTCGAGGTTCGAACCCTTGGCCGTCACGCGGTAACCGACACCGCTGATCTCGAGCTTCTTCACGTAACCCTGGGTCACGCCGGTGATCATGTTCGCCACCAGCGTGCGGGACAGGCCGTGGAGGGCCTTGTTCTGACGCTCGTCGTTGGGGCGGGTCACCTGCAGGGTGCCGTCCTCGCCCTTGGCGATCTCGATCGGCGCCACGACGGTGTGGGTCAGCGTGCCCTTGGGGCCCTTGACCGCGACCGTACGGCCGTCGATGGTGACGTCCACGCCGGCGGGAACCGCGATGGGGAGCTTGCCGATGCGCGACATAGCTGTTTCCTCCGTTCCCTTCCGCTACCAGACGTAGGCGAGGACTTCCCCACCCACGCCCTTCTTGCCGGCCTGCTTGTCGGTGAGGAGCCCGTAGGACGTGGAGATGATCGCCACGCCGAGGCCGCCGAGCACCTTCGGCAGGTTGGTGGACTTCGCGTACACCCGGAGACCGGGCTTGGAGATCCGCTTGATGCCCGCGATGGAGCGCTCACGGTTGGGGCCGAACTTCAGCTCCAGGACGAGGTTCTTGCCGACCTCGGCGTCCTCGACCTTCCAGCCCGTGATGAAGCCCTCCTGCTGGAGGATCTCCGCGATGTGCGACTTGATCTTCGAGTGCGGCATCGACACGCTGTCGTGGTATGCCGAGTTCGCGTTCCGCAGACGCGTGAGCATGTCTGCGATCGGATCAGTCATGGTCATGAATTGGCCTTCGGCCTCTCTCGCCGGGGTTTCCTGGTGCGCCATCCCTCTCCCCGATCCGAGACGGGACGGGTGCGGCGCGGTGGACCTACGGCGTAGTAAGTCGTAAGGGCGCGGCAGGCGCCCAACCCCACAAGCCTAAGGCATGTGAGGTGGGCCTCCTGCCGACCCCAGTTGCTTACCGAGAGTCCTGGTTCAACCCAAGTGGGTTGTTACCAGGAGCTCTTGGTCACGCCCGGCAGCTCGCCGCGGTGAGCCATCTCACGAAGGCACACACGGCACAGGCCGAACTTGCGGTACACGGAGTGCGGGCGGCCACAGCGCTGGCAGCGAGTGTAGCCACGCACACCGAACTTGGGCTTGCGAGCAGCCTTAGCGATCAGAGCCTTCTTCGCCATCTCGCTCACGCCTCCTTGAACGGGAAGCCGAGGTGACGAAGGAGCGCACGGCCCTCAGCGTCGTTGGTCGCCGTGGTGACCACGGTGATGTCCATACCCCGGACGCGGTCGATCTTGTCCTGGTCGATCTCGTGGAACATGACCTGCTCGGTGAGACCGAAGGTGTAGTTGCCACGGCCGTCGAACTGCTTGGGGGACAGACCGCGGAAGTCGCGGATGCGCGGCAGCGCGAGCGACAGGGTGCGGTCCAGGAACTCCCACATGCGGTCGCCACGGAGCGTGACGTGGGCACCGATCGGCTGGCCCTCACGCAGCTTGAACTGCGCGATGGACTTGCGGGCCTTGGTGACGGCCGGCTTCTGACCGGTGATGGTGGTCAGGTCGCGGATCGCGCCATCGATCAGCTTCGAGTCACGGGCGGCGTCGCCGACACCCATGTTGACCACGATCTTGACGAGACCGGGGACCTGCATGACGTTCTCGTACTTGAACTCGTCACGCAGCTTGCCCGCGATCTCCTCGCGGTACTTCTGCTTCAGACGCGGAGTGGTGGTGGTAGCCATCAGATGTCCTCACCCGTCCGCTTGGCAACGCGGATCTTGTTGCCTTCGTCGTCGAAGCGGTAACCGACACGCGTGACGACCTTGTTGCCGTCCTTCTCAACGACCAGCTGGACGTTGGAGACGTGGACGGGCGCCTCGGTCGTGACGATGCCGCCGGCCTGCGAACCGCGGGCGGTCGGGCCGGCCTTGGTGTGCTTCTTGACCCGGTTGACACCCTCGACCAGGACGCGGTCCTCGCGGGGGTAGGCCGCGATGACCTTGCCCTGCTTGCCCTTGTCCTTACCGGTGATGACCTGGACCAGGTCGCCCTTCTTGATCTTCATGCTTACAGCACCTCCGGCGCGAGCGAGATGATCTTCATGAACTTCTTCTCGCGCAGCTCACGGCCGACCGGGCCGAAGATGCGGGTGCCGCGAGGGTCGCCGTCGTTCTTCAGAATGACGGCGGCGTTCTCGTCGAAGCGGATGTACGAGCCGTCCGGACGGCGGCGCTCCTTGACGGTGCGAACGATGACCGCCTTGACGACGTCACCCTTCTTCACGTTGCCGCCGGGGATCGCGTCCTTGACGGTGGCGACGATGACGTCACCGATGCCCGCGTAGCGGCGACCGGAGCCACCGAGCACACGGATGCAAAGGATCTCCTTCGCACCAGTGTTGTCGGCGACACGCAGTCGCGACTCCTGCTGGATCACGTCTATCTCCTGATTGTCTGCCGGTTCCCGGCGGGCTCCGCAAGTGACTCACGGAGCTCCGCCGAGCCTGGCGGAACCGTCCTGCGGGTTGCTCCCGCAGGAAATTACTGGTGTCTCGGAAGGCGGGAACCCGCGCCGGGGGCTTCGCCGGGTCCGGGCCGGGGCCCGGGGCTCAGCCCCCAGCGGGGGTCAGCGGGGGCGGTGCCCCCGCTTCTTACTTCGCCTTCTCGAGGATCTCGACGACGCGCCAGCGCTTCGTCGCGGACAGCGGCCGGGTCTCCATCAGGAGGACACGGTCGCCGACACCCGCGGCGTTCTGCTCGTCGTGCGCCTTGAGCTTCTCGGTACGGCGGATGACCTTGCCGTACAGCGCGTGCTTGACGCGGTCCTCGACGGCGACGACGACGGTCTTGTCCATCTTGTCGCTGACGACGAGACCCTCACGGGTCTTGCGGAAGCCGCGAGCCTCTGCGTTCTCAGTCACGTTCTTCTCGCTCATCAGGCGTTCTCCACCGTTTCGATGCCCAGCTCACGCTCGCGCATCAGGGTGTAGATCCGCGCGATGTCCTTGCGGACCGCCTTCAGACGGCCGTGGTTCTCGAGCTGGCCCGTCGCCGCCTGGAAGCGGAGGTTGAACAGCTCTTCCTTGGCCTCGCGGAGCTTGCCAAGAAGCTCCTCGTTGCCCAGCTCGCGCAGCTCGGACGCCTTGGTACCGGCCGACATCACGCTTCACCTGCCTCGCGCTTGACGATCCGGCACTTCATCGGCAGCTTGTGGGCCGCACGGGTCAGCGCCTCACGGGCGATCTTCTCGTTCGGGTAGGACAGCTCGAACATCACCCGACCGGGCTTGACGTTCGCGATCCACCACTCCGGCGAACCCTTACCGGAACCCATGCGGGTCTCGGCGGGCTTCTTGGTCAGCGGACGGTCCGGGTAGATGTTGATCCAGACCTTGCCGCCACGCTTGATGTGGCGGGTCATCGCGATACGAGCCGCCTCGATCTGGCGGTTCGTCACGTAGGCCGGGGTCAGCGCCTGGATGCCGTACTCGCCGAACGCAACCTGCGTTCCACCCTTGGACATACCGTTGCGCTTCGGGTGGTGCTGCTTGCGGTGCTTGACCCTACGGGGGATCAGCATTTCGGTCAGGCCTCCGTTCCGGTGCTCTCAACCGGAGCGGCAGCGGCCGGAGCGTCGGCCTTGGGGGCCTCGGCGGCCGGAGCCGACTGCTGCTGCGGCTTGCGACCGCGCCGCTCGCCACCACGGCCACCACGGGCCGGGCGGTCGGCGCCACCACGGGCCGGGCGGTTGCCCGCACGGGCGGCGGCGTTCTCGGCGCGGACCTCGGCGATGTTCTTGACGTCGCCCTTGTAGATCCAGACCTTCACGCCGATGCGGCCGAAGGTCGTCTTGGCCTCGAAGAAGCCGTAGTCCACGTTCGCGCGGAGCGTGTGCAGGGGCACACGGCCCTCGCGGTAGAACTCCGAGCGGGACATCTCGGCGCCACCGAGGCGGCCACCGCACTGGATCTTGATGCCCTTGGCGCCGGCCTTCATCGCCGACTGCATGCTCTTGCGCATGGCACGGCGGAAGGAGACGCGGGAGGAGAGCTGCTCGGCAACGGCCTGGGCCACGAGCTGAGCGTCCGTCTCGGGGTTCTTGACCTCGAGGATGTTCAGCTGGACCTGCTTGCCCGTGAGCTTCTCGAGGTCGCCGCGGATGCGGTCGGCCTCGGCGCCACGGCGGCCGATGACGATGCCCGGACGCGCGGTGTGGATGTCCACGCGGACACGGTCACGGGTGCGCTCGATCTCCACCTTCGAGATGCCGGCGCGCTCCATGCCGGACGTCATCATCCGACGGATGGCGACGTCTTCCTTGACGTAGTCCTTGTACAGCTTGTCGGCGTACCAACGCGACTTGAAGTCGGTCGTGACACCGAGCCGGAACCCATGCGGGTTTACCTTCTGGCCCATTACCGGGTTCCTTCCTTGCTGCTGACGACCACGGTGATGTGGCTGGTCCGCTTGCGGATCCGGTAGGCACGGCCCTGGGCACGCGGACGGAACCGCTTCAGGGTCGGACCCTCGTCGACGTACGCCTCGGCGATGTAGAGGCTGTCGACGTCGGTGTGGTCGTAGTTGTGCGCGGCGTTGGCGATGGCGCTGTCCAGCACCTTGCCGACCGGCACGCTCGCGGCCTGCGGGGCGAAACGCAGGACCGCCTGAGCCTCCGTGGCGTCCATGCCACGGATGAGGTCCACCACACGGCGGGCCTTCATGGGCGTGACGCGGATGTACCGCGCCTGGGCCCTGGCTTCCATGGTTGTCCCTTCAGTGTTTGACACGTTCGTCATGGTCTTTCACCCCGCTGACTAGCGGCGCTTCGACTTCCGGTCGTCCTTGACGTGACCCCGGAAGGTGCGCGTCGGCGAGAACTCGCCGAGCTTGTGGCCGACCATCGACTCGGTGACGAACACCGGAATGTGGGTCTTGCCGTTGTGCACTGCGATCGTGTGGCCCAGCATGGCCGGGACGATCATCGAGCGGCGGGACCAGGTCTTGATGACGTTCTTGGTGCCGGCTTCGTTCTGCGAGTCCACCTTCTTGCTCAGGTGGTCGTCGACGAAGGGCCCCTTCTTCAAGCTACGCGGCATCTCAACCCGTCCTTAGCGCTTCTTGTTCGTCTTGCGGCGGCGGACGATGTACTTGTTCGACGCCTTCTTGGGCGAACGAGTACGGCCTTCCTTCTTGCCCCACGGGGACACCGGGTGGCGGCCACCGGAGGTCCGGCCCTCACCACCACCGTGCGGGTGGTCCACCGGGTTCATGACCACACCACGGACGGTCGGGCGGACGCCCAGCCACCGCTTGCGGCCGGCCTTGCCCCAGTTGATGTTGCTCTGCTCGGCGTTGCCGACCTCGCCGACCGTGGCGCGGCAGCGCTGGTCGACCAGGCGGATCTCACCGGAGGGCATGCGGAGGTGGGCCATCGAGCCCTCCTTCGCGAGCAGCTGCACGGAGGCACCGGCGGAACGGGCGAACTTGGCACCGCCACCGGGACGGAGCTCGATCGCGTGGATCGTGGTACCGACCGGGATGTTGCGGAGGGCCAGGTTGTTGCCCGGCTTGATGTCGGCCCCGGGGCCGTTCTCCACACGGTCGCCCTGCTGCAGGTTGCGCGGGGCGAGGATGTAGCGCTTCTCGCCGTCGGCGTAGTGCAGCAGCGCGATGCGCGCGGTGCGGTTGGGGTCGTACTCGATGTGCGCGACCTTCGCCGGCACGCCGTCCTTGTCGTGACGACGGAAGTCGATCACGCGGTAGGCGCGCTTGTGTCCGCCACCCTGGTGGCGAACGGTCACACGACCGGAATTGTTACGGCCGCCCTTGCTGTGCAGGGGACGGACCAGCGACTTCTCCGGCGTGGACCGCGTGACCTCGACGAAGTCGGCGACGCTGGCGCCACGACGGCCCGGCGTAGTCGGCTTGTACTTGCGGATTCCCATTTCTCAGTCCTCGTCCGATATCGGACGATCCGGACCGCCGTCAGGCGGTCGGACCGCCGAAGATGTCGATACGGTCGCCCTCGGCGAGGGTCACGATCGCGCGCTTGGTGGCGGAACGCTGACCGAAGCCGGTCTTGGTGCGCTTGCGCTTGCCCTGGCGGTTGATCGTGTTGACCCCGGTGACCTTGACCTCGAAGACCGCCTGCACGGCCTGCTTGATCTGGGTCTTGTTGGCGTTCGGGTCGACGATGAACGTGTACTTGTTCTCGTCGAGGAGCGCGTAGCTCTTCTCCGAGACGACCGGCTTGAGCAGAACGTCACGGGGGTCCGTGTACGACTTGCTCAGCGGGGTCTCGACGGTGTTCTTGCCCTCGGCGGCGTGGCGGCGCGCCTTGGCGACACGCGCGGCCTTGGCGGCCTTGGCCGCCTTCGAGGCGATGCTCGGGTGACGCGTAGCCATCAGGCCTCGCTCCCTTCGTTGTCGTTGGCCTTGTTCGGGCCGGCGACGAAGGACTCGAAAGCGGCCTGGGTGAAGACCACGTCGTCCGAGACGAGAACGTCGTACGTGTTCAGCTGGCCCGGCTCCAGGATGTGGACCTGGGGCAGGTTGCGGGCGGACAGCCACGCGGCCTCGTCGGCGCGGTCGACGACCAGGAGCAGGTTCTTGCGCTCCGAGATCTTGCCGAACAGCGTCCTGGCGGACTTCGTGGAGGGGGTCTCGCCCTCGACCACGCCGGTGACGACGTGGATGCGGCTGTGGCGGGCCCGGTCGGTGAGGGCGTGGCGCAGGGCCGCGGCCTTCATCTTCTTCGGGGTCCGCTGGGAGTAGTCACGCGGCTGCGGGCCGTGGACGACGCCACCACCGGCGAACTGCGGCGCGCGGGTCGAACCCTGACGGGCGCGACCGGTGCCCTTCTGGCGGTACGGCTTCTTGCCGCCACCACGGACTTCACCGCGACGCTTGGTCTTGTGCGTGCCCTGGCGGGCAGCGGCGTTCTGCGCGACGACGACCTGGTGGATCAGCGGGATGCTGATCTTCTCCACGCCGAAGATCTCCGCGGGGAGCTCGACGCTTCCGGTCTTCTCGCCGGCAGGCGAAAGGATGTCAACAGTGCTCATCGGTTACCTCAGGCCCCCTTGGCCGCGGTGCGGACCAGGACGAGGCCGCCGTTCGGACCGGGAACCGCGCCCTTGATGAGCAGCAGACCCTTCTCCGCGTCAACGGCGTGGACGGTCAGGTTCTGGGTGGTGACCCGCTCGTTGCCCATGCGACCCGCCATGCGGAGGCCCTTGAACACACGGCCCGGGGTGGCGCAGCCGCCGATGGAACCGGGCGAGCGGTGCTTGCGCTGGGTGCCGTGTCCGGCGCCGAGGCCACGGAAGTTGTGGCGCTTCATGACACCGGCGAAGCCCTTGCCCTTGCTCTTGCCGGTGACGTCGACCTTCACGCCGGCCTCGAACACCTCAGCGGTGATCTGCTGGCCGAGGGTGTACTCGGCGGCGTCCGCGGTGCGGATCTCGACGAGGTGACGACGGGGGGTGACGTCGGCCTTGGCGAAGTGGCCCTTGAGGGGCTTGTTCACCTTGCGCGGGTCGATCTCGCCGAAGGCGATCTGGACCGACTCGTAGCCGTCGACGTCGTTCGTACGAACCTGGGTGACGACGTTGGGGCCGGCCTTGACGACGGTGACCGGGACGACACGGTTGTTCTCGTCCCACACCTGCGTCATGCCGAGCTTCTCGCCCAGGATGCCCTTGATCTGCTTTGCCATCTCTCAGATCACCGGCCTCAGAGCTTGATCTCGATGTCGACACCGGCCGGGAGGTCGAGTCGCATCAGAGAGTCAACGGTCTTGGGGGTCGGGTCGAGGATGTCGATCAGGCGCTTGTGCGTGCGCATCTCGAAGTGCTCGCGCGAGTCCTTGTACTTGTGCGGCGACTTGATGACGCAGTACACGTTCTTCTCAGTGGGCAGCGGCACCGGGCCCGCGACCGACGCACCAGTACGGGTCACCGTCTCGACGATCTTCTTCGCCGAAGAGTCGATGACCTCGTGGTCGTAGGCCTTGAGCCGGATGCGGATCTTCTGTCCCGCCATGGCTACTTCGTAGTCCTGTCTCTTCTTACGCTCTGGAACCCGGCGCTCCCTTGGCCTTCTCCGACCCACGCGGTCGGGCGTGTCGCGCTCCCGCTGACATGGATGCCCCTTGTTTCGAACATCCCATCGGGATTGCGCACGGTCCCCACCGGTTCCGCGAGCCGGGGGCGAAGGCCCACCGGGTGCCTGGCCGGCGTCGCGCCCACACTTCCCGGAAGATTCCCGTACGTCCGCCCCAGCGCTGCCGTGAGGCAGTTAGGGCGACGAGTACCGTGGGACTCGCTTCCGGTCCTCCCGGCGGGAGGCGCGCAGCATCAACGCTCGACCGAGCAACTCGGACAGTCTGCCACAGCGGACGGCGGCCTGGCCAATCGAGCCGGGGATATTACCCCGAGGGTGACGCAGGTCAAACCAGAGGCGCTTCCCCCGCACGGGACGGCTGTCCCCGTCAGGCGCCGGAGACGGTCATGGTCGCGAGGATCTCGCGGACCGCGTCGAGGGTGACGCCGGGGTGGAGGAAGGCGAAGCGGGCCACCGTCTCGCCCTCCCAGACGGTGGGCGTCACGAAGGCGATCTGGCGTTCCAGCAGCTCCTTCGACCAGGCGTAGTAGTCGTCCCGGGTCCAGCCGGTGCGGCGGAACAGGACGACGGAGAGCTCGGGGTCGCGGATCAGTTCGAGGCCGTCGGCGGCGCGTATCAGGGCGGCCGACTCCAGGGCGATGCGGCGGGTCGCGTCGACGGCGTCGCGGTAGGCGTCGGTGCCGTGGACGGCCAGGGAGAACCACAGCGGCAGGCCTCTGGGGCGCCGCGTGAGGTGGTAGGCGTAGTCGCTGGGGTTCCACTCCTGCGGGGCGTCGGTGTGGATGCAGTCCAGGTAGGAGGCGTCCTGGGTGTGCACGGCGCGGGCCAGGGCGGGGTCGCGGTAGAGGAGGGCGCCGCAGTCGAAGGGCGCGTACATCCACTTGTGCGGGTCGACGACCAGGGAGTCGGCGTGCTCGATGCCGGCGAACCTCCCGCGCAGCTCCGGGGAGAAGAGCGCGCCGCCGCCGTAGGCCGCGTCGACGTGGAACCAGAGGCCGTGTTCCCGGGCGACCTCGGCGATGCCGGTGAGGTCGTCGACGATGCCGGCGTTGGTGGTGCCGGCCGTGGCGACCACGGCGATGACGTCCTCGGGGGACGGGTCGGCGGCGAGGGCGGCGCGCACGGCCTCTCCGGTGAGGCGGTGGTCGTCGACCGGGACGACCAGGGCCTCCACGCCGATGATGCGCAGCGTGTTGCCGATCGAGGAGTGGGCCTGGGAGCTGACCGCGATCCGCGGGCGGGCCACCGGCTCACCGGTCGCGGTGCGGGCGGTGTCGCGGGCGACGACGAGGCCGGAGAGGTTGCCCGCCGAGCCGCCGCTCACGAAGCAGCCGCCCGCCTGGGCGGGCAGGCCGGCCAGGTCGGCGAGCAGCCGGAGCACCTGGTTCTCGGCGGCGATGGCGCCCGAGGCCTCCAGCCAGGACACGCCGTGCAGGGAGGAGGCCGACAGCACCATGTCGAAGAGGGCGGCGGCCTTGGTGGGGGCTCCGGGGATGAAGGAGAGGAAGCGCGGGCTGTCGCAGGAGACCACGGTGGGCTCGATGTGCTCCGCGTACAGGCGCAGCACGTCGTCGGCGGCCGCGGGGCCGCTGCCGATGGCCTCCTTGAGGGCGGTCGCCAGCTCCGAGGCGTCGCCGAGCCTGCCCAGGGGCACCGGGTCGAGGGCCAGCCGGTGCTGGACGTGGTCGATGACCACCTTGGTGAGCGCTTCGTCATGGCTGTGCACGGTGCCTCCGAGGGAACGCCGACAGTAATGGGTCCCATCGGACCCA
Source organism: Streptomyces sp. NPDC088817 (assembly GCF_044750345.1). Lineage (NCBI taxonomy): Bacteria > Bacillati > Actinomycetota > Actinomycetes > Kitasatosporales > Streptomycetaceae > Streptomyces > Streptomyces sp. NPDC088817. The sequence continues at coordinate 253,572 of NZ_JBIVJN010000004.1, forward strand.
TTAATGAAGCTAAGCCCGCACCGCGCTCCGGGTCAACAAGGACTCAGTCCCCGCCCTCTTCGTAGTGGTCCAGCAGGGCCAGGAACTGGTTGCACGAGTCGGCCAGGTGCTCGCGCATCCGGGCCCCGGCCGCCTCGGCGTCGCCGGCCAGGACGGCCAGCGCGATGGCGCGGTGCTCGTCCCGGAAGACCTGGGCCAGGTCCTGGCCGCCCCGGTAGACCACGGACCAGTCCGAGTCCAGCCACAGCGAGTTGGCCCGGACGAACATCTCCGTGCGGGCCCGCTCGACCGCCTCGCACAGCACCTCGTTGCCCCCGGCGGCGGCGATGGCCAGGTGGAAGCGCGAGTCGACCCGGTGGTAGGCCCCCAGGTCGGCGACCTCCTCGTCGAGCATCCGCACCAGCGCGCGGCGGTCGGCGGTGGAACCGCGCAGCGCGGCGAACGAGGCCGCGGCCGGCTCGATGGTCTGCCGGTACTCCATGTAGTCGCGGATGGTCGCGCGGAAGTCCGCGGCGACGGCCGCCCGCTCCTGGACCGCGGCGGACGACGAGGCGGGCCGTACTCTGGTGCCACCGGAGCGTCCATGGGTGGTGACCACCAGACCCTCTTCGACCAGCTGCCGCACGGCCTGGCGCACGGTGTTGCGCCCCACGCCGAGGGCGGTGGCGAGGTCGCGTTCGGTGGGCAGCCTGCTGCCGGGTTCGAAGCCGCCGAGCGCGATGCGCTTGCGCAGGATGTCGGTGACCACCTCCCAGGACGGGGGCCGCGGGGTCTGCTCGGCGAGCACCGGCCGCCCCGACCGGGTCTCCTTGGCCATCGCGCCAACTCCGTCCTCGGGTAAATGCCCGTTCAAAGAAATGGAATCGACTCAGACCCTATTGACACCCCCTGGTGGCGACAATAGCGTCCCGGGCTATGGGTTCGGACGGACCCATTGGCGGGTGCACCCTCCCACCCCGCCGGGCGTCGCTCGTACCCCCTCCCCACACGCCGGACGGGCCGCCCCCTCTCACAAAGGAGCCGGTCCATGAGCACAGCCCTTGGCAGACCACCCGGAACCGACAGTCCCCGCAGGCGCCGCAGCCCGCTGCGGATCGCCACCGCCACCCTGATCGGCACCAGCGTCGAGTGGTACGACTTCGGCATCTACAGCACGGCGGCGGCCCTGGTCTTCCCCAAGCTGTTCTTCCCCGAGATGAACCACGCGCTGGCCGTGCTCAGCTCGTTCGCCACCCTGGCCGTCGGCTCCCTGGGACGGCCGCTCGGCGCGGTCCTCTTCGGCCACATCGGCGACCGCTACGGCCGCAAGAAGGCACTGATCGGCTCCCTGCTGCTGATGGGCGTCTCCACCTTCCTCATCGGCCTGCTCCCCGGCTACGCCACCGCCGGCGCCCTCGCCCCCGCGCTGCTGCTGGTCGTCCGCGTCCTCCAGTCGCTGGCGGTCGGCGGCGAGTGGGGCGGCGCCGTGCTGTACGCGGTCGAGAGCGCACCGCCCAGACGCCGTGCCCTGTACGGCTCGTTCCCGCAGATCGGTGACGGCGTCGGCTTCTTCCTCGCCACCGGCGTCTTCGCCCTGGCCTCCCTCGCGGGCCATGACGCGCTGATCAGCTGGACCTGGCGGATCCCCTTCCTCCTCTCCAGCCTGCTGGTGATCACCGGGCTGCTGATCCGCAGCCAGCTGGAGGAGTCCCCGGAGTTCAACGAGGCGCAGAAGCGCGCCGACGAGGAGAAGGAGACCGCCCGGCAGATCCCGCTGGTCGGCGTGATCCGCACCGCGTGGCGCCCCTGGCTCCTGGCCTCCGGCGCCTTCCTGGTCACCGTCGGCGGCTACTACGTCATCGTCACCTTCATGTCCGTCTACGCCCTCGATCACCTGCACTTCAGCGAGACGCAGGTGTCCACCGCCGGGATCTTCTGCTCCCTCGTGGTGATCGTCTTCACGCCGATATCGGCGATGCTCGCGGACCGGTTCGGGGTCCGCAGGGTCACCCTGATCGGACTCCTCTCGCACCTGCTGGTGGCGTTCCCGATGTTCTGGCTCGCCGACCTCGGCACCATCCCGGGCCTGTGGGCGGGCATGGGTCTGGGCATGCTGGCCAGCACCGTCGCCTACGCCACGATCGGCACCATGATCACCACCTGGTTCGCGCCCCGGATCCGGTACACCGGCCTGTCCCTCGGCTACCAGCTCGCCGGCCTGGTGGGCGGCGGCACCACCCCGGCCCTCGCCCAGTGGCTGGCCGGTCCCTCCGGCACCGACTGGACACCGGTGGCCCTGCTCTTCCTCGGCATGGCGGTGGTCAGCGTGGCCTGCGTCCTGCTGCACCGGGCGCCCGAGGAGTCCGAGGGCGCCGAGCCCACCGCCACCCCCACCCTGATGGAGGCCTGATGTCAGCGACAGCCGTCACCCCCTCGGCGAGCACCGCGGGCCGCGCGCACCTGGAGGAACTGGCCCGCAGGGCCGCCCGCGCGGCCGAACGGGCCACCGCCTGGACATCCCCGCACACCGGCGCCGACGAGACACTGCACGCCCGGATCGACGCCGCCGTCGCCGAGGACCGGGAGGCCCTGCTCGCCCTGAGCCACGCCCTGCACCAGGACCCCGAGCCCGGCTTCGAGGAGCACCGCGCGGTGGCGCGCGTCGCCGGACTGCTGCGGTCGCACGGCATCGAGGCCGAGACCGGGGTGTACGGCCTGCCCACCGCGCTGCGCGCCACCGCGAGCAGCGGGCAGGGGCCCACCGTGGCGGTGCTGGCGGAGTACGACGCCCTGCCGGGCATCGGGCACGCCTGCGGCCACAACGTCATCTGCGCGTCCGCCGTCGGCGCCTTCCTGGCGCTGGCCCGGGTGATGCCCGCGCTCGGCGGCACGGCGGTGCTGCTGGGCACCCCCGCCGAGGAGAACGGCACCGGAAAGGAGACCATGGCCCGCGCCGGGGCGTTCGACGGCGTGGACGCCGCGGTCATGATCCATCCGTACGCCGGCGGCGACCTGACGGACTCGCCCTACCTGGGCCTGCGGGAGGTCGTCGTGGAGTACCGCGGCCTCGCCGCGCACGCCTCCGCCACCCCGTTCATGGGCGTCAACGCGCTGGACGCGGTGGTCGCCGCGTACCAGGGGATCGCCGCGCTGCGGCAGCACATCCCGCCCACCGACCGGATCCACGGTGTGATCACGGACGGCGGGACCCGTCCCAACGTGGTGCCCGACCGGGCTGCCGCGCACTTCTATCTGCGGGCCCGCACCGTCGAGGCGCTCGCGGAGCTGTCCGAGCGGGCCCAGCGGGTCTTCGAGGGCGCCGCCTCGACGACCGGGACCGAGGTCACCGTCCGCTGGGACGACTGCCCGCCCTGCATGCCGGTGCGCAGCAACGAGGCCCTGGCCACCCACTTCGCCCTGCACCTCACCGGGCGGGGCCGCACCGTCCTGCCCGGCAGCACCGCGCCGGACGCCGTGTCCGGGTCCACCGATCTCGGCAACGTCAGCGTGCGGATCCCCGCCATCCACCCGATGCTGTCGGTGGCACCGGCCGGAACGGCCCTGCACACGGCGGACTTCGCCGCGCGCACGGCGGGCGCCGAGGCCGACCGTACGGTGCTGGACGGCGCCGCCGCCCTCGCCCGGACCGCCGCGGACTTCCTGGCCGACCCCGGACTGCGCGCCGAGGTGGCCCGCGAGTTCACCGCGGCCGGCGGCGCACTCGACGTCGAACGGCTGCTGGACACCCCGGGGACCGCCCGCTGACCGGCGGGGCCGGATGAAACGGCCCCGGCAGAGCCTCGGCGGCTCCGCGTTTCACACCGCCGCCCGCGATCGGCCGTCGGAACACCGGACGATCGCGGGCGGGGGGAAGGCCGTCAGATGACGCCCTGGGCCAGCATCGCGTCGGCCACCCGCTCGAAGCCGGCGATGTTGGCGCCGGTCACGTAGTCGCCGGGGGCGCCGTAGCGCTCGGCGGTCTCGTGGCAGGTGGTGTGGATGTCGCTCATGATGAGGGCCAGCTCCCGCTCCACCTGGGTGGCCGTCCACGCCGTACGGGAGTGGTTCTGCGCCATCTCCAGGGCGCTGACCGCGACGCCGCCCGCGTTCGCCGCCTTGCCGGGGCCGAAGGCCACACCGGCCTGCTGGAACAGGTGCACGGCCTCGGGCGTCGTCGGCATGTTCGCGCCCTCGGACACGGCCTTCACCCCGTTGCGGACGAGCGTCTCCGCGTCCTTCTCGTCCAGCTCGTTCTCCGTCGCCGAAGGCAGCGCCACATCGCCCGGGACGTCCCAGACGCGCCCGCCGGGCACGAACCGCGCGGAGGCACCCCGGCGCTCGGCGTACTCGCTGATCCGCCCGCGCTCGACCTCCTTGACCTGCTTCAGCAGCTCCACGTCGACGCCCTTCTCGTCGACCACGTACCCGCTGGAGTCCGAGCAGGTCAGCGGGTTCGCGCCGAGGGCGGTCAGCTTCTCGATGGTGTAGATCGCGACGTTCCCGGAACCGGAGACGACCGCCGACTGGCCCTCCAGCTCCTCGCCGCGCTCGCGCAGCATCGCCTCCGCGAAGAGCACGCTGCCGTACCCGGTGGCCTCGGGCCGGATCAGGGATCCGCCCCAGTTCGAGCCCTTGCCGGTGAGCACCCCGGCCTCCCAGCGGTTGGTGATCCGCCGGTACTGGCCGAACAGGTAGCCGATCTCGCGGGTGCCGACGCCGATGTCACCGGCCGGCACGTCGGTGTGCTCGCCGATGTGCCGGTGCAGCTCCGTCATGAACGACTGGCAGAACCGCATGACCTCCGCGTCGCTGCGGCCGTGCGGGTCGAAGTCGCTGCCGCCCTTGCCGCCGCCGATGCCGAGCCCGGTCAGCGCGTTCTTGAAGATCTGCTCGAAGCCGAGGAACTTGATGACGCCGAGGTTCACGGACGGGTGAAAACGCAGACCGCCCTTGTACGGGCCGAGCGCGCTGTTGAACTCCACCCGGAAACCGCGGTTGACGTGCACGTGACCGTGGTCGTCCTGCCACGGCACCCGGAAGATGATCTGCCGCTCCGGCTCGCACAACCGCTCCACGAGCCCTGCCTCCGCGTACTCCGGCCGGGTCGCGAGCACCGGCGCCAGTGTCTCCAGTACCTCGTGAGCCGCCTGGTGGAACTCGGGCTGGGCCGGATTGCGGCGCTCGATCTCGGCGAGCAGGGAGGTGAGCTGGGTCTTGGTGTCGGGTCGGGTCGTCACAGGGTCCCCTTCTGGCACGGCTACTACCGGCACACAGCCGGTGATGAACGCTCGGCGCCGTTGCCGCGCGCAGGAACTCGGCCGACCCGGGAGTGGGCATCCGGGAAAAACGGCCGACCCTTCAGTGTTACCCCTGGATCGATGCACTGGCCAGTGACCCGGCACCTTCAGTCCACGATGTGAGATAAAGATTCCGAAAAATCGGCTGGTACGACGTTCACATGAGGTGCCTACGCCAGCGGCCCGGGAGGCAGGAACTCGACCGCGAGGTACAGGACGACGCCCAGCAGGACGATCCACGGGGCGAGTCCCGTACCGGCCGGCCGTCGCTCGACCCCGGCCGTGGGGCGCAGATCGTCGTGAAGGGCCATGGCACTCAGCGTGTCGGCTGCCCGGCTGCCCCGGTCGGAGCGAGCGACACGGCTCATCCAGGGCGGCGCGAACAGCCCGGCCAGGGGCTCCGGCGTATGACGGCCGAAGAACTCCAGCTGTCCGTCGTGCCGCATCTCCACACGGGTGATCGTCGACCACGGCAGGAGCCGGGTGGACCACAGCCGGCGAATGTACACGCCGTCCCGGTCGGCGGTGACGCGCCACAGCGCGAGCACGCAGCACACCCAGCCCATGAACAGCGACGACCACACCGCGAAGATCAGGTCACCCGGCTGCGGATGCGTCAGGCCCGCACCGGCCGGATGCTCGGCCAGCGTGACGAACACGGCGCAGACGACCGCGGCGGCCGCCCTCCCGCCCCACCCGGCACGCCACACCAGCGGCGCCCGGGGCGCCGTCATCACCCCGGCGAGTTCCTCGACCCGGTCCCGGCGCTCCTTGCGCGCCTGCCGCCGCCGCTCCGCTCTCATCCCCACCCCAGCCCCCACCGTCGTGTTGCCCCGGCGAGCTTACCGACCGGTCGGTGCCGGGCGGTCGCCCGGCACCGACCGAGGGGGAGCGGGACGGCGGGCCGCCCTACACCCGCCGGCTCTCCAGTGGGCCGAGGTAGGTCTCCGGCAGGCCGCCCGTGTCGATCAGCAGGCGTTGCAGGACCATCGTCGGGTCGACGGTCCAGAACTTCAGACGGTGCGCCCCGGCGCGGGCGATCGTGTGCCGGGTCGCGGTGCGGTTCACGTTGTCGGAGGTGTTGCGGGCCCACGCCATGTTCATCGTGCCGTCGTCCGCGCCCGTGGCCGCGTTGATGTCCACCGTCTGCGGCGCGGCGTCGTCGAAGGAGATCCCGTAGCGCAGTCCGCCGGTCGGCAGGGCCGGGTTCCTCGGGGAGACCTCCGCCCACACCGTCACCTCGCCCGCGGAGAGGAGGGTCACCTCGTACTCCAGGCGCGGGGAGCTCGCGCCGCCCGGGGTGCGGCGCGGGGCCGTCACCGGCCAGGGGGTCATGCCCGAGGTGGTGCGGCCGACGCCGTCCAGGCGGCGCCACTCCCCCACCACGCGGTCGTGGTGCTCCGCGTCGATCGCCACGTAGCCGCCCGCCTCGACGAAGCCCTGCGCCAGCCGCGCCGAGGTGTTCTCCGCCGTGCAGGCGACCGTCACCGTCGTGCCCGCGCCCGAGATCGTCAGCTTCGCCTCCGCCCGGCCGCTCGGCACCCGGCGCCAGTCCACCCGGACCTCCACCCTCACCTGCTGCTCCACCCGGCCGCGGTCGCGGTCGACCAGCAGCCACGGGGCCGAGGACTGGATCCGGTACTCGAAGGGCGTGCGGCCGCGGTTGAAGAGTTCCACGTACTGCTGCGGGCGGGTCTGGTACGGGCTGAAGGAGGGCAGCCGCGCCGCGGTCGCCGCCCCTCCCGGCCACCAGCTCCCCGTGTCCTCCGCGCCGTCCACCGAGACGCCCAGTCCGGCGGCGCGCGGCACCTCGATGCGCCGGACCGCGGGGAAGAGGACGTCCGGGATCGCCACGTTGTCGATCTCCGGCTGCTGCCAGCCCGCGTTCGGGCCGTAGCGCTCCACGTCCCCGTAGTCGATGTGCGGCTGGGTCTGGAAGCCCTTCCACTTGCCGCCGGCCACCTCGTGGTTGAAGCGGTCGGCGAGGGCGAGGTCCCGCTGCAGACCCGCTTCCGCCTGCGCCGCGAGGTCGTTGGTCGCCGCCCGGCCCTGCTGGGCGTAGAGGAGGTTCGTGAACTCGGCCTGCCGCAGGTCGTAGAGGTTCGCGGTCGCCTCCACCTCGTAGCCGACCAGCTCGAACCAGGCGTCCCGGGTCCGCGCGGGCAGCTTGCGGGCGACGCGGTCGGCCTTGCGGGCCAGGGCCTTCCACTCCTCGGTGACCCGTTCCAGCTCGCGGTGGGCGAAGTGGTACGGGGTCTGCTGGTCGTCGTAGACGACCTGGCCGTCCTTGAGGGTGATCCGGCGGTTGAGCAACTCGGGCTTGCGGCGGGCCTGGAGCCGGCCGTACGCGGCCAGGACCTCCGCGATCGGTCCGGAGTCCGCCTCGCCGAAGTTCTGGGCGGCGTAGCGGCGTTCCCACTCCTTCAGCCGCTCCTGGGGCCAGCTGTCCGGGTTCCAGGCGTAGTTGAGGAAGAACTCCGTGGGCAGTTCGTTGCCCTTCAGGTCGCCGACGTTGGTGACCCACAGGCCGTGGTTGCCGTAGGCGTGCGCCTGGTGGAGCTGGTCCCAGAGGTTGGTGAGGTTCGCCGTGTCGACCCACTTGTAGTTGCGGCCGGCGCCGACGTAGTCGAAGTGGTAGTAGAGGCCGTGGCCGCCGGCGCGGTCGCGCTCCGCGGGGTCGGGGTGCTTGCGGATGTTGCCCCAGTTGTCGTCGGTGAGGACGACCGTCACGTCGTCCGGGGCGCGCAGGCCGCGGTCCCAGTAGCGCTGCACCTCCTTGTAGAGGGTCCACACCTGCGGGGTCTCGGCGGCCGACCTGCCGGTGATCTCCTCGATGATGCGGCGCTGCTCGGCGATGATCTCCTGCATCAGCTCGATGCCGTCGCCGTCGGGCAGGCCGGTGTCGCCGTTGCCGCGCATGCCCAGGGTGACGACGCCCTCGAAGCCCTCGTCGACCATGCGCCGGATGCCGTCCCGCCAGTACGCCTTGATGGCCTCGGAGTTGCGGACGTACGACCACTCGCCGTTGCCGCCGTAGGGGTCCTTGCCCGCGCCCGCGTGGCGGTTCCACTCCTCGATGCCGCGCATCATGGGCGCCTCGTGGGAGGTGCCCATGACGATCCCGTACTCCGACGCCCGCTTGTGGTTCTCCGGGTCGTCCTCCGCGAAGGCGCGCCCCCACACCGCCGGCCAGAGGTAGTTGCCCTTCAGCCGGAGCAGGAGTTCGAAGACCTTGGCGTAGAAGTCGGCGTTGAAGCCGCCGGGCCGGCCGGGGGCCTTGCCCGGACCGAAGTAGGCGGGGGCCCAGGTGCCGAGGGCCGGGTTCTCGTCGTTGATGAAGACGCCGCGGTACTTCACCACCGGGGTGCCCTGTGTGTGCCGGCCGGGCAGGATCCAGACCCGGTCGCGGCGCACCGGCGGCACGTCGTCCCACCAGTACCAGGGCGAGACGCCGATGCCGTACGAGACGTCGTACGCCCCGAAGATCGTGCCGCGCGGGTCGCTGCCCGCGATGACGAGCGCGCGGTCGACGCCGGGCATCGGGTGGTCGACCACCGTCTGGAGCGAGGTCTCCCAGCGGCCGCGCACCCCGGTGACGTCCAGCTTCCCCGACTTCACCAGGCCGTCGATCAGCGGGCTGCGGCCGATCGTCCCCACCAGCACGGCGTTGCGGGCGATGGTCTGCCCCGGCCGAACGCCCGTGACCCGCTGGATGTCGTCGCGCAGGTCCCCCGCGGCCCGGACGACTCCGGTGTGGTCGTCGGCGCTGACCACGATCGGGGCGCCCACCAGGGAGAACGAGCCCGGCTTCGGCTCCCGGGGTGCGAAGGAGACGTAGGCGCCCGGATCCGTCACCCGCGGGCCGCCGCCCTCGTTCCCGGCCGCCCACGCGGAACCCGCCCCACCCACAGCACCCGACGACAGCACCGGCACCGCGGCGAGGCTCGCGCCCAGAACGGCTCTCCGGCTGACGTGCGCAGACATGGCACACCCCTCACACACCTGAATTTGGTCAGTGGCATGACAAATGTTGGAGGAGGTGCCTGCGGTGAACCAGGGGTCCCACACGCCGAATAGTTTCGTAACAACATCAGGCCTCCAACTGCCCCTTCACACACCCGGAAACCGAACCCACTGGGCCCGAAACGCGAAAGAGCCCGTACGACCGGAGTCGTACGGGCTCTTGTGGTGCTCGCGGGGGAGCTACCGGGTCCGGAGGACCCTTCGGCAAGCTGGGGAGCTTACTTCAGGATCTTGGTGACCTGGCCGGCGCCCACGGTGCGGCCACCCTCGCGGATGGCGAACTTCAGGCCCTCTTCCATGGCGATGGGCTGGATGAGCTCCACCTTCATCTCGGTGTTGTCACCCGGCATGACCATCTCGGTGCCCTCGGGGAGGGTCACCACGCCGGTCACGTCCGTCGTACGGAAGTAGAACTGCGGACGGTAGTTGTTGAAGAACGGCGTGTGGCGGCCACCCTCGTCCTTGGAGAGGATGTAGGCCTGGGCCTCGAAGTCGGTGTGCGGCGTGACCGAACCCGGCTTGATGATGACCTGGCCGCGCTCGACGTCCTCGCGCTTGATGCCGCGGAGCAGCAGACCGACGTTCTCACCGGCCTGGCCCTCGTCGAGCAGCTTGCGGAACATCTCGATGCCGGTGACCGTGGTGGTGGTCTTCTCCTGCTTGATGCCGATGATGTCGACGGTCTCGTTGACCTTGAGGACACCACGCTCGATGCGGCCGGTGACGACCGTACCGCGACCGGTGATGGTGAAGACGTCCTCGATCGGCATCAGGAACGGCTTGTCGACGTCGCGCTCGGGCTCCGGGATCGCCTCGTCGACGGCGTTCATCAGGGAGAGGACGGAGTCCACCCACTGCTGCTCGCCCTCGAGGGCCTTGAGCGCGGAGACCTTGACGACCGGGACGTCGTCGCCCGGGAACTCGTACTCGGTGAGGAGCTCACGGACCTCGAGCTCGACGAGCTCCAGGATCTCCTCGTCGTCCACCATGTCGGCCTTGTTCAGGGCGACGACGATGTACGGCACGCCGACCTGGCGGGCCAGGAGCACGTGCTCCTTGGTCTGCGGCATCGGGCCGTCGGTCGCGGCGACCACCAGGATCGCGCCGTCCATCTGGGCGGCACCGGTGATCATGTTCTTGATGTAGTCCGCGTGACCGGGGCAGTCGACGTGGGCGTAGTGACGCGCCTCGGTCTGGTACTCGACGTGCGAGATGGAGATCGTGATACCACGCTGGCGCTCTTCGGGCGCCTTGTCGATGTTGTCGAACGGGGTGGCCTCGTTCAGCTCCGGGTACGCGTCGTGCAGCACCTTGGTAATGGCGGCCGTGAGGGTCGTCTTACCGTGGTCGATGTGACCGATGGTGCCGATGTTGACGTGCGGCTTAGTCCGCTCGAACTTCGCCTTCGCCACTGGGTTCCTCCTGTGGAGTGGTTCTGTACGCCTTACTCATCGGCGCCAGGTGATCTTTGCTGGATGGCCCGGATCTCCGGGGCATTCCTCCGGATGTGCGGCGAATGGCCGCGAATCCGTGGAATGCCCCGAGAGGCTCCGGAGTCAAGCCTAAAGGCTGGAACTCGGCTGAGTTACTCGCCCTTGGCCTTCGCGATGATCTCCTCGGCGACGTTCCGCGGAACCTCGGCGTAGGAGTCGAACTGCATCGAGTAGCTCGCGCGACCCGACGTCTTGCTGCGGAGGTCGCCGACGTAGCCGAACATCTCCGAGAGGGGCACAAGGCCCTTCACGACACGGGCACCCGCCCGCTCCTCCATGGCCTGGATCTGGCCACGGCGGGAGTTGATGTCGCCGATGACCTCACCCATGTAGTCCTCGGGCGTGGTGACCTCGACGGCCATCATCGGCTCGAGCAGCACGGGGCTGGCCTTGCGCGCGGCCTCCTTGAAGGCCTGCGAACCGGCGATCTTGAACGCGAGCTCGGAGGAGTCGACCTCGTGGTAGCCACCGTCGAGAAGCGTGACGCGAACGCCCGTCATCTCGTAGCCGGCCAGGATGCCGAACTGCATCGCTTCCTGGGCGCCGGCGTCGACCGAGGGGATGTACTCCTTCGGAACGCGGCCACCGGTGACCTTGTTCACGAACTCGTACGAGGCGTCGCCGCCCTCGATCGGCTCGATCGCGATCTGCACCTTGGCGAACTGGCCGGTACCACCAGTCTGCTTCTTGTGCGTGTAGTCGACCCGCTCGACGGCCTTGCGGATCGTCTCGCGGTACGCGACCTGCGGCTTGCCGACGTTGGCCTCGACCTTGAACTCACGGCGCATACGGTCGACCAGCACCTCGAGGTGCAGTTCGCCCATGCCGCCGATGATGGTCTGGCCGGTCTCCTCGTCCGAGTGGACCTGGAAGGACGGGTCCTCCTCGGCCAGGCGCTGGATCGCGACGCCCAGCTTCTCCTGGTCGCCCTTCGACTTGGGCTCGATGGCGACCTGGATGACCGGCGCCGGGAAGTCCATGGACTCCAGGATGACCGGGGCCTTGTCGTCGCTCAGCGTCTCACCGGTGGTGGTCTGCTTCAGACCCATGACGGCGACGATGTCACCGGCACCCACCGACGGGATCTCCTCACGCTTGTTGGCGTGCATGCGGTAGATCTTGCCGATGCGCTCCTTCTTGCCCTTGACGGAGTTCAGCACCTGCGTGCCGGACTCCAGGCGGCCCGAGTAGACCCGGACGAAGGTGAGCTTGCCGAGGTGCGGGTCGCTCATGATCTTGAACGCGAGCGCGGCCAGCGGCTCGTCCTCGGACGGCTTGCGCTTGATGATCTCCTCGGCGTTGCCCACGGCGTGGCCCTCGATGGCCTCGACGTCGAGCGGCGTGGGGAGGTAGCGCACGACCGCGTCGAGCAGGGGCTGAACGCCCTTGTTCTTGAACGCGGTACCGCAGAACACCGGGGTGATGGTGGTCTCGGAGGTCTTGCCGGACGCGATGGTGATACGACGGATCGCGGCGTGCAGCTGCTCCTGGGTGGGCTCGTTGCCCTCCAGGTACAGCTCCATGATCTCTTCGTCGTTCTCCGCGACGGCCTCGACCAGCTTGCCGTGCCACTCCTCGGCGGCCTCGGTGTGCGTGGCCGGGATGTCGACGACGTCGTACATCTCGCCCTTGGCGGCCTCGGCGGACCACACGAGCGCCTTCATGCGGACCAGGTCCACAACGCCCTTGAAGTCGGCCTCGGCGCCGATCGGCAGCTGCATGACCAGCGGCTCCGCACCCAGGCGGTCCTTGATCATGTCGACGCAGCGGTGGAACTCGGCACCGGTGCGGTCCAGCTTGTTCACGAAGCAGATGCGGGGAACGCCGTAGCGGTCCGCCTGACGCCACACCGTCTCGGACTGGGGCTCGACACCGGCGACGCCGTCGAACACCGTCACGGCACCGTCGAGCACACGCAGGGAGCGCTCCACCTCGACGGTGAAGTCGACGTGACCCGGCGTGTCGATGATGTTGATGGTGTGGTCGACGTCGTCCAGCGGCCAGTGACAGGTGGTGGCAGCAGAGGTGATCGTGATGCCACGCTCCTGCTCCTGCTCCATCCAGTCCATCGTGGCGGAACCCTCGTGGGTCTCACCGATCTTGTAGGACACACCGGTGTAGAACAGGATCCGCTCGGTGGTGGTCGTCTTGCCCGCGTCGATGTGGGCCATGATCCCGATGTTGCGGACATGGGCCAGGTCAAGTGAAGTGGTAGCCATAAGGCTTCAGTCTTCTCTCGGTTCTCGATGGGGTAGCGACTACCAGCGGTAGTGCGCGAAGGCCTTGTTGGACTCGGCCATCTTGTGCGTGTCCTCGCGCTTCTTCACCGCGGCACCGAGGCCGTTGGAGGCGTCGAGGAGCTCGTTGAGGAGACGCTCGGTCATGGTCTTCTCGCGACGGGCGCGGGAGTAACCGACCAGCCAGCGCAGCGCCAGGGTGTTGGCACGACCGGGCTTGACCTCGATCGGAACCTGGTAGGTGGCGCCACCGACACGGCGGGACTTGACCTCGAGGGTCGGCTTGATGTTCTCCAGCGCGCGCTTCAGCGTGATGATCGGGTCGTTGCCCGTCTTCTCACGCAGACCCTCCATGGCACCGTAGACGATGCGCTCGGCGGTGGAGCGCTTGCCGTTCAGCAGCACCTTGTTGATCAGCGAGGTCACCAGAGGGGAGCCGTAGACCGGGTCGATGATGACCGGACGCTTCGGGGCGGGGCCCTTACGAGGCATTCTTACTTCTCCTTCTTGGCGCCGTAACGGCTGCGGGCCTGCTTGCGGTTCTTGACACCCTGGGTGTCGAGCGAACCGCGGATGATCTTGTAGCGAACACCCGGCAGGTCCTTCACACGGCCGCCGCGCACGAGCACGATGGAGTGCTCCTGCAGGTTGTGTCCCTCACCCGGAATGTAAGCAGTGACCTCGATGCCGCTGGTCAGACGCACACGCGCGACCTTGCGGAGGGCCGAGTTCGGCTTCTTCGGGGTGGTCGTGAACACACGCGTGCAGACGCCACGGCGCTGGGGCGAACCCTCGAGTGCGGGCGTCTTGTTCTTCTCGACCTTGTCCTGCCGGCCCTTCCGGACCAGCTGCTGGATCGTAGGCACTACTTCTCCGGTTTCTGTGTGCCGATGGGTACAGCTAACCTGGAACGTCGCCGACCCACGCGGTCGGGCGTGTCGAATCCCGCAGACTCCCACCGCAAGGCAGAAAGAGGCGCAGATCACGGTGGCCGTCAACGGCTCCCGGTGCGGTTTGAAGGCACGCACGAAAGCCAGGGCACACCCCAGGCACAAGGTCTGAGCGTACCTACCTCATTCGCTGTGGTCAAAACAAATGGGCCCCGCCCGCCGCGCCTCGCGGGGTTTGTCAAGCCGGGGCCCCGCGGGCGATCTTCGAATCCACGGAATGTGATCTTCGAACAGCGGAATCCCCGCGTCATCCCGACCCCGCGATGCCGGCGATGACGAGCACGGTCAGGACCAGCGCCCAGACCGCGACGGACAGCCAGCCCAGGACCAGCCCGGTCAGCGCGAGAGCGTCACCGCCCTCCCCCGTGCGGCGCATCTCCGCGCGGGCGGCATGTCCCAGGACCACCGCCGGCAGGCCCGTCACACCGGCCGTCATCAGCGTGAGCACCCCGCAGACCAGGGAGCCGACGGCCTTGCCGTTGGTGCGCGACGGCACCGGCAGGAACGTGGACGGCACGGCGGGGGCCACCGCCGAGGTGAGCGGCACCGGCCCCTGCGGCAGGTCCGCCACCAGCAGCGCCAGCTCCCCGACCGTACGCGCCTGGTACGCGCGTGCGATGCGCTGGTCGAGTTCGCGTTCGTCCAGGCGGCCCTCGCCGAATCCCGCCCTGAGCACGTCCACGGCCCGCTCGCGGTCGGCGTGGGACGCCAGCATCGACGGGCTGCCCGCGCCCTGCCACGGCTGCGGGAGCCCCTGTCCCCGCTGCCAGGGCTCCATGAAGTACATGGGCCGCATCGGCTGCGTGGGCTGCATCGGCTCCCATGACGGGTACGACGGCTGGTACGACACTGGGACCTCCCCCGGACAGCGCGTGTCCCTCCATCATGCGCCAAAGGGGGCCATCTCGTTACGGGACGGCGCGCCCGTTCGGGGACTGAACGAAGTCCTTCGGACATCCATGGCCGAATCGCGCCCTTCCCGGCCACACCGCCGTGTGCTTTCAGTACGTTGATCCGTCCGCTGCGGGCGACGAATCGGGGGATGGGCATGGCGACGGCATGGACGGCGGCGCACTCGCCGGACGACGGGGGCCTGGACGACCGGGTGCCGTTCCTGGCCCGGCTGGAGACGGAGGACCGCTCGGCGCTGCTGTCGCTCGGCCACGAGCTGGGGTTCGGTCCGCGGATGGTGCTCCTCCGCCAGAACGAGCCCTCCTCCTACGTGCTCTTCCTCGTGCACGGCTGGACGAAGGTCACCGCGTCGGCCGCCAACGGCTACGAGGCGCTGCTCGCGCTGCGCGGGCCGGGCGACGTCATCGGCGAGTCGGCGGCGCTGACCGGCCGGACCCGCTCGGCCACCGTGACCGCGCTGGAGCAGGTGCGGGCCGTGGCCGTGCAGCGCGAGCGCTTCACCAGGTTCCTCGCGAGCTCCCCCGCCGTCTCCTTCGCGCTGCTCGCCCTCGTCTCCGACCGCACCCGCACCGCGGACCGGCGCCGTCTGGAGTTCGCGTCCATGACCGTCGCGGAGCGGTTCACGACCCTGCTGCTCGACCTGGCCCGCACCCACGGGCGCCGTACCGACGAGGGCGTCGAGCTGTCGGTGCCGCTGAGCAAACAGGAACTCGCGGGCTCGGTGGGCGCCTCCCGCGAGGCGGTGCAGCGGCTCCTGAAGGGGCTGCGGGAGCGGGACGTGGTCCGCACCGGGCGACGGGCGCTCGTGATCGTACGGCCGGACGTGCTGCGCAGGATCGCGCGGGCGGAGACACCTCGGTAGGCGGGCGCGCGGGCCGGGGCGCCTTCTGTGCACACGGTCACAGTCCGAATGGGTCATCGGTCCTCACGCCCCTTCGGCCCCTCACGCCACTCTTCTGGCGTCGGCGTGACCCGAGCCGGTACGGCACCCGCCGGTACGGCAGATCCAGAGAGGCGACCATGAACGACCCCGTGGGCCGGACGATGCTTCTGCTCGACATCGAGAGGTACAGCGACCGGGACGACGTGGAGCAGGCGTATCTGCGACGCGTCCTGTACAACATCGCCGACCGGGCCCTCGAGCACGCGGGCATCGACGAGACGTGCCGCCTGCGGGCCGACCGGGGCGACTCCGTCATGGAGCTGATCGACGCGGGCGCCTCCGTGACGGCACTGCTGCGGGCCCTGCTCACCGAGGTGCCGGCCCAGTTGCACGGGTACAACCGGCTGGCGTCGAGTTCGGCGCAGATCCGGCTCAGGGGCGTGGTCGCCACCGGGTACGTGGCCGTCGACGAACACGGCGGCTGGGTCGGCTCCGACCTGAACCACGCCTGCCGGCTGCTCGACGCGCCGCTGCTGCGCGCCGCCCTGCGGGAGCGGGCCGACGGTTTCGCGCTGTGCGTGTCGGAGGGCGTGCACTCGGGGATCGTGCGCCACGACCACCACGGCGTCCCGGCCGCCGTCTTCCACGCGGTGACCCTGACCAGCAAGAACGGCCTGCTGCGCGCCTGGCTCCACGGGCCGGTACCGCGCGGCACCGCAGACCACGGTGACACGGGGGTGGGGGAAACCCCGGTGCCGGGCACGTCGGGGGACGTCCCAGCACCGGGGCCACCCCCCGAGCCACCCCGCCCGGACACGCCCACACCGGAAACACGGACACCCGGGCCACCGACACCCGGCTCGTCCGCGCCTGCGGCGCCCACGCCGGAAACAACAGCCGAGGCACCGACCGCCCCGACGTCACCGGCCGAGAGGGCACCCGCGCCCCAGGCACCGGCGCCCAACTCGTCCGCACCCGCGGCGCACGCGCCGGAAACACCGGCCGAGGTGCCGACCGCGCCGACGTCACCGGCCGAGAGGCTGCCCGCGCCCGGGGCACCGGCTCTCGACTCGTCCGCACCCGCGGCGCACACGCCCGGCTCGCCCGCAGCCGCAGCGACCCCGCCGGAAACACCGGCCGAGGCGCCGGCCGCGCACGGAGCACCGGCGTCCAACCCACCCGCGCCTGCGGCGTCCGCCGCACCGGCGGCCGGGCAGCCTGTGGGCGGGGGTGTCGTGTTCAACTTTGGTAGTGGGTCGCCTCGTTTCGGGGGGAGTCTCGTGGGTGGTGACCAGCACGGGGTGTCCGGCGGGCAGGTCACCGGGGACGTGCGCCTCGGCGGAACCGCGGGTGAGGAGTCGTGACGGCCTCGTCGGCGGGCGGGCCCGCCTCCGGCGACGGTTCGCCCGGTGCCGCTCCGCCCAAACAGCCCCCGCCCAGCCCCTCCCCACCGCGACAGGCCCCGCCCGGCCAGGCCCCGCCCGGACGGCCGGCGTCCGGCGAGGACCCGGTGTCCGACACCGGCATGGAGCCGGAGGCGGAGGGCACGCAGGAGGCCCGGGCCGCTCAGCGAGAGCTGTTCGCGCACACCCCGGGCTTCTTCCTCGGCGACGAGTCCCGCTTCGGCGGCAGCCTGGTCGGCGGTGCCCAGCACGGCGTGTCCGGCGGGCAGGTCACCGGAGACGTCTACCTGGGCGGCCGGACCGAGATCCACCACCACACCACCCCGGGCGCCGACCCCGACGCCTTCGGCGAGATACCCCACGAGCGGATCAAGGAGCTCGCGGCCGTCTTCGCCGAAGGCCCCGGCTTCGCCACCGCGCTGAAACGGTTGCGCGAGGAACGGGTGCTGGTCCTCTCCGGCGCCCACGCCACCGGCCGCCACGCCGCCGCCCTGATGCTGCTGCACCACCTCGGCGTCCCGGCCGTCCACGCGCTGAGCCCCGAGACCACGCCCGCCGCGCTCAGCGGCCTGCTCACCCAGCCCGGCGGCTACGTCCTGCGCGACCTGCCCCTCAGCCGCAACCGCCCGCTGCGCGACACCCACCTGTTCGCGGTGCGGGACCAGCTCGTCAAAGCAGGCGGCCACCTCGTCATCACGGTCGAGAACTCGCCCCACCTGCCCGGCGTCACCCCCTGCCCGTGGGCGCCCCCGCCCGCCGAGGACGTCGTACGGGCCCTGCTCGACCGCCGCAGACCCGCCGACACCGACGCCCTGCTCGCGCTCCCGCCGGTGGCCGGCTTCCTCACCGGCGCCGACCGCCACCCGGCCGAGGCCGCCGCGTTCGGCGAGGCACTGGCGGCCTACGACGGCGGCCAGGACGCGCTGGCACGGCTGGCGGACTTCGGACGGGCCGCCGTGGAGAAGCAGTGCCGGGACTGGCTCGGCGACCCGGAGACCGGCCTGCGCGACAAGGCATTCCTCATCGCGCTGGCCGTCTTCGACCAGGCGCCGTACGTCCTCGCCGCCGAACTCGCCGACAAGCTGTTCGTGCAGTTCGAACGCCTGCAGAACCCCGACAGACCGCCGACCATCCCGGTGTTCGGACCGGCCGCCAAGGACCGCCTCGACCTCGCACGGGCCGACGGTGAGGTACGGCAGGAACAGACCGAATGGGGCCCGGTCCCCCAGTTCATGGCCGCCTTCCGCGACGAGCGCACCCCCCAGGTGCTGCTCACCGAGGTGTGGACCAGCCACCCCTCGGCCCGCCCGGCCCTGGTCGACTGGCTGCGGCAGCTCGCCCAAGACGGCCGCCCCCTGGTCCGCACCCGCGCCGCCGCGGCCACCGCACTGCTCGCCGCCGCCGACCTGCCCTCCACGACGGCACTGCTCGTCGACGGCTGGGCCACCGCACGCTCCGTCGGCCCGCGCGTCACCGCCGCCAACACCCTCACACTGGCCCAGCTCCTCGGCCCGCCGGTCGTTCTGCGGCTGCTCACCCAGTGGTGCAACGACGGCCAGTGGGGGCGACGGTGGACCGCCATCCGCGCCCTCGGCCTGCTCGCCCCGCTCCGCCCCGACCTCGCCGGACCGGCCCTCGACGCGCTGGCCTCCCGTGCCCGGGTCGACGCCAGCAGCCAACCAGAGCGGGACAACCTCACCGAGTCCGCCGCCCTGCTGCTGTCCGCCGGACACCGCCGGGGCGAGGTGCTCGCCGAGTTCGTACGGCTGCTGTACCGGGACACCCCCGCGGTCCGCGGCCTCGCCCTGGCCGCCTTCATCCGCGCCTGCGACAACGACGAGGACGGCGCGCTCGTCGGCTGGTACGCCGAGAGCGGCATGTACCAGGCGGACGCGGCCCGCGACCTGGCCACCCTGTGGCGCACCGCCCTCAACGACCACGCCCAGACCCGCGACGCGCTGTACGCCCTCCAGACCTGGGTGCACGTCGCCACCCGCCGCACCGACGCGGCACGGGCCCTGGAGCTGCTGCTGCCCGCGCTGGTCGTCACCGCGGAGGACCGCAAGCGGCTCGAACACGAACTGCGCACCATGCGCGCCGAGGACGGCGGTCCGCAACCGCCGTTGGCCAGGCACCTGCTCACGGTGCTGCGTCCGGCGCCCGCCCCGCACTGAACCACAGCAAGCAGAGGAGCTGAACCATGGCGGACTTCCGCCGACGGCCGGAGTGGACGCAGAACGCCGACCGGCACACCGCGCTCGTCGACCCGGTGCTCACCGTGCGCCCCATATCGCGGTTCGACTACACCGTCCGCCGGCAGGTCGGCCCGATCGACCACGCCCTCGTCTTCGTCACCGCGAGCGGCTCGTACGACGTCTTCCTGCCGCCGCGCCGCCCGAGCCGCGCCGAGGCGGTGGCCCGTCACTACACCTCCGTCTACGAGGTCGACATGGGCAGCCACCCCGTCCAACTGGAACTCGAACTGCCCAGCGACGACGACGCGTTCGCCTTCGGAGCGACCGCCGACCTGACCTGGCGGGTGGCGGACCCGGTCGCCTTCGTGGCGAGCGGCGAACGGGACGTGCCGACCCGGCTCACCCGCGAACTCCAGCAGACGGCACGCCCGGTCACCCGGCGCTTCTCCATCGAGGAGAGCCCCGCCGCCGAACTGGCCCTGCAGCGGGCGGTCGAGGAGGACGCCTCCTTCGCCGCGGGCACCGGTCTGAACGTGGCCTGCGTGGTGCGGCTGCGGCTGGACGACGACGCCATCGCCCACCGCCGGCGCAAGCGCTCGCTGCGCTACGAGTCGGAGATGCTCGACCCCGAGCACGAGTACGCGATGCGGCAGGCGCAACTCCAGCACCAACTGGAGGTCCTGCGCGAGCAGCAGTCCCAGGAACTGGTCGCGAAGAAGATCGCCTTCTACCAGTACTGGCTCCAGCACGGCGGTGTCGGCTCCTGGGCCATGCACCTGGCGGCCCACCCCGAGGACACCCGGATGGTCGTCGGCACCCTGCAGAACGACCAGCTCGGCGCCATCCGCAAGGAGCTCGAACTGATCGCCGGGGACACCCTGGAGGACTACCAGAAGGCCGATTCGGCCCGCACCGTCCTGCGCTCCGTCGACAACCTCATCCACGAGCAGGCCGCGCCGCCCCAGGCCCTGCCGCCGGGCGTGCCCCCGCAACCGCCTTACGGCACGCAGCCCTACGCCCCGCCCCCGCCGCCCACCCAACCACCGTCACCTCACGGCACGTACGGCGCCCCGTCGCCGTACGGCACGCCGGGCACGACGCCGTACGACCAGCCGCCGCAGGGGCAACCGCCGTACGGACAACAGCCGTCGGAAGGCCCGACGCCCGGTGGGCCGCCGTACGGACAGCCACCGTCGGCACCCGCTCCGCCGGCCTGCGGACCGCCCCCGTCGGGACCGGCGACGCCCGGTGAGGCGACGTACGGACAGCCGCCCCACGGCGCGGCGTCTCCCGTCTCCGCGACGCCTCCCCCTCCGCCTCCGCCGGCCGGCCCTCCGCTGACGCTCGTCTCCGACGGGCCCGCGCCCGCCGTACCGCCCGCGCCCGGCGCCGCCCAGGAGCAGCCCCCCGAGGCGGGGTCGGCATGACCGCCCCCGGCATCACCGCGCCCCCGGCCGCCCCCACCGCCTCCGCCGACCGCACGGCGCAAGGGCTGCTCGCCGAGCTGCACGACGAGATCGCGCGCGCCGACACCAAGGCCTCCGTCCTGGTGGCGGCGCTGGGCATGACGGCCGGAGTGTTCACCGGGCTGGTCGCCGGCAAGGACTGGTCGCCGAGCAAGCTCTCCGGTCCAGGGACCGCACTGTGGTGGGCCGGGACGGCGGCGCTGGTCCTGTCACTGGTCGCGCTGCTGCTCGCGGTGCTGCCCCGCTTCGGTCCCGGGTCGTGGGCCGAGGGGCGCCCCCTGTGCTACTTCGGCGACATCCAGCAGGCGGTACGGGCGGGACGGCTCGCCGAGGCGCTCGCCGACACCGAGCGGGATCCGGGCGCCGCCGTGCTGGCCGCGCTCACCGAGAAGAGCCGGATCGCGGTGTCCAAGCACCGCTGGATCCGCACCGGCCTGGTCTCGTTCTGCGTCGGCACCCTGCTCCTGCCCGCCGCCGCGCTCGTCGGCTGACGTCCCCTCCCCACTCGAAGGAGCCCCGCTCATGTCCCGGCCGCCGGACCCCGCCGTACCGCCCCCGTACCCCGAACCGTCCTCGCCCGAGGCCACGGCTCCACTGCCACCCGCCTACCCCGCCCCACCGCCGTATCCGGGAACGCCCCAACCCCCCGCAGCCACACCGCAAGCCCCGCCCGCCACTTCAAGCCGACTCACCGCACCCCCGGCGTACCCGACCCCCGCCCCCACGGCCCAACCGAGCGCTCTCCCAAACCAGCCCACCGCACCCCCGGCGTACCCGACCGCCGCACCCACAGGCCAACCGACCGCCCCTCCAAGCCGGCCTGCCGCGCCCCCGGCGTATCCGACAGCCGCCTCCACGGCCGATCCGACCACCCCTCCAGGCCGGCCTGCCGCGCCCCCGATCCACCCGACCGCTGCACCCACGGCCCAACCGACTGCTCTTCCAAACCAACCCCCCGCGCCCCCGGCCTACCCAACGGCCGCCCCCACAGGTCAACCGGCCACACCTCCGAGCCACGCCGCCGCATCCCCGGCGCATCCGGCTGCCGCTCCCCCGGTTTCTCCGGCCCCCGCGCCTTCGTCCCATCCGGCCGCCGCTTCAAGCCGTCCCACCGCACCACCGGCCTACCGGACCGCCGCACCCCCGGTGCACCCGGCTGCCGCGCCTTCGTCCCATCCGGCCGCCCCTCCAAGCCACGCCGCCGCGCCACCGGCCTACCCGACCGCCGCACCCCCGGTGCACCTCACTGCCGCTCCCCGGGTATCTCCGGCCACCCCACCCACCGCTCATCCGACCGTCGGCCCACCCACGGCACATCCCACCGCCGCCGCACCCCCGTACCCGGGCGCGCCCCCGGCTTACCCGGCCGGTCCGCCGGCGCCGCCGGCCCTGTACCCGGGGCAGCAGCCAGCCCAGGGCCCCGCCCCGGGCCCGGCGTACCCGGGGCAGCTTCCCGTGCAGCCCCCGCCGTACCCCGCCCACGGTCAGCCTCCGCTGCCCCCGCGGGCCGCCGCGGGGCCGGACCCTCAGCCCTACGTCCCCGAGCCCGCCCCCGACGACCTCGACTACCGGCATCGCGGTGCGCGCGTGCACGTGGCCGAGCATCAGCGGGGGACCGACGCGACGGCGATCGGGCGGCTCGCGGTGCAGTTGCCCGGGGCCCTGGTGAGCGTGGCGCTGGTCAGCTCCCTCGCCCTCGGCATGTTCGGGGACGTCGTCGGAACGCTGGTCGTGCTGGCCTGGGTCGCCTCCGGCCTGCTCGTCTTCCACCGGCCGACCGAGCGGGCGTTCGCCCAGCACGTGCTCAAGCTCCGCCCGCCCACGCCGGAGGAGCGGGCCCGCCTGGAGCCGATCTGGAACGAGGTGACCGCCCGCGCGGGCATCGAGCCGGGCACGTACGAACTGATGGTGGAGAACAGCGACGAGCTGAACGCGGCGGCGGTGGCCGGTCATGTCGTCGGCGTCACGACCTACTCCCTCACCCGGATCCCGACCAGCAACCTGGCCGCCGTACTCGCGCACGAGCTGGGTCACCACACCGGCGGTCACGCCTGGGCCGGACTGCTCGGCTACTGGTACTCCCTGCCCGGCCGGATCGCCTGGGCGATGACCCGCGGGCTGGCCCGGTTCGCGCTCGCGGTCGCCGGCGTCTTCTCCGTCGCCGCGACCGGGTTCCTGATCCTGTTCATGGCGATGGCGGTGGCCGCCGCGTTCCTCACCGCCTGGTTCATCGCGATCCCCCTGGTGGTCGCCCCCTACCTGCTGGCCTACGCGGGCCGGCGCGGCGAGCTGCGGGCGGACCAGCAGGCCGCCGAGCTGGGCTTCGCCCGGCAACTCGCCGAGGTCCTCCACCACTTCCAGGCGGAGGAGGAGACGGCGAAGGCGGCTCTCGTCGCGCAGGGCCAACAGCTCAAGGAGCCCGGCGCCCTGGCCCGGCTCCTGTCCAGCCACCCGGACCACCACACCCGGCTGAGCGCCCTGGAGCCCTATCTGGGCCTGCGTCGCTGACGTTCCGGACACGCCGAAGGGCGGCCACCCCGCAGTGGGGGTGGCCGCCCTTCAAGCTGCTCGCTTACTGGTTGTACGGACCGTAGTCGTAGTCCTCCAGCGGAACGGCCTGGCCGGAGCCGGAGCCGAACGGCGAGTAGTCGATGTCGTCGTAGCCGACGGCCGAGTACATCGCGGCCTTGGCCTCCTCGGTCGGCTCGACCCGGATGTTGCGGTAGCGGGACAGGCCCGTACCGGCCGGGATGAGCTTACCGATGATGACGTTCTCCTTGAGGCCGATCAGGGAGTCGGACTTGGCGTTGATCGCCGCGTCCGTCAGAACCCTGGTCGTCTCCTGGAAGGACGCCGCCGACAGCCAGGACTCGGTCGCCAGCGAGGCCTTGGTGATACCCATCAGCTGCGGACGACCGGAGGCCGGGTGACCGCCCTCCTGGACCACACGACGGTTCTCGTGCTCGAACTTCGAGCGCTCGACCAGCTCGCCGGGCAGCAGCTCGGCGTCGCCGGACTCGATGATCGTCACGCGGCGGAGCATCTGCCGGATGATGATCTCGATGTGCTTGTCGTGGATCGACACACCCTGCGAGTTGTAGACCTTCTGGACCTCGCCGACCAGGTGGACCTGGACGGCACGCTGGCCCAGGATGCGCAGCACGTCGTGCGGGTTGGTGGCACCCACGGTGAGCTTCTGGCCCACCTCGACGTGGTCGCCCTCGCCGACCAGCAGACGAGCGCGCTTCGAGATCGGGAACGCCGTCTCGTCGCTGCCGTCGTCCGGGGTGATGACGATCTTCTTGGTCTTCTCGGTCTCCTCGATCCGGACGCGTCCGGCCGCCTCGGAGATCGGGGCGACACCCTTCGGCGTACGGGCCTCGAAGAGCTCGACGACACGCGGCAGACCCTGGGTGATGTCGTCACCGGCCACACCACCGGTGTGGAAGGTACGCATCGTCAGCTGGGTGCCGGGCTCACCGATGGACTGGGCGGCGATGATGCCGACCGCCTCACCGATGTCGACCAGCTTGCCGGTGGCGAGCGAACGGCCGTAGCACATGGCGCAGGTGCCCACCGCGGACTCGCAGGTCAGGACCGAGCGGGTCTTGACCTCGGAGACACCGCGGGAGACGAGCTCCTCGATGAGCACGTCGCCCAGGTCGGTGCCGGCCGGGGCCAGCACCTGGCCGTCGACCACGATGTCCTCGGCGAGGCAGCGCGCGTACACGGACGTCTCGACGTTGTCCGCCTTGCGCAGCACGCCGTCCGCGCCCCGCTCCGCGATGTGCAGCTTGAGGCCGCGCTCGGTGCCGCAGTCCTCCTCGCGGATGATGACGTCCTGGGAGACGTCGACCAGACGACGGGTGAGGTAACCGGAGTCGGCGGTACGCAGGGCGGTGTCGGCCAGACCCTTACGGGCACCGTGCGTGGAGATGAAGTACTCCAGCACGGACAGACCCTCACGGAACGACGCCTTGATGGGCCGCGGGATGGTCTCGTTCTTGGCGTTCGACACCAGACCGCGCATACCGGCGATCTGACGCATCTGCATCATGTTTCCTCGGGCGCCCGAGGAAACCATCATGAAGATCGGGTTGGTCTTCGGGAAGTTGTCGTTCATCGCCTCGGCGACCTCGTTGGTCGCCTTGGTCCAGATCGCGATGAGCTCCTGGGTGCGCTCGTCCTTGGTGAT
This sequence comes from Streptomyces sp. NPDC088817, assembly GCF_044750345.1. Classification (NCBI taxonomy): domain Bacteria; kingdom Bacillati; phylum Actinomycetota; class Actinomycetes; order Kitasatosporales; family Streptomycetaceae; genus Streptomyces; species Streptomyces sp. NPDC088817. The sequence continues at coordinate 278,605 of NZ_JBIVJN010000004.1, forward strand.
CAGACCGCGCTCGTACTGCTTCTGGACCTTCTCGTCCTGCGCCTCGTAGCCCTTGACGATCTCCTTCTTCGCCTCGGGAACGACGACGTCGGAGATGGCGACGGTGACACCGGAGCGGGTGGCCCAGTAGAAGCCGGACGACTTCAGGTTGTCGAGCGTGGCCGCCACGATGACCTTGGGGTAGCGCTCGGCGAGGTCGTTGACGATCTCGGAGAGCTGCTTCTTGCCCACCTCGTAGTCGACGAACGGGTAGTCCTCGGGCAGCAGCTCGTTGAAGAGCGCGCGACCCAGGGTCGTCTTCAGACGGAAGGAGTCACCCTGCTGCCACTCCGGCTCGCCCTCCTCGCGGGCCGGCGGGGTCCAGCCGCGCGGCGGGATGGTGCCCACCGGGAAGCGGACGTCCACCCGCGACTGGAGCGAGAGCTCGCCGGCGTCGAACGCCATGATCGCCTCGGCGACCGACGCGAAGGAGCGGTCCTCGCCCTTGGCCTCGCGGCCCTCGGCGTCGGTGGTGAGGAAGTACAGACCGAGGACCATGTCCTGGGTCGGCATCGTCACCGGACGGCCGTCGGCCGGCTTGAGGATGTTGTTCGAGGACAGCATCAGGATGCGGGCCTCGGCCTGCGCCTCCGCGGACAGCGGCAGGTGCACGGCCATCTGGTCACCGTCGAAGTCCGCGTTGAACGCGGTGCACACGAGCGGGTGGATCTGGATGGCCTTGCCCTCGACCAGCTGCGGCTCGAAGGCCTGGATGCCGAGGCGGTGCAGGGTGGGCGCACGGTTCAGCAGAACCGGGTGCTCCGCGATGACCTCTTCCAGCACGTCGTACACGACCGTGCGGCCGCGCTCGACCATGCGCTTGGCCGACTTGATGTTCTGCGCGTGGTTCAGGTCGACCAGGCGCTTCATCACGAACGGCTTGAAGAGCTCCAGCGCCATCGCCTTCGGCAGACCGCACTGGTGCAGCTTGAGCTGCGGGCCGACGACGATCACGGAACGGGCCGAGTAGTCGACGCGCTTGCCGAGCAGGTTCTGACGGAAGCGGCCCTGCTTGCCCTTGAGCATGTCGGACAGCGACTTCAGCGGACGGTTGCCGGGGCCCGTGACCGGGCGGCCGCGGCGGCCGTTGTCGAAGAGCGCGTCGACGGCCTCCTGGAGCATGCGCTTCTCGTTGTTCACGATGATCTCGGGCGCGCCGAGGTCGAGAAGCCGCTTCAGGCGGTTGTTGCGGTTGATGACGCGGCGGTACAGGTCGTTCAGGTCGGAGGTCGCGAAGCGGCCACCGTCCAGCTGCACCATCGGACGCAGGTCCGGCGGGATGACCGGCACGCAGTCCAGGACCATGCCCTTGGGGCTGTTGGACGTCTGCAGGAACGCGGAGACGACCTTCAGGCGCTTCAGGGCGCGGGTCTTCTTCTGGCCCTTGCCGGTGCGGATGATCTCGCGGAGCCTCTCGGCCTCTTCTTCGAGGTCGAAGGACTCCAGGCGCTTCTGCAGCGCCGCGGCACCCATCGAGCCGTCGAAGTACGTGCCGAACCGGTCGCGCAGCTCGCGGTAGAGCAGCTCGTCGCCCTCGAGGTCCTGGACCTTGAGGTTCTTGAACCGGGTCCACACCTCGTCGAGGCGGTCGATCTCGCGCTGCGCGCGGTCGCGCAGCTGCTTCATCTCACGCTCGGCACCCTCGCGCACCTTGCGGCGCACGTCGGCCTTGGCGCCCTCGGCCTCCAGCTCGGCGAGGTCCGCCTCGAGCTTCTTGGCGCGGGCCTCCAGGTCGGCGTCGCGGCGCTGCTCGATCTGCTGGCGCTCGACGGAGACGTGGGCCTCCAGCGACGGCAGGTCGCGGGTACGGCGCTCGTCGTCGACGTACGTGATCATGTACGCCGCGAAGTAGATGACCTTCTCCAGGTCCTTCGGGGCCAGGTCCAGCAGGTAGCCCAGGCGCGACGGGACGCCCTTGAAGTACCAGATGTGGGTGACGGGCGCGGCCAGCTCGATGTGGCCCATCCGCTCACGGCGCACCTTGGCGCGGGTGACCTCGACGCCGCAGCGCTCGCAGATGATGCCCTTGAAGCGGACACGCTTGTACTTGCCGCAGTAGCACTCCCAGTCCCGGGTGGGACCGAAGATCTTCTCGCAGAAGAGCCCGTCCTTTTCCGGCTTGAGGGTGCGGTAGTTGATCGTCTCGGGCTTCTTGACCTCACCGTGGCTCCACTGACGGATGTCGTCAGCGGTGGCCAGGCCGATCCGGAGCTCGTCGAAGAAGTTGACGTCGAGCACTATGCGTCAATCCCTCTCAGGGTTGTAAGTCTGTGGTCTGAAACGGGGGCCTGGGGGTCGGCGGGCCTCCTGGTCAGGAGGCCCGCCGGACTCCCGTCAGACCTCTTCGACGCTGCTCGGCTCGCGCCGGGACAGGTCGATGCCGAGCTCCTCCGCGGCGCGGAAGACATCCTCGTCGGTGTCACGCATCTCGATGGACATGCCGTCGCTGGACAGCACCTCCACGTTCAGGCACAGGGACTGCATCTCCTTGATGAGCACCTTGAAGGACTCGGGGATGCCGGGCTCGGGGATGTTCTCGCCCTTGACGATGGCCTCGTAGACCTTCACGCGGCCGGTGACGTCGTCGGACTTGATGGTCAGCAGCTCCTGGAGGGCGTAGGCGGCGCCGTAGGCCTCGAGGGCCCACACCTCCATCTCGCCGAAGCGCTGGCCACCGAACTGAGCCTTACCACCCAGCGGCTGCTGGGTGATCATCGAGTACGGACCGGTCGAACGCGCGTGCAGCTTGTCGTCGACCAGGTGGTGCAGCTTCAGGATGTACATGTAGCCGACCGAGATCGGCTCCGGGAACGGCTCACCGCTACGGCCGTCGAACAGCTGCGCCTTGCCGGACGGGAGGACCATGCGGTCGCCGTCGCGGTTCGGGATGGTGTGCTGGAGCAGACCCGCCAGCTCGTCCTCGCGGGCACCGTCGAAGACCGGGGTGGCCACGTTGGTGCCGGGGGCGACCTGGTCGGCGCCGATGGCCTGGAGGCGCTCGGCCCACTCGTCCGCGAGGCCGGAGACGTCCCAGCCGCGGCTGGCGAGCCAGCCGAGGTGGATCTCCAGGACCTGTCCCGGGTTCATTCGGGACGGCACACCCAGCGGGTTGAGGATGATGTCGACCGGGGTGCCGTCCTCCAGGAACGGCATGTCCTCGATCGGCAGGATCTTCGAGATGACGCCCTTGTTGCCGTGACGGCCGGCGAGCTTGTCACCGTCGGTGATCTTGCGCTTCTGCGCGACGTAGACGCGGACCAGCTGGTTCACGCCCGGCGGCAGCTCGTCGCCCTCCTCGCGGTCGAAGACGCGCACGCCGATGACCTTGCCGGTCTCGCCGTGCGGCACCTTCAGCGAGGTGTCACGGACCTCACGGGCCTTCTCACCGAAGATCGCGCGCAGCAGGCGCTCCTCGGGGGTCAGCTCGGTCTCGCCCTTCGGGGTCACCTTGCCGACGAGGATGTCGCCGGCGATGACCTCGGCGCCGATGCGGATGATGCCGCGCTCGTCGAGGTCGGCGAGGACCTCCTCGGAGACGTTCGGGATGTCCCGGGTGATCTCCTCGGGGCCGAGCTTGGTGTCACGGGCGTCGACCTCGTGCTCCTCGATGTGGATCGAGGAGAGGACGTCGTCCTGGACGAGGCGCTGCGACAGGATGATCGCGTCCTCGTAGTTGTGACCCTCCCACGGCATGAACGCGACGAGCAGGTTCTTGCCGAGCGCCATCTCGCCGTTCTGGGTGGCCGGGCCGTCGGCGAGGACCTGGCCCTCGACGACGCGGTCGCCCTCGTTGACGATGACCTTCTGGTTGACCGAGGTGCCCTGGTTGGAGCGGGCGAACTTGGCCAGGCGGTACGTGATGTACGTGCCGTCGTCGTTGGTCGTGGTGATGTAGTCGGCGGAGATCTCCTGGACCACACCGGCCTTCTCGGCCTTGACGACGTCGCCGGCGTCGACGGCGGAGCGGTACTCCATGCCGGTGCCGACGAGCGGGGACTCCGACTTGATGAGCGGAACGGCCTGGCGCATCATGTTCGCGCCCATGAGGGCACGGTTGGCGTCGTCGTGCTCGAGGAAGGGGATCATGGCGGTCGCGACCGACACCATCTGGCGCGGCGAGACGTCCATGTAGTCGACGTCCTCGGGGCTGACGTAGTCGACCTCGCCGCCACGGCGGCGGACCAGCACGCGGGCCTCGGCGAACCGCAGGTCGTCGCCGAGCGTGGCGTTGGCCTGCGCGATGACGAAGCGGTCCTCCTCGTCGGCGGTCAGGTAGTCGACCTCGTCGGTGACCTGGCCGTCGTTGACCTTGCGGTACGGGGTCTCGACGAAACCGAACGCGTTGACCCGGCCGTAGGAGGCGAGCGAGCCGATCAGACCGATGTTCGGGCCTTCCGGCGTCTCGATCGGGCACATGCGGCCGTAGTGCGAGGGGTGCACGTCACGGACCTCGAAGCCGGCCCGCTCACGGGAGAGACCACCCGGGCCAAGGGCCGACAGGCGGCGCTTGTGGGTGAGACCCGACAGCGGGTTGTTCTGGTCCATGAACTGCGACAGCTGGCTGGTGCCGAAGAACTCCTTGATGGAGGCGACGACCGGCCGGATGTTGATCAGGGTCTGCGGCGTGATCGCCTCGACGTCCTGCGTGGTCATGCGCTCGCGGACGACGCGCTCCATACGGGCCAGACCGGTGCGGACCTGGTTCTGGATGAGCTCGCCCACGCTGCGCAGACGGCGGTTGCCGAAGTGGTCGATGTCGTCGGTCTCGACGACGACCGTGTCGCCGTTGTCACCGGTGGTCTCGATCTCGCCGGCGTGCAGCTTCACCAGGTACTTGATCGTCGAGATGACGTCCTCGACGGTCAGGATGCCCGCGTCCAGCGGGGCGTCCGCACCCAGCTTCTTGTTGACCTTGTAGCGGCCGACCTTGGCCAGGTCGTAGCGCTTCGGGTTGAAGTACAGGTTCTCGAGCAGCGTCTGCGCGGCCTCACGCGTAGGGGGCTCGCCCGGGCGCAGCTTGCGGTAGATGTCCAGCAGCGCGTCGTCCTGGCCCTGGGTGTGGTCCTTCTCCAGGGTGGCGCGCATCGACTCGTACTCGCCGAACTCCTCGAGGATCTGCTCGCTGGTCCAGCCGAGCGCCTTCAGCAGGACGGTGACCGACTGCTTGCGCTTGCGGTCGATGCGGACACCGACCATGTCGCGCTTGTCGATCTCCATCTCCAGCCAGGCACCCCGGGACGGGATGATCTTGGCGGAGAAGATGTCCTTGTCGGACGTCTTGTCGATGGAGGAGTCGAAGTAGACACCGGGGGAACGGACCAGCTGCGACACCACGACACGCTCGGTGCCGTTGATGACGAAGGTGCCCTTGTTCGTCATGAGCGGGAAGTCACCCATGAAGACGGTCTGGGACTTGATCTCGCCGGTCTCGTTGTTGGTGAACTCGGCCGTGACGAAGAGCGGGGCCGCGTACGTGAAGTCGCGCTCCTTGCACTCGTCGATCGAGTTCTTGGGCGGCTCGAAGCGGTGGTCGCGGAACGTCAGCGACATCGACCCGGAGAAGTCCTCGATCGGGGAGATCTCCTCGAAGATCTCCTCGAGGCCGGACTTGGTGGGGACGTCCTGACCGGACTCCAGAGCGTCCTCGACGCGAGCCTTCCACGCGTCGTTGCCGAGCAGCCAGTCGAAGCTCTCGGTTTGCAGCGCGAGAAGGTTCGGAACCTCGAGGGGCTCCTTGATCTTTGCAAAGGAGATGCGCAGCGGGGCGGTGCTGGCGCCGTTGTTCGTATTCGCGGTCGAGGCGTTGCGCGAGGCGGCCAAGAGGGGGTCCTTCCGAGGGCTCGGACTCACTACGCGCGTACCGGCCCCCCGCCGACGCTTGCGGACAGGTCGTCCTGATCGGGCCGAAAGGCCAGGTCAAGGATGATCTGGTCGTCGTCGCTGAGGCGAGGGCATGCCCCTGGTGACGGGCAGGGGACAGCTAACAGGCAGCGCAAAGGGTCAGTGTAGCCACATGGCACACTGATGTCCAGTGCGGGTTTTTTGAGACCCTCGTAGTTGTCAACGTCTGCGGCATGCCTGCCCTCAACGCACCCTGATACTGCCCTCTTCGTCGTCGATCCATGCCTCGGATTCGGATCCTTGTGACGACGCGTCCTGAGAATTGCGCGCTGCGTGCGGTTCGTCAAGGCCTCCCATGGCCAAACCGGATGCTGCCATCGTCACGTGCAGCCCGCCGCCGGAAGCTCTGGAGGCACGACGAAGATCACCATACCCCTCCCTGCCGCGGGTGCAAGGCAGCCGTCACCGGCCCCCTCGAACGCCGAAGAGCGACCACCCGGATGGATGATCGCTCCTCGGTGCGTTCGCGTTACAGCCCTACGGGGCCGTGTTCAGCGCGCGTGAGTCCTTGGCGGACCCGTGAGGTCTTACTTGACCTCGACGGAGGCGCCGGCGCCCTTGAGGGACTCGGCGGCCTTCTCCGCGGCCTCCTTGTTGACCTTCTCGAGGACGGGCTTCGGCGCACCGTCGACCAGGTCCTTGGCCTCCTTCAGGCCGAGGGAGGTCAGCTCGCGCACGACCTTGATGACCTGGATCTTCTTGTCGCCGGCACCGGTGAGGATGACGTCGAACTCGTCCTGCTCCTCAGCGGCCTCGGCAACCGGGGCGCCCGGGCCGGCCATCATGACCGGGGCGGCCGCGGCGGCGGTGACGTCGAACTTCTCCTCGAAGGCCTTCACGAACTCGGAGAGCTCGATGAGGGTCATGTCCTCGAACTGCGCGAGCAGGTCTTCCTGGCTGAGCTTCGCCATGATGGGCGATCCTTCCACTAATTCGGCGGGTGCCGGATGTACTGGGTGTGGCGGGCGTACGTCGGCCCGCTGAGACCCTCGCCGCGTCAGGCGGCCAGGATCAGAAAGCGAGCCGAGTTACTCGGCACCGCCCTGCTCGTCCTGCTTGGCACGAAGCGCGTCCACGGTGCGGACGAGCTTCGACGGGAGCGCCTGGAAGACAGAGGCAGCCTGGGACTGCTTGCCCTTGAACGCACCGGCCAGCTTGGAGAGCAGAACCTCGCGGGACTCGAGGTCCGCAAGCTTCTTGATCTCGTCGGCGGACAGCGCCTTGCCGTCAAGGACACCGCCCTTGATGACGAGATTCGGGTTGTCCTTGGCGAAGTCACGGAGACCCTTCGCCGACTCCACCGGGTCACCGGTGACGAAGGCGACGGCCGTCGGACCAGCGAAGAGCTGGTCGTCCAGCGTGATCCCGGCCTCGTTGGCCGCAATCTTGGTCAGCGTGTTCTTCACCACGGCGTACTGGGCGTTCTCACCGAGCGACCGGCGCAGCGTCTTGAGCTGCGCCACGGTGAGACCGCGGTACTCGGTCAGCACGGCGGCGTTGGAGCTGCGGAACTTGTCCGTCAGCTCCGCAACCGCGGCAGCCTTGTCGGGCCTCGCCATAGAGCCTCGGCCTCCTTCCGGGTGATTCGGACCGCGCGGACCCGAAGGAGGACTGGGGAAAACGAAACGCCCCGGCGCAGGCGCTCGGGGCGGACTCGACCGGGCGCACACACGGGATCGACGTGTGCTCCGGGAGTTCTTCCACAGTCACCTGCGCGGGTCGTCCGCAGTTCAGCGGATCCTTCGGCCACCGCACCCTCGTTCGAGTGCACGGCAACGACCAGCGGTCTTTGGCTTCTGTGGGAGCGTACGGGAAGGCGTCATCGCAAAGCAAATCCGCCCCGGGACGCGGCTCAGGAGCTGATGCCGCTGCCGCCCGCGGCGGCGCCCTGCGACGCCATCAGGTCCTTGAAGTCGCTGGTGTCGCCGGCCGGGGGCGCCTGGACGGCGGTCTTCACCCCGTAGTCGCTGAAGTAGGCCGTGCTGGTCATGGTGCCGGTCGCCATCTCGGCCTTCTCCACCTTCTTGACCAGCAGGTTCTTGTCGTTGACCCAGATGTCGATGGCCTCCGTGGTGACCCCCGCCTCGCTGAGCTGCTTCTTCAGGTCGTCCATCTGGCGCTTGGGCAGGTTCGAGTTCTTGCCGGCGAAGTCGGCGACGTTCACCGTGCCCGCGTAGTGCGTGGTGTGCTCGCCGCGCACCGTCGCCTCGCCGACCTTCCTGACGTCCCCGGAGACCAGCAGCAGCTTCACCGACTGGTTCGGCGTGGCGCTCTTCAGCTGCTCCTGCATGTACGCGCCGGAGCCGCCGGCGAGGGCCCCCAGGTCCTCGTAGCGGTACCGGATCCAGTGCTTGCCGCCCACCTGCCGCGCGTAGGCGTCGCTCATGTGCGCGTAGTAGGCGTCGGGCAGGTACCGCGCCTCCATCGTCGTGGCGCCGATCTGGCGCATCGTCTCGGCGACCGTGCCACCGGTGTAGGTGAGCGTGAGCCGGCCGGTGAGGCCGTCGGCCCAGTCGAGGGTGCCGCTGCCCTTCATCGACATCAGGGTGCCGATGCTGGTCGTCGTCGTCACCCGGGCCGAGTCGGCCTCGGCCGTGGAGGTGTCGGCGGAGCGCAGGGCCGCGACGGGGCTCACCCTGGTGACGCCCCGGCCGGCCGCGCCGTCGTCCTTGCCCGAGCCCTTGGCGGAACCGGACGAGCCGCCCGAGGAGCAGGCGGTCAGTGCCGTCAGACAGGTCACCGCCACGACGGAGAGCGTGATACGGCGCGCGGTCGTGCTCTTCATTCGTCCCACCCCTATGCGGTTGCTGTGATCTTCACGCTAACGCAGCCCTGTGACAGGCGTACGGGAGTCGCACAGGACGTGGTGCACGGGCGTACGGAATACGCCGTACAGGAGTCCCGCGGAAAAGGGACGAGCCCCGCACCCGAAAAGGTTGCGGGACTCGTCCCTTCGCTGTGCGAGCCGTGGGCTCAGACCGCGGCCGGGTCCTCCTCGACGAGGAGGTTGCGGGTGCGGTTCGGGTCGACGGGGATGCCGGGGCCCATCGTGGTGGTGATGGCGGCCTTCTTGATGTAGCGACCCTTGGCGGCGGACGGCTTCAGACGGAGGATCTCCTCCAGGGCCGCGCCGTAGTTCTCCACCAGCTTGGTGTCGTCGAACGACGTCTTGCCGATGATGAAGTGCAGGTTCGAGTGCTTGTCGACGCGGAACTCGATCTTGCCGCCCTTGATGTCGGTGACGGCCTTGGTCACGTCGGGGGTGACGGTGCCGGTCTTCGGGTTCGGCATCAGACCACGCGGGCCGAGGACGCGGCCGAGACGGCCGACCTTGCCCATGAGGTCCGGGGTGGCGACGACGGCGTCGAAGTCCAGACGGCCCTTCGCCACCTCGTCGATCAGCTCGTCCGCGCCGACGATGTCGGCGCCGGCGGCACGCGCGGCCTCGGCACGGTCACCGGTCGCGAAGACCAGGACCCGGGCGGTCTTACCGGTGCCGTGCGGAAGGTTCACGGTGCCACGGACCATCTGGTCGGCCTTGCGCGGGTCGACACCCAGGCGGAAGGCGACCTCGACGGTGCCGTCGAACTTGGTCGTGGAGGTCTCCTTGGCGAGACGGACGGCCTCGAGCGGGGCGTACTGCTTGTCCCGGTCGATCTTGGCGTCCGCAGCGCGGAGAGCCTTGCTGCGCTTGCTCACAACTGCTCCTGTGTGTTCTGAAAGGAGTCGTGGTACGGGCCGAGCCGGCCCTGCCACGTGCGGCCTTCGGCCGCATGGTGCTACGAAGGTGGGGTTCAGCCCTCGACCGTGACGCCCATGGAACGCGCGGTGCCGGCGATGATCTTCGCGGCGGCGTCCAGGTCGTTGGCGTTGAGGTCGGGCATCTTGGTCTGGGCGATCTCGCGGACCTGCGCCTCGGTGATCTTGGCGACCTTGGTCTTGTGCGGCTCGCCGGAGCCCTTCTCCACGCCCGCGGCCTTGAGGATCATCTTGGCGGCCGGCGGCGTCTTGGTGATGAAGGTGAAGGAACGGTCCTCGTAGACCGTGATCTCCACCGGGATGACCCAACCGCGCTGCGACTCGGTCGCGGCGTTGTAGGCCTTGCAGAACTCCATGATGTTGACGCCGTGCTGACCCAGCGCCGGGCCGACCGGCGGAGCCGGGTTGGCTGCGCCGGCCTGGATCTGGAGCTTGATGAGCCCCGTGACCTTCTTCTTCTTGGGAGGCATTGCTCTCCGGGTCCTTTCGATTCGGGTCCTGCCTGCGCTCGGGTACCACCCGGACGCAGGCATACCGCACAACGATAACGGGTATGACTGTGCGGCTGAAAACCGAGCAGGTCAGGCGACCGCTCGAGCGATCGCCTGACCTGCGCGGAAGCGGTGGGTCCAGAGAGAACCGCGGCGGGCTAGTTCTTCTGGATCTGGTCGAAGCTCAGCTCGACCGGGGTCTCGCGGCCGAAGATCTCGACGAGGCCCTTGACCTTCTTGGAGTCCGGGTTGATCTCGTTGATCGTGGCCTGGAGCGTGGCGAACGGGCCGTCGGTGACGGTGACCGAGTCGCCGACCTCGAAGTCCAGCACCTGGACCTCGACCTTGCGCTGCGGGGCCGGCTTGCCCTCGGCCTCGGCGGCCTCGCGGGCGGCCTTCTCCTCCGCCTCCGGGGCGAGCATCTTCACGATCTCGTCCAGGGACAGCGGGTACGGGTCGTAGGCGTTGCCGACGAATCCGGTGACGCCCGGGGTGTTGCGCACGACACCCCAGGACTCGTTCGTCAGGTCCATGCGGACCAGGACGTAGCCGGGGAGCTTGTTCTGCCGGACGGTCTTGCGCTCGCCGTTCTTGATCTGGACGATCTCTTCCTCGGGCACCTCGGCCTGGTAGATGAAGTCCTCGACGTTCAGCGAGACGGCACGCTGCTCCAGGTTGGCCTTCACACGCTTCTCGTAGCCGGCGTAGGTGTGGATCACATACCACTCGCCGGGCAGCGTGCGCAGTTCCTCGCGGAGCTTGGTGACCGGGTCGACCTCGGGCTCCGGCTCCTCTTCCTCGGCCTCACCCTCGGGCGCCTCGTCCACGACGTGGACGGCGGCCTCCTCGGCCGGCTCGCCCGCGGCGGCTTCGGCAGCCTCGGCCTCGTCGACCTCGTCCGCACCCTCGACGATGTCGAGCTCGTCATCCACGGACTCGGTCGGCTCGATGGCGTCGTTCAGGTTCGGGTCAGACACGGTGGCTGCTTCTTCCTGGATACATAGGGGTGGAACATGCGAAAAGGGGCGCCGGTAACCGCGGCGCCCTTCGCTCTTGGCTCAGCCGAAGACGTACTTGGCCGCGTGGTTGAGCCCATAGTCAATCACGGTCACCAGGCCGATCATGATGACGACGAAGACAATCACCACGGTGGTGTACGTCGTCAGCTGATTGCGGGTCGGCCAGACGACCTTGCGGAGTTCCGCGATGATCTGACGGTAGAAGAGAGCAAGGCGCTTCAGCGGGCCCTTCTTGCCACGCTTGCCACCCTTGCGGGCCTTCTTGGATTCCGTCACCTCGTCCTGGGCATCAGGCGTGTCGAGGGAGCCCACGGCGTCCGTCATTCGTCCTCACCTGATTCCGGGTCGTGGCCGTGCCGCGCCCGGTCGAGCCGCACGGCGGTGCATTGCTGTACGTACATGCGCACACATCCTGGCGATGGTGTGTGTAGCAGGGCCGGAGGGACTCGAACCCCCAACCGCTGGTTTTGGAGACCAGTGCTCTACCAATTGAGCTACGACCCTTTGTGTGTCCCCCAACGTACCGCATACGGCCGGGTGCTCGGTGTGCACCAGGTGCGACAGCGGCTGCTGAAGACCAACGAGGTGAGAGTGTACGTGTTCCGGCGCCGGTCGTCGAACAGAAAGTGCCCAACCGGCCCCGATGACTGGAAGATCGCCTGGCCGGGGAGCGGATCCGGACGGATGTCCGGAGGTTAGACCGGCCTTGTTCACCCTGTGAAACCCGTGTGCCGCGGGTGTTTCCTGTCTGAAACGATGGCGGTATGAGCGCTGCAACCCCTCCCACCGAGCGCCGGGTCTCCGCCCGCATCGGCGCGATCTCCGAGTCCGCCACCCTCGCCGTGGACGCCAAGGCCAAGGCCCTCAAGGCCGCCGGGCGTCCCGTGATCGGCTTCGGTGCCGGTGAGCCGGACTTCCCGACCCCGGACTACATCGTCGAGGCCGCCGTCGAGGCCTGCCGGAACCCCAAGTACCACCGCTACACGCCGGCCGGCGGCCTGCCCGAGCTGAAGGCCGCGATCGCCGCGAAGACGCTGCGCGACTCCGGCTGGGAGCCGGACGTCTCGCAGATCCTGGTCACCAACGGCGGCAAGCAGGCCATCTACGAGGCGTTCGCCGCGATCCTCGACCCGGGCGACGAGGTCATCGTGCCGGCGCCGTACTGGACGACGTACCCGGAGTCGATCCGCCTGGCCGGCGGTGTCCCGGTCGAGGTCGTCGCGGACGAGACCACCGGCTACCGCGTGTCGGTCGAGCAGCTGGAGGCCGCCCGCACCGAGAAGACCAAGGTCGTCCTCTTCGTCTCCCCGTCCAACCCGACCGGCGCGGTCTACTCCGAGGCCGAGACCGAGGCGATCGGCCGCTGGGCCCTCGAGCACGACCTGTGGGTGCTGACCGACGAGATCTACGAGCACCTGGTCTACGGCGACGCCGTCTCGGTGTCCCTGCCGGCGCTCCTGCCCGAGCTGCGCGACAAGTGCGTCGTCGTCAACGGCGTGGCGAAGACGTACGCCATGACGGGCTGGCGCGTGGGCTGGGTCATCGGCCCGAAGGACGTGGTCAAGGCCGCGACCAACCTCCAGTCGCACGCCACGTCGAACGTGTCGAACGTCTCCCAGGCCGCCGCCCTCGCCGCCGTCTCCGGCGACCTGGAGGCGGTCGCGAAGATGCGCGAGGCCTTCGACCGGCGGCGGAAGACCATCGTGCGGATGCTCAACGAGATCGACGGCGTGCTCTGCCCCGAGCCCGAGGGCGCGTTCTACGCCTACCCGTCGGTGAAGGCGCTGATCGGCAAGGAGATCCGCGGCAGGCGCCCGCAGAACTCGGTGGAGCTGGCCGCGCTGATCCTGGAGGAGGCCGAGGTCGCGGTCGTCCCGGGCGAGGCCTTCGGCACGCCGGGCTACCTGCGTCTGTCCTACGCCCTCGGTGACGAGGACCTGGTGGAGGGCGTGAGCCGGATCCAGAAGCTGCTGGCGGAGGCGCGGGACTGAGTTCCGCTTCCGTTTGCGGGCGCTCGCAGGCTGCTCACGTGAGTGGTCTGCGAGCGCTCCTTCATTTGTGCGAGCAAGACCACGAATGGGGAAACGACTACCGGGGCACGGGGGACGTGCGGCACCATCCAGGAATGCTGTGCTCTTCAGGGGGACTCCCCCCGAACCCCCCGGGTGTACGTGATCTCTCTGAGCTGCCGAAAGCCCATCTGCACCTGCACTTCACCGGGTCGATGCGGCCCACCACCCTGCTGGAACTGGCCGACAAGTACAGCGTGCGGCTGCCCGACGCGCTGACGGAGGCCCTGGTCACCGGGGAGCCGCCGCGGCTGCGGGCGACGGACGAACGGGGCTGGTTCCGCTTCCAGCGGCTGTACGACGCGGCACGCTCCTGCCTGCGGGAACCGGACGACATCCGGCGGCTGGTGCGGGAGGCCGCCGAGGAGGACGTCAAGGACGGCTCGGGGTGGCTGGAGATCCAGGTCGACCCGACCTCGTACGCGCCGCGCCTGGGCGGGCTGATCCCGGCGCTGGAGATCATCCTGGACGCGGTGGAGACGGCGTCGCGCGACACGGGCCTCGGGATGCGGGTGCTGGTCGCCGCGAACCGTATGAAGCACCCCCTGGACGCCCGTACGCTGGCCCGCCTCGCGGTGCGCTACCGGGACCACGGCGTGGTCGGCTTCGGCCTGTCGAACGACGAACGCCGGGGCATGGCACGGGACTTCGACCGGGCGTTCGCCATCGCACGGGACGGCGGCCTGTTCGCGGCCCCGCACGGCGGCGAGCTGACCGGCCCCTCCTCGGTGCGCGACTGCCTGGACGACCTCCAGGCCCACCGGGTGGGCCACGGGGTGCGCGCGGCCGAGGACCCGCGACTGATGAGCCGGCTGGCCGACCGCGGCGTGACCTGCGAGGTGTGCCCGGCGTCGAACGTGGCCCTCGGTGTCTACGACAAGCCCGAGGACGTCCCCCTGCGCCGGCTGTTCGAGGCGGGTGTCCCGATGGCCCTGGGCGCCGACGATCCGCTGCTGTTCGGCTCCCGGCTGGCGGCGCAGTACGACATCGCCCGGCGCCACCACTCCTTCACGGACGCCGAACTGGCGGAGCTGGCCCGCCAGTCGATCCGCGCGTCGGCGGCCCCCTCGGACATGCGGGAGAAGCTGCTGTCGGGGGTGGACGACTGGCTGGCGGGCTGACGGCGGGCCCTGGCCTGCGCCGGGGGCGTGGCGGTCGTCAGGACCGGGCCATCGCGCCGATCACCAGGGGAAGCGTCTCCTTGTCGAAGATGCCGCCGGCCAGCGCCGCGTCGACGGTCCTGCCGTCGACCTTCATGGTGGGTGTGCCGGACACGCCCGACGTGTCGAACGCCTTCTCGGAGGCGGTCACGAAGTCGCGGTGCTTCATGCCCTTGACCGCGGTGTCGAACTTCTCGCCGCGCAGGCCCGGGACCTTGGAGGCCATGTCCAGCAGGAAGGCGTCGGTGTAGCCGTCGACCTCCTCCTCGGGCTGATGCGCGAAGAGCACCTCGTGGTACTCGGCGAACCTGCCCGCGTCCAGGGCGGCCCGCAGGGCGTTGGCGGCCTTCTTGGAGCCCTCGCCGCCGAGCCGGTCGTCGAGGAACGAGGCCAGTGTGTAGTCGGCCCGGACCTCGCCGGCCAGGACCAGCTCCCGCAGGCCCTCGCCCCCGCCCTTGGTCTCGAACTGCGCACAGACCGGGCAGCGCAGGTCCTCGTACAGGTGGACGACGGTCTTGGCGTAGGGGGATCCGACGCGGACGGTGGTGCCGTCCGGTGCGAGCCTCTCGTCGATCTCCGACACGCTCGTGTACGCCGCCGCCGCTTCCGGTTCGCCGCCTCCCGCCCGTGCGCCGCCGTTGCCGCATCCGGTGGCGAGCACGCCCGCCAGGACGGCCGCGGTCACGGCCGCCGCGGCACGCCGGCCGTGTTGCTTCCCCATGGTTTCCCCTCCCCTTGTGTGCCGACGCGTGGTCCGCGTGTACTGACGCGTGGTCCGCGTCTACAGGCTCACGCCGACCGTCACCGGCTCGTTGACCAGGGTGATGCCGAAGGCCTCGCGGACCCCGGCCACCACCTCACGGCCCAGGGCCAGCAGATCCTCGGTGGTCGCGCCGCCGCGGTTGGTGAGGGCCAGGGTGTGCTTGGTGGAGATGCGGGCCGGTCCGGTGCCGTACCCCTTGGTGAAGCCCGCCCTGTCGATCAGCCAGGCCGCGGAGGTCTTGGTGTGCCCCTGCCCCGCCGGGTAGGCGGGGGGCTCGACGCCGTCGCCGAGCCGTTCCCGCACGCGGGCGCGGAAGGCGGCGAAGTCGGTGTCCGTGAGGATGGGGTTGGTGAAGAAGGAACCGGCGGACCAGGTGTCGTGGTCCTCGGGGTCCAGCACCATGCCCTTCCCCGCACGCAGCTTCAGCACGGTCTCGCGGGCGGTGGCGAGCGGTACCCGGTCGCCCGCCTCGACGCCCAGGGCGCGGGCGGTCTCAGCGTACTTGACCGGCGCCGACAGCCCGTCGGCGTCCTCCAGCCGGAAGCGGACGCGCAGGACGACGTACCGCTCGGGGTCGGCCTTGAAGCGGCTGTGCCGATAGGAGAACGCGCACTCCTCGTCGGCCAGGGTCACCGTGCGGCCCTCCCGGCGGTCGTAGGCGATGACCTCGGTGATCGTGGAGGAGACCTCCTGGCCGTACGCCCCGACGTTCTGGATGGGGGTGGCGCCCGCGGAGCCCGGGATGCCGGACAGGCACTCGATGCCGGCGAGTCCGGCCTCGACGGTGCGCGCGACCGCGTCCGTCCAGACCTCGCCGGCGGCCAGCTCCAGCGTCGTCCCGGTGAGTTCGAAGCCGCGGGTGGCGATGCGCAGCGCGGTGCCGTCGAAGCCCTTGTCGCCGATGACCAGGTTGGAGCCGCCGCCGACGACCAGCAGCGGCGTGCCGTGGGCGTCGGCCTCGCGGACGGCGCCGATCACCTCGGCGTCGGTGGTCGCGGTGATCAGCCGGGTCGCGGGGCCGCCCAGCCGGAACGTGGTCAGCGGGGCGAGGGGCGCGTCGTGGAGTTCCTGCACGCGCCAAGACTACGAGACCCCACTGACGGTCCCGCACCTCGGCGAGTGCGGGACCGGGGTGGCCGTCAGGCCAGGCGCACGACGGCCCGGGACATCCCGAGGACCTTCTGCCCGTTGCTCATGGCGGTCAGGTCGACCCGCACGGTGTTCGCGTCGAGCTTGGCCGCGACCTTGCCGGAGACCTCGATCACGGCCCCCTCGTCGTCGTTCGGGACGACGACGGGCTTGGTGAAGCGGACGCCGTACTCGACGACCGCGCCGGGGTCGCCCGTCCAGTCGGTGACCACGCGGATCGCCTCGGCCATGGTGAACATGCCGTGCGCGATCACGTCCGGAAGCCCGACCTCCTTGGCGAACCTCTCGTTCCAGTGGATCGGGTTGAAGTCCCCGGAGGCGCCCGCGTACTGCACGAGGGTGGCCCGGGTCACGGGGAAGGTCTGCGCCGGCAGCTCGGTGCCGACCTCGACGTCGTCGTAGGCGATCTTCGCCGTCATCGGATTCCTCACGCCTCCTCGGCCGCGCGGGCCACGAGCTTGGTCCAGGCGGTCACGACGTGCTCGCCCAGCTCGTCGTGCACCTCGCCGCGGATGTCCAGGACGTCGTTGCCGGCCAGGGACTTGATCGACTCGATCGTGGAGGTGACGGTGAGCCGGTCACCGGCGCGCACGGGCCGGGTGTAGGCGAACTTCTGGTCGCCGTGCACCACGCGGCTGTAGTCCAGGCCGAGCTGGGGGTCCTGGACGACCTGTCCGGCGGCCTTGAAGGTGATCGCGAAGACGAAGGTCGGCGGGGCGATCACATCGGGGTGGCCGAGCTCCTTGGCGGCTTCCGGGTCCGTGTACGCCGCGTTGGCGTCGCCCACCGCCTCCGCGAACTCACGGATCTTCTCCCGGCCCACCTCGTAGGGGTCGGTGGGCGGGTAGGACCGCCCCACGAAGGACTGGTCGAGCGCCATGGCTCGGCACCTCCTGGTGTCGCTGGGGTTGTACGTCGCCCGGCGTGCGGGCCCGGCGGTCACCGGGCCGCGGCTGGGCTTCGCCGCGCTTTCGCACATGAAACAAGCACATGAAACAACATGAGGCCGCCCCCCTGGTGCGGGGGCGGCCTCATGTCTGAGTTTGATCAGCGCGTCTCGCGGTGCGCGGTGTGCGCGTTGCAACGCGGGCAGTGCTTCTTCATCTCGAGCCGGTCGGGATTGTTCCGCCGGTTCTTCTTGGTGATGTAGTTCCGCTCCTTGCACTCCACGCAGGCCAGCGTGATCTTCGGGCGGACGTCGGTGGCAGCCACGTGAGTGCTCCTTGACGAACGGGTAGGCTATGTCAACGCAAAAAGAGTAGCCGATCGAAGGACCGACCCCGCAATCGGCTACTGTGAGTAGCGGTGACCGGACTTGAACCGGTGACACAGCGATTATGAGCCGCTTGCTCTACCGACTGAGCTACACCGCTGCGATGCGATCGGGCCCCGCCTTGCGACGGGAACCTCTCACATCAGAGCCCCAAAACGGAATCGAACCGTTGACCTTCTCCTTACCATGGAGACGCTCTGCCGACTGAGCTATTGGGGCGAGCGAGGAAGACATTACACGCTCTGCGGCCGTTCACCCAAATCCGTTTCCCGGCGTCGCTCCAGGCCCGCGGCCACACCGGTACGACTATTGCGCTCCTCCCTCGTCGGGCCCGGCGGCCGCCCTAGGCTCGACTCACTCTGCGTGATCTTGCGTGGCCCGCGCGGCCCCGCGATCCGTGCCCCCGAGCCCCAGTCGCCTTTCGTATCTGGAGTGCGATGCCCCCCGGACAGCCACCGCCCCCCTCGTCCTCCTCGCCGGGCCCGTCCGGACGGACGGGCCCGGACGGGCTGCTGCTCTGCGGGGCCCGGCTGACCGACGGGCGGACCGTGGACGTACGGCTGGCCGGTGAGCGCATCGAGGCGGTCGGCACCGCAGGCAGCCTCGGCGCGGACGGCTCGCGGGGCGGCACGCCGCGCGTGGACCTCGGCGGCTACCTGCTCCTGCCGGCCCCGGCCGAGCCCCACGCCCACGCCGACACGGCCCTGACCGCCGACAGCGGCGGACCGGTGTCGTACGAGCCGGAGGACGTCCAGCGCCGCACCACCGAGGCCGCGCTGCTGCAACTGGGTCACGGCGCGACGACCGTGCGCGCACACGTACGCGTGGGTGACGTCCAGGGGCTCGGCGTCCTGACGGCCGCCCTGCGGGCCCGGCGGTCGCTGCGCGGGCTCACGGAGCTGACGACGGTGGCGGTGCCGCGCGTGCTGACCGGGGCGGCCGGAGCGGACGGCCTGGCGATACTGCGGGACGCGGTGAAGATGGGCGCGTGCGTCGTGGGCGGCTGCCCGGACGTGGACCCGGACCCGACGGGCTACGTCGAGGCGGTCCTTGAGGTCGCCTCCGAGCACGGCTGCCCCGTCGACCTGCACACCGACGGCGCCGACCCGGCCCGCCTCGCGCGCATCGCGGCGATGGCGGGCGGGCTGCGGCCGGGAGTGACGCTGGGCCCGTGCGGCGGCCTGGCGGGGCTGCCCGCGGGGGCGGCCGGCCGGGCCGCGGACCAGCTGGCCGCGGCCGGGGTGAGGGTGGTGTGCCTGCCCCAGGGCTGCTGCGGCGGCACCGAGGGGCGCGGGACGGCGCCGGTGCGGCTGCTGCGGGCGGCCGGGGTCCGGGTGGCCGCGGGCAGCGGCGCCCTGCGGGACGTGTCGAACCCGGTGGGCCGCGGCGACCCGCTGGAGGCCGCCTACCTGCTGGCCTCACGGGACGGGCTGTGCCCCGAGGAGGCCTACGACGCGGTGAGCGCGTCCGCCCGCGCGGTGCTCGGCCTGCCCGAGGTGCGGGTGGAGGCGGGCTTCCCCGCCGAACTGCTCGCGGTACGCGGCGACCGGCTCGCGGGGGCGCTGTCGCTGGCGTACAGCCGGATCGTGGTCCACCGGGGCCGCGTCGTGTCCCGCACGAGCGCGGTACGCGAATTCTCCGACTCCGCGGCCACGGCGGAACTGGGGCTGCCACGGCAGGGGCGGGGGGAGCTTTCTTGACGGTGCGGGGGGCGGCGGGACGGGGGGGTGCAAGGCCCCCTGGGCACGGCCGGAGTCGTGCGGCAGATGCGGCCGTCCGGGCGTACGGTCGGAAACATGCGCATTGTCATCGCTGGTGGTCATGGACAGATCGCGCTGCGGCTGGAGCGGCTGCTCGCCGCGCGCGGGGACGAGGTGGCGGGCATCATCCGCAGTGCCGAGCAGAGCGAGGACCTGCGGAAGGCCGGCGCCGAACCGGTCGTGCTGGACCTGGAGTCGGCGTCGGCCGACGAGGTCGCGCGGCTGCTGCGGGGCGCCGACGCGGCGGTTTTCGCGGCGGGCGCGGGCCCGGGCAGCGGGGCGGCGCGCAAGGACACGGTGGACAAGGGCGCCGCGATCCTGTTCGCCGACGCGGCCGTACGCGCGGGCGTGCGCCGCCACCTGGTGGTGTCCTCGATGGGCGCGAACGCGGCGCACAAGGGCGACGAGGTCTTCGACGTCTACCTGCGCGCCAAGGGCGAGGCGGACGACCACGTCCGCCGTCAGGAGGCCCTGGACTGGACGATCCTGCGCCCCGGCTCGCTGACGAACGACGCCGGCACCGGCCAGGTGCGTCTGGAGGCCCACACAGGCCGCGGCATGATCCCGCGCGACGACGTGGCCGCCGTACTGGCCGAACTGGTGGAGACCCCGGCGACGGCCGGACTGACCCTGGAACTCATCAGCGGCTCGGCGCCGGTATCGGTGGCGGTCAAGTCGGTGGCGGGCAACTGAGCATCAGAACAACGGCAGTTGCCCAGGACACTCCGGAACGGCATAGCCGTCCAACGACGGCTGCACGGCGCCGAGTTGCGCCATCCGACGCGACCCGTCGCAGGAGGTCAGCCCGCCGCTCGCCCGCGTCCCGGGCGCATCGTGCCGCGCGAACCGCCCGGCGACCACGGCGATCTCCCGACGGCACACGGGGCAGAGTCTGCGGCGCGAGGACATGACCCCAGTGTGCACGGCATCACCCCGTGGTCTCACGCCGAGTGGGTGACCGCGCGGCTCGCGTGCCGGCCCCCGCCCCAGCTCCGGTTCGGCGCGTCGAGGCGTCGGGTCGCCACGAGAAGCACTCCGACGAGGACCGCCCATAGGACGATCACCCCGACAGGGCCGGTCCACATGCCGAACATCCCCGCCGGAACAGCGCAGAACACGGCACCGATCGCCTGCAACCCACGCTTCCGCAGGCGTGTGGGCAGCCCGGTCGCGGCATGGACGGGAGCGCGCGCGACCGCGTGCCCTCCCGCGTAGGCGGCGAAGAGGCCAGCGGCGAGCAGGGCCAGAGCGATGGCCGTGGCCCACAGGGGCAGTCCCTCGGGGGTGTCGTCGGAGTGCTGCGTCACGCCGTCCTTGCTCACGGCGGTCGCGTAGCCCCGCCACATGGTGACGGTGACCACGTCTCCGGCACGCAGGTGCCTGAGCAGCGGCTCGGCTCCGCCCATGGCCACTGCCGGGTCCGGTGAGCCGGAGGTCGTACCGCTGGTTCCTGGCCTGTTCCCGGATCTCCGTGCCGCGCACGGTGGCCTGGACGGGCCGCAGGCAGTCCTCGGTGACTGCCGCACCACAGGGCCGGGCGGCCCGATACGCGCCCTCTCGGCCATGTCGCCTTCCGCCCTCCCCGTCCGCGCGGCAGCCAGCGTGTGATCTTGCCTCACGGCGGCCCCAGCACCCCGACGCCCCACAGATGCACCACTGTCCGGAAAACGACAGCACGCCAAGGTTCCATGGTGCGCCTGCCCACGTCCGGGACCTTCGTGCACGGCAACTACTGGGGGAATCCTTCGTCGTTCGGCCGCGTCGGCACCAGTCACGGTTGCATCGGTCTGCGCGATGTCCGGGGCGGAGGCTCAGACACTCCCGCCAAGTGGTTCTACGATCACTCTCTCGTCGGTGACGTGATCATCGTCAAGAACTCTCCCGACTCGGAGAAGATCATCCAGCCGGACAACGGCCTCAACGGCTGGAACATGAACTGGGAGACGTGGACGGCCGACTCCACGGTCTGAGTGAGCGCTCCTCCGGACCCGGGAACGCGCGAACGGCCGGATCGACCCGGCCCTTCGGGAGTGGAACCCGAGCCGGAGTGATCATGGCCTCACATGCGGTGTTGGATGTGTGCCGCCGGACGGCACCCGGCTCGGGCTGCGCGGGATGCGGGATGAGCCGGTGGCCCACGAACTGGTCAGCGTGCTACGTCACGATGGCGTCCCTTCCCGCGGGCGACCAGGGTGAAGACGGCCAAGGCGACCGTCGCCGCGGCCCCCGTGGCCAGCGCGTCCGCAACGTACCGGCCCAGATCCGGACGCAGGACGTCGACGAGAGCGAACAGTACGACAGCCCCCACAAGACTCGCCGCGACCCCGGCCAGCCAAAAGCGGTGGCTCGCCCAGAACCACTGGGAAAGCCCCATGACGATGAGGGGCACAGGGGACAGTTGCGGCTCGTCAAGGGCGGCGAGCACGCCGTATCCCAGACCGCTGACCGCCCAGCAGGCAACGGCCACGAGCGCCGCCTCACTCCAGGAGACGGACCGGTTCACGCCTGCCGCCCCTCATCCATGGCCCGGGCCCGACAGCGCTCCCACCGCCGGGACAGGAACGCCACCAGGATCGAACCGACCACGAGCGGTCCGGCAACCCAGCGGATCACGCCCGCCGGCCGACCCGGCTCCCCGCCGGCCATCACGGTCACCGTCTCGCTGGTGAGTGAAATCCCCAGCAACACGTAGCCGAGCCCCCAGGCGCGGACTACCCACACAGGTCCCTGGATCTGCTCCGGTGGCCGATGCGGCCGGAGCAGGGCCCATTCTCCCAACCACACGCACCCCAACCCCAAAGCCACCATGAACACGTCCACGGCCCTGCCGAACACCTCTGTCACGGCCCCGATCCCCCTCGCCTTCCTCTCTCACCTCCGGCGGACCCACAACGCCACGCCCCTGGCTCATCATGATGACCACCCGGACGCGGCCCCTCACCTGCCGAGTACGGCAGACGGCCTGCGCGACTTGGCTCCCCACCGGGGACTTACAGACCGCGCGGGCCGGCCACGGTGTGGCCGTACTGCTCTGGGTCTAAAGCTGCCCCACATCTGCCCCACGCGGACTGGTCAGCACCCGAATCAGAGTCAGACACACTGGGAAAGAGCGCCCACAGCGATCAGGCTGTGCCGGTGAACGCCGAAAGGGTCTGTGATCAGCATTACTGCTGATCACAGACCCTTTCGGTCCTGTGGCGGCGCCAGGATTCGAACCTGGGAAGGCTGAGCCGGCAGATTTACAGCGGGCTCCCCTCAACACCGCTCACCTGCGGCTTCTCCATTGCTGGACACCCCTGGGGCACACCTGGGGGAAGAGGCCCCGAGAACACCGCTTTAAGGAGTTCGATCCATCCGTGGCTCACACCCGAGCCAGGCGGTTACATCGTCTACCGGCAGCTACGCAGGACCGGAACCTGTCAAAGCGATCAAGGCAGGTAGATCGTTCTAACGTTGTGCTGGGATCAGTGGGCTGTCTGGTGCCGGCTTGTTGATCCAGGCCGTTGCGGGGAGTTTCGGCGGCTCGGGCGGCTTGCGGACGAAGCGTTCGGGGTGCTTCGCGTAGACGGCCTGGAGGACGTCGGCACGCATCTCGCGGAGCTGCTCGGCGAGGCCGAAGTGCATGTCGTAGGGGGTGTGCAGGCCGATCCCGGAGTGCCGGTGTTCCTCGTTGTACCAGGTGAAGAAGCGGATGCACCATGCCCGGGCGTCCTCGAGGGATCCGAAACGCTCGGGAAAGTTGTGCCGGTATTTCAGGGTCTTGTACTGGCTCTCGCTGTACGGGTTGTCGTTCGATGTCTTCGGCCGCGAATGCGACTTGGTGACGCCGAGGCCGGCCATCATCTGGGCGACGTTCTGCGCGACCATCGGGGACCCGCGGTCCGAGTGGATCGTCAACTGACCTGGTCGGGCGCCGTACTTAGCGATCGTCTCGGACAGGAACCGCTCGGCGAGGTCCTTGTTCTCCCGGTCGGCGATCATCCAGCCGACCGTGTAGCGGCTGAAGATGTCGATGATCGTGTAGAGGCAGTAGTAGACGCCCTTGACCGGTCCCTTCAGCTTCGTGATGTCCCAGCTCCAGACGCGGTTCGGGCCCTCGGCGATCAGCTCGGGCACCGCCCGGGGCGGGTGGACGGCCTGGCGGCGGCGTTCACGGACCTCGCCACGGCGTCGCAGGAGCCGGTACATCGTCGACTCCGAGCACAGGTAGACACCCCGGTCCAGAAGGATGGCGTAGATCTCGGCGGGCGCCATGTCGGCGAACTCCGGGCAGTGGAGCACGTCGAGGACCCGTATCTCCTCCTCCGGGGCGAGAGCGCGGGGGTGCCGGCGTCGTTTTTGCCGCGGCCTGGCCGGGGCGGGGCTGCGGCGGTGGTGGCGGTAGTAGGTGGCCCGGCTCACACCGAGCGCGGCGCATGCCTGGACGCGTCCGACCAGCCCGGTGAGCTCTTCGAGAGCCCGGTCGCGGGCAGCTTCGAACACGGCCGCGGGGTCGGCCCCGGTCACTGGTCCTTCTCGCCGTTCTGGTTCGGGGCGCTGTCCGTGGCGAACTGGTCGAGCAGCGCGGAGAGTTTTCCCTGGACCTCGATCACGGTGCGGGCCTTGGCGAGATCGGCCTCCAGCCGGTCCCTCTCCGCCTTCAGCTTCGCGATCTCCCTGTCCCGCGGGTCCGCCTTCGGCCGTCCGGCCGGCGCGGCGAGCGCGTCCAGGGCGCCCTTGTCCCGCTGCTGCCGCCACGTCGTAATCAACGACGAGTACAGGCCCTCCCGCCGCAGCAGGGCACCCTTGCCCTTCTTGTCCAACGTCTCGTACTCGGCGAGGATCCTCGCCTTGTACTCCGCGGTATACCGGCGCGGACCGGTCGAACGGGCTTCCACCTGCGGATCAGGGGTCCCGTGGTCATTCGTGCTGGCCACCCGGGCACTACTCCTTCTCCGCCCTCGACGCAATGAATCATCCAGTATGCCTGACTCGACCTACTTTGACAGAGAGGGGACCGCTGACATCCGCCACTGTTGATGTCAGCGGTGGACGTCAGCCCGCCACACGAACGCTGGACTCAGCCCGGCACTGCTGCACCCGTCATCAAGGCGAAGCAAGCCCCGCCAACGATGCCTTCACAGAAGCCAGCAACCATCTGGCGACCAGCAACCATCAGGGAAGTCACCATAGCCATCACCCTCTCGCACACGGTCTGAGACGTTCCGTCACGGTTGGAGCGAGCAACACGACGGCACACAAGTGCCACGAGCGCACACAGTCCGGAACCCAGCAGTGCTGGGCTCAGTCCAGCGTCGCGTCAGTATCGCAGCAATGGATCCGGCCTTGTCCAGGCCTAATCAGTGCCGCACCGGCGGTGGCTTGCCTTGCGTGGTGACCTCTTCGTCCCGAAGCAACTTGGGCGGGCGCTCGACCTTGGGCTTGTGCGCCTCTCGCCTGCGGAGATGGTCCACAGGTGTCTGCGGTTGTCCGCCGCTGTTCGTCGGCGTTGTCACGCAGTTGGACACTCACCGCGCTGCGCTCGTCTCGCCCTACCGTCCGATCAGCAGGATCTCTGTAGATTAGTCGATCGCGGGCGGCTTGCCTGGGCTGTGACCTTTTGGTCCCCTGCTGTCTCCGCTCGCACCGGTGGAGGCTGCGGCGCTCTGCTCTCCCGCACGCTCAATTGATTTTCTTTGCTTGGGGAAGGGATCACAGATTGAGCAGAGGTGATATTTCCCTGGGTCGTAGTCAGCCAGGGAGCCCACCTTGATCGAAGAACCGAGAAGTCGGCAATCTTCCGTATGTAGGGTTTTAGTTCTGGGATTAAGGTAGAACTCTTTTCCTAGAATGCTAGAGATTCCGAAGGGCAGAGATATGTTCTTGCTCCACTCTACGTAATCGGGCATATTGCGGAGTTCCTCGAAAAGAGGCCACTCAAGCACATCCTCCGAGCTGAGACTTTCCGCAGAGTGCATTTTTTTCATCAAACCGAGCGCTTCGTCGTTCTGGCTCGCAAGGCACATCTTCGCCAGTTTATACCTATCTTCTAGCGCAGACGTGTCCCACTGCTTCATCTCAAGCGCGACAGCCTTGGGATCCGTTCTCTTAAGGGCGATCCAGCCGTTGACCTTGAAAAGGAGTTGGTCGTCGTACCCTACGGCGATCTTTTCTCCGGCCGTGCACAAGTGCTTAACTAGTTCATCTTGCTTGGCTAGAAGGCGGGTGTATGTGAGTTTATGTAGACTACTTAGAATCGTACTCTCATGCTCTTTGGCGAATTTCATTCCAATCGAGCTAGCGAGCAAGATCCCAAAGGACATAATGGCGTCGAGGGTCTGGTGAACGTAAATTTCGGATGTGTTGAGTTTCTTCCCTACCTTGACGTCTACTGATCGTCCGGCTGAGGCGACGGAGGCAACGTATCTGTGGGAGGCCACTCCCCCTGCATGTACAAGAACGTGGCGTCGCTGGAATATCTCCTGGACAGCGGGCCAGTCGCTACACAGATCCTCGAACTTTATGTTCAGCTTGTCAATGCAAAACTTGCGCCATTCGGCAACGCTGCCGAACATCAATTCATCGACTCTTCTTGATATTGCCAGGTCGACGGCTTCTTCGATGCTGGATAGCCCTTTGAGGTCTCGAAGGGAAAACTCTCGCTCTTTCTCTCTGGACATCGCTTCGAGCGCTTGTGGCGAAACCTTCAAGAAGGATGCTATGAGGGATGAGAACAGGACTTCGAACGACGTCACTGCGGACACAACCGTGGACTCTAGCAGGAAGTCGATTCTGGAAGGCCGTCGCAGCATTGTGTGAAGGTCTGTTGCAAGCTTCGACGTCCAGGGCTTCCCTTTGAATTCCTCCCAAACCGAGTTAAGTAGACGGAGTTGCCATGGGAGATCGTTGCCTTCCGACTTCTCTCCGGATTTCTGAAATAGTGCGAAAAACTGCTCCAGCTCTTCATCTGTTAGGTAGGTGAGCTGGCTGAGGAACTTTTGAACGACGGATCTTGGGCCATCCTCTGCTTTGATTACAGGAGAGGCCAAATTAATAATGTCGCGAGCTGCTTCGATTCGATCAATGAAGCCATCAATGATCATGTCGACCCTGATTGCGAACTCTTCAGCGCCAGCCCCCACAAAATCCTCCCCTGCCGACCGAGCGGAGTATTAGTGTGACACAGGTCACCATGCGGTGGGATGGGGAAGTCCAAGGTCGGCGGAACGACTTTGGCCTGGAGCTGCTTTGGCGCGAGTGATCATGGCCCCGTAAGCTTCCGGCGCGTCGGGCAGTCTGTGGACCTGCCCGCTGAAGCACGACGTTGGGGCCATGATCTTCGAGGCTCGCGCCAAAGTGGCTGGCTAAAGTCGTGGAGCCGACCGCCCCAGCCACAGAGGGTGTCTCCCTCTTCATGCCCGCAGCCGCCGAGCGCGCCGCCGGGCGCGGCCAGCCGGGGCGGAGACAGGAGGCAGGCCGCGCCGCAGAGGCGGCGCGCGCCCGCGCCGTGCGCGGGCCTTGATGGCAGCAGGGAAAGTCTTATCCGGCTGGGGTGGGCTGCGTGTTGATGTCAGCGGTTGATGTCAGCCCACGTACTCGGGAGCTGCGGTTTCGTCCGTGAATCCGTGCGCCGTGAGGCCCGTTGCCCGCTGTGCGAGCCACCCTGACACCCTCGGTCCGCCGTTCACGGCGAACCCCTGCTGAACCGTCCGAACATGCCGGAAACCGTGGCGCAGGTAGTACGTCTGCAAGCCGGTGTTCGTCGTCCAGGCGTCCAGGCGAAGCCACTTGGCACCCGCCCGATAGCCACGGTCCCCGGCCCAGTCGAGCAACCGGCCGCCAAGGTTCTGACCGGCGTGCGTCCGCGCCACGGTCAGCTTGTTGATGAACAGGGAGGGGTCGCGTAGTTCATCTGCGGTCCACAGTCCCTCTTCCGCCACCGGGGTCAACGTGATCGTGGCCGCCGTGGCGTCGCCCTCGCGCACCATGAAGACCTCCCCCGCCTCGATGGTGGCGAGCAGCTTGTCAGCCGGGTAGGGGCGCTGCCACTGGTCGGTACCGAGACGAGACAGCCAAGCTGCTGCCTCCTGCCGGAAGGCGAGCAGCTTGGCCAGGTCGCGCGGTTGCGCTGAGCAGATTCTCACTGAGGCTCGTTCTCTTCCCGGCCGGACAGGGTGCCGATCTCGTAGTTCATCTGATTCAGGTCTCCCCGGAAGGTGGTGACCGTGCACCGGATCGGCTGATCCTCCGAGTAGCCGGTACGCGTCCAGAGCATCACGGGCACCCCGGCGCCGATCTCCAAGAGGCGTGCCTCTTCGGGAGTCGGCATTCGCGCCGCGATCTCGTCGAAGTAGCCCACCTGCTCGATCCCGTGCGATGCGAGATACCGGGTGGTCCCCTCTTCAATGTCGCCCGGCTCAGCGAGCCGTGGGGACCGCTCCACAAGCCACGCCGGATACCAGGTGGCCTGTGTCGACCACGGCACGTCATCGACGTACCGGTGGCAGAACCGAAGAACCGTGGTAGATCCCACGTCGACCTTCAGCCGCTCCGCGACATCCGCGGACGCCGGGGTCATCTCGACTCGGAACGTCTGATGCGGTCGACGGCCGGCGTTGGTCACGTCCGTGCGGTACGCGTCACCGTTCTGCGGGAAGTCCAAGTTCTCGAACCGGGAGGCGTTGAGCTTGAACACCTCGTGCGATCGGACCTCGTAGCCCAATCCCTGGCTGGACCAAACGAGACCCTGGCTGACCAGGAGACTTAGCCCGTTCCGCACGGTGTTCCTCGAAGCGTCAAAGCGCTTCATCAGGTCGCTCTCCGACGGCAACCGCGCGCCCGGCGCGTACGTGCCGCTGTCGATCTCTCTGCGCAGGGCATCGGCCACCTGCCGGTACTTCGGTTGCTTGCTCATGCCTCCATCATGACTCACTCGCTCAACTTGTTGGTACATGTGGCCCCCAATCCCTTGACGGCTCAGTACCTGCGGGTGCAGCATCACTGCATCAGCTTGTACCAACAAGTTGAGCAAGCGGAGCAATTCCCTTGAGTTGCCTTCGCCTGCGCTGATGCGGAGGGCGGGGACGCTGCAATCCCGCTAAAGGCCAGGTGGAACAGGGTTTCGGCCCGTACTGGCGAGGTGGCCCGGTGACCGCGAGCAACGGCCGGAGAGTGGGGACTAGGTCCCCTTTGCAGTGCTTCACATCTGTTGACCTCGACAAAGGGGCATCCAATGCACCGACGAAGAATCCAGGCGCCACCGTGATGGACCGGTCGGTGGGCGCCCTCTGCGGTAGTGCGGTCCGCTCTGGTTTCGCAGCACCACAGTCTGCGGCCGGCTGCCTCTCCCGCCCGTACGGACCGCCTCGCGCGGGGCCGGACGGACGGGAGTGCGGGGAGTCGGAACCGACTTCAACGGCGAGCGGCTCCCGGGGTGCCACCCGGGAGCCGCGTTCGGGCCGTTCCTCTCTGGAAGGAACCAGACCCAATGAGTCACATCGTTACTGTTCAGGACGCTGTTACCGCGTTCGCCGACTTCATGGAGCCGACGGCCGCGGAGCTGGACGCGATCGAGCTGGAGATGCCCGTGATCCTCGCGGACGTCGACCTGCTGGACGCGCAGATCATCACGTTGGACCGCACGCCGTCCGAGCTGGACGCCCGCCGCATCCGCCGGGCCCGCCGCCGGGCGCTCGCCGCCCGTGTGGCCCTGCTCAACCGCACGTCCGGCGCGATGGTGCCCGGGGGTGCCGCGTGAGTGCCACCGGCCGGGACCTGAGTGCTGCGCACGCCGAGGTGAAGGCGGAGATCGCGCGGACGGACAGCAAGACCGGGCTGTTGCTGGCGTTCGTCGGCGCGGTGCTGGCCGGTGCGTGGACGGTCGCCCGCGACCTGCCCCTGACCCTGTCGGCCGCCATCGTCGGTGGGGGCGGCCTGGCGGTGCTGGTCGCCGCGGCCGGGATGCTGCTGCGCTCGGTGCGCCCGAACCTGAGGGGTCGGCACGGCTTCCCGCTGTGGGCCACCCTCACCCCCGACGAGATCACCACCACCGTCAACGACGGGGACCTCGCTGCGGACATCGCCGGCCTGTCCCGGCTGGCCGTCGCCAAGTTCACCTGCCTGCGCCGCGCGGTCGACCTCACCTACACCGGCGGGGCCCTGCTCATCCTCGCCGCCCTGCTCACGGCAGGGGGTGCGCTGTGACGGCGCTGACGGCGCAGATGGCGAGCGACGGCGGGCCGTGGCGCCTGTACGTCGTGCTGTTCGGCGAGACCGAGTGGCCCACCTTCCGGTGGGAGCGGTCCGCACCGGTGCCCACCGTCGCGGAGCGTCGGGCGGTGCTGGCCGGTCTCGGCTACGAGGTGGCGCCGGGCGCTCAGTGGTCCTGGGTCGAGGACAGCCGGGTCCACGGCGACGGCGGCACCCCGGTGGTTCTGATCGCGGCCGTGGACGTGCGCGAGCAGGAAGGGGACGTGGCGTGAGCGCGAAGACCGTTCTGCCGGCCGTCGCGATGACGGCCGTGTCCATGGTCCTGACCCTGGCCGTGGTCGTGATGTGGCTGGGCACGGCGATGCCGTGGCCGGTCGCCCTGGTCGTCGGTCTCGGCATCGACGGCGGATGGCTGGCCACCCTCGCCTACGAACGCCGCCTCGCGGCACAGGGCGACCACAGCCGCGTCGTGACCGGCGTCGGCTGGTGCTTCGGCCTGATCGCGACCGGTGTTCTCATCGCCCACGCGGTCACCGCCGAGGGTTCCACGGGCGCGTGGCTGGCCGTGGCGTGGCTGCCGATCGCGGCCAAGGCCCTGTGGCTGGTCCACGGGTTGTGGGAGCGCACCGCGCTCACTCCGACCGCGCTCGGGGCGATTCGGGGAATCCAGCAGGAAGCGCGCGACGAAGCCGCTGTGGCCCGCGCCCGGCTGCGGGCCGAGGCCGCCACCGAGGAGACCCGGCTGACGGCCGTGACGCAGGCCGGGGCACGCGTCGCGCACGTCCAGGCCGAGACCGCCAAGACGCTGTCTCGGGCCTGGTCGACGCTGGAGACAGCCCGGAAGGGCGAGGAGACCGGGAGGGCGCTGACCAGCGTGACGACCCCCGTCACGCCCGGCGTCACACCCCGCTGGGAACTCCCCATCTGGGGTCCGAGCGAGCCGACCGGGGCACCCGCACTGGAAGCCGCTCCCGCGCTCACCGACGACGCGCTTGACGCGCTGGTCGACCAGATCCGTCACAGCGAGACCCCGGCCCTGTCCTACCGGGAGATGGCGGCCCGCTTCCGGGCGGCCGGCCACTCCGCCTCCGAGGTCCGCCTGCGGGCCGCGTGGAAGCGCGTCGCGTGATGGGGGCGCTGCCGGTGTTCCGGTGGCGCCTGGCCCCGGACGGCTACGCCACCCGCCGCCAACTCCGCGCCCGCGGACTGCGGCCCGGCGGTCAGGACGTGGCCGCTCAGCTCGAACGGCCACGCCGCCGCCGCGGACCCCTGGTCGCCTACCTCTACCGGGTCGACCTGGCCAAACCGGTACGGCCCATGACCCCGGCCAGGCGGGCGGCCCTGGCCAAGGCCAATGCCGCCCGCCGCACCTGCCCGCAGTGCCGCACCGACGCCGGCTACGTCATCCCGGCCTCGCTCGGCACATGCGTTCCCTGTGCCTTCCCCGACCACTCCGAACCCGCGAGGAGTACCTGACATGGGCAAGCCCGACACTCGCCGGCTGGACCGCGAGATCCAGAAGACGAACCGGAAGTTGGAGGCGGTTCGCGAGCGGGAGATGTGGCCGCTGGACGGCCGCGAGCGGCGCGCGATCGTCGCGGCCATGGCCGGCGGCTCCTACGGGGTCATGCGCGGCCGTGGCACCGACCTGGCCGACCGCCGCCTTGAGTCCGCGTGGAGCAGCGCTGAGACCCGGCTGATCGCGGAGATCACCGCCTTGCAGACGGAGCGGCAGCGCGTCGTCACCGAGGCCGCCGCCGCCAAGTCCGCCAAGAAGTCCTCCGGTTGGTGGTGACCGCATCCGGCCGGGCCCGAACCGGCCCGGCCGGCCCGCCGCCTCCCCCTCAACTTCCGCCCCGGACCGGGGCAGTCAGGAGTAGTCCTGTCATGAGCGGCAACGTCGTTCACCTGCACAAGCACACCGACCCGCCCGCCACCGTCGACACCCGCCCGGCCCTGACCGTCGTCCCCGAGCAGCCGGCCTCCCCGGTCGTGCCGCTGTGGGTCCGCTCGGGCCGCGCCATCCGCGCGGTGGTCACGCACGAGACGACCAGGACGGCCGCGCGCGGCGCCGCCCGGCACGGCCTCTACGTGTTCGGGGGCGCGCGGATCGTGGCCCGCCGGACCTGGGACGGCCGTACCGCTGCCCGCTACGAGCGCATGCTCCGTGCAGCAGAGGCGGCCGGGAACTACGAGGCCGCGGCCGAGTGGGAGGAGCGCGGGCAGCGCTTCCGCGAGGCCCGCCACCGCCGCCGCATGGACCTGCTCCACTCCCCGATGGACGCGGCGAAGGGTGTGCTGGTCGGCACCGGGATGGGCATCGGCTCCCTGGTCGCCCTCGGCGTCGTCCTCGCCATCGCCAACCAGGACGCCACCGACGTCGTCACCCCGCTGATGGCAGTGGTGGAGTTCATCCGCCTGCTCATCACGATCGTGCAAGTGGTGTGGGGGCCGCTCGTCTCGATCGGCCCGTTCCTCGCCCTGCTCGCCCTGTGGGCCGTCGGCAGCCACCAGCAAGCCGCACCCCAATGGGCACTCCCCGCGACCGTCCGCGACACGACAGGGGAGCCCATCACCCCGTCCATCGTGGTCAAGGCCCTGCGCGACCTCGGCGTGCCCGCACTGCGGAACGCCATCAAGGAGATGGGCGACGCGGGCGCGTCCATGCTCGGACCCATCCGCATCGCCGGATGCGGCGTCGAAGTCGACGTCACCCTCCCGTCCGGCGTGTCCACGAACGAGGTGCAGAACCGACGCCGGAAGCTCGCGGAGAACCTCACGAGGCACGAGCACGAGGTATTCATCACCCTCCCGGAAGCCGCCCGCACCGTGCGGCTGTGGATCGCCGACTCCGGGGCGCTGGACGAGCCGATCGGCCCGTCCCCGCTGGCCACCGACGACACCCTGACCGCCGACTACGCCAAGGGCCGCGCCCCCTGGGGGCAGGACCTGCGCGGGGATGCGGCTCTGTTGAGCCTGTTTCAGCGCATGCTCCTGGTCACCGGGTTGTCGAACCAGGGCAAGACGGCCGCGCTGCGGGCGCTCGCGCTGTGGCTCGCCCTGGACCGCACCGTGGAGTTCCGGATCGCCGATCTGAAGGGCGCCGGTGACTGGGCCATGTTCGATGGGCTCGCCACGGTCCTGATCCAGGGTCCGACCGATGACCATGTGATCGAGGCGACGGAGATGGTCGAGGGGGGTGTGGAGGAGATGAACCGGCGTCTCCAGGCGCCGGACGGGGCCGCCTTCCCGCCGCTGATCCTGCTGGTCGACGAGGCGCAGGTGGCGTTCATGTGCCCGGCCAAGGACGAGGACCGGCGGCCGTACGGCGGCAGCAAGGCCACGTCCCGGTACTTCACGGCCGCGCGGAAGATTCACAACCAGGGCCGTGCGGTGAACGTGCTGCTGTGGCAGGGCACGCAGGACCCCACCGACCAGAACCTTCCCAAGCTCGTCCGCGAGGGCGCCCACACCCGCGCCTCCCTCGCCCTCGGTACCGAGTCGCAGTCCCGCATGGCACTGGGAGACAAGGCGGTCGACGGCGGCGCCGCTCCGCACCTCCTCCGGCAGGGCCTGGACAAGGGAACCCTGGTCGTCGCCTCCGACGGCATCGAGATCCCGGCCGGCCAGGCGTCCATCACCGTGCGCACCCACTACATCGACACCGAGACGGCGACCGAGATCGCGGAGCGTGCCAAGGCGCTGCGGGACGGGGTGACCACGCTGCGCGTCATCGAGCGCGGGGAGGAGCGTGACCCGCTCGCCGACATCTTCGCCGTCCTCGGGGACGCGCCGCGCGTGCTCACCGCGGACGTCCTCAAGCGGCTCTCCGCGCTCAACTCGGACGCCTACGGGCGGTGGACGCCCGGCGACCTCAAGCGCGTCCTGGAGGACGCCGGCGCGGAGCCGTACAAGTCCGACGGCCGCATGGTCGTCGGCCGCGACCGCGTCGCCCGCGCCCTCACCAACCGCGACGGCGACGGTTCCGCTTCCGCCTCCGGGTGACAGGGAGGCGACCCCCGCCGGGTCAGGGAGGCAGGGAGAACTCCCTGAACGCCTCCCTGACCCGCCTCCCTGGCCCTGACCAGCACAAATGATCGCTCAGGGAGTCAGGGAGGCACGCAGGTCAGACCACCTGAAACACCCCTCCACAGCCACCCCGCAAGGGGGTGGTTCCGCCTCCCTAAGTGAGCACCGGAAGGGATTCCGCATGACCCCCGAGACCACCCCCAGCCCGGCCCTGCCGGACGCCCGGATGAGCGACGACCAGGCCGCGGCCGAGGCACGGCGGATCATCGCCGACGCCTACCGGCCCGCACCCGAGGTGCCGACCTCGTACCGCGACACCAGCCCCCTGCCCGCCTACGGCACCACGCCGCCGGTCCCCCAGCCGGACCACCGGATCGTCCCCGCCTGGGCCGCCGGCACCGCCGTCGCCGGCATCGGCATCGGTGCCGCATGCGTCGGCGTCGGCTGCGGCGTCTGGCTCGCCTGCCAGGGCTTCGCCGCCGTGTCCCTCGCGTCCGTCCTGTTCGTCACCCTGCCCATCGCCGCCGTGGCCGCCGTCGCCGCCGCCATCGGATCGGCCCTGCGCTCCCTCAAGGCCGCCCACACCGAACACCACCACCACTACGCCGGCCCGGTCCGCCAGGAGAACACCACCACCCACACCTGCGGACTGTTCGCCCGCACGACCAACCACTAGCTACGCCAAGGGCGGCCCCCATCTCGCCAAAGTCCGGGGCCGCCCTTGCCAGCCAGCACGCTCGTAACGAACTGGAGGACCCCCAGCATGACGCAACCCGCTGACACCCGGCGAGGGCGCACCCGCGAAGAAGGCATGAACGGGCACCTGCGCACCGCCCTGGGCCTCGCCGCGTCCGGCGTGCCGGTCCTGCCCCTGCGCAGGGGCAAGGTCCCGTTCGGCAACTGCCGCACCTGCGCGGGCAACGCGTGCGGCGGCCGGCCGAACATGAAGACCGCCGGACCCTGCCGCTGCCCCGGCATCTGCCATGCCTGGGCCGCCGCCACCACCGCCCCGGCCGTCATCGTCTCGTCTCCGTGGGTCGCGGCGTGGCGGCAGGCGGTGTGCGTCGGCTACCACCCCGGCGGCGCCGGCCTGACCGTGGTCGACCTGGACAACGCGGACGCCATCGCCTGGGCCCGCGGTGCCCTGCCCGCCACGCGGACCGTGCCGACGACGCGCGGACAGCACTGGATCTACCGAGGCACCATGGCGTCCCGCAACGCGGTGCGGCCCGGCGTCGACATCAAGTCGTCCATGGCCTACGCCCGCTACCTCGGGCCCGGCACCAGCGCCATGACCGCCCTGCCGGATGCCGTCCGCGCGCTGGCCGTCAAGGAACCCTCCCCGGCCCCGCCGGCGCCGCACGCGGTAGCCGCG
The DNA here is from genome assembly GCF_044750345.1 of Streptomyces sp. NPDC088817. Lineage (NCBI taxonomy): Bacteria > Bacillati > Actinomycetota > Actinomycetes > Kitasatosporales > Streptomycetaceae > Streptomyces > Streptomyces sp. NPDC088817. The sequence goes on from NZ_JBIVJN010000004.1 coordinate 313,580, forward strand.
CCCACGGGAGTCGGGGGCAGGGAGTGCCGCCATCGCACGCCCGCCTATCTGGACCGTGGCATCGCCATGGCGGAACAGCGCATCGCGGAGGCCCGTAGCGCGATTCACGCGACCGTGTACCGCACTTTCCTGGCCGTGCTGTCCACGCACGGCCGGTGCGGCTGCCTCACCGACACTCACGTCGGCCGGCTGTTCGCCGCCGCGCAGGCCAAGGGCGAGTCGCCGCGGCACTGCACCGACGCGTGGGCCAACGCCCTGACGGCGCTGGGGATGTGACCATGTCCGACGACGAGAAGACCCCGGCCCGCGAGGTCATCACCGACTACGCGCAGGCCCACTTCCGGTACTTCCGCACTGCCGACGGGACCGTGTACGCGCAGAGGAACGGCCACCCCGTGGCCCGGCCGATCCGCTCGCAGGGCACCACGGGCAGCCACCGGCAGGAACTCATGGTGGGTCTGTTCCGCGACGGGGTGGGCGTGTTCAACGGCACCGCCATGAAGGAGGCGCTGGACCTGATCGAAGCGTTGGCACTGACGGAGGACGTGCAGCCCGTGCACATCCGCGTCGCCCCCGGATTCGACGGGGCGACGTGGCTGGACCTGGGACGCAGCGACGGACAGTCAGTGCGCATCCACCCCACCGGATGGGACATCCGCACCCCGGACCCGCAGGAAGTCTGCTGGCGCCGTACCCAGCTCACCGGGGAACTGCCCCTGCCCGTCAAGGACACCAACGGAAAGGGCATCGATCTCCTGATGCGGCTGTGCAACTTCGCCACCGCGGAGACCGAGTGCCTGGCCATCGCGTGGCTCATCGGCTGCCTAGGGCCGGCAGTGCCCGTCCCGGCCCCGTTCCTCACGGGCCCGCAGGGTGCGGGCAAGTCCACCGGTGGGCGGATGCTCGTGCGGATCATCGAGGGCATGACCGGGGACCTGCGCCGGGCGCCGAAGGATGAGGAGAACCTGATCACGGCGGTAGCGGCCGGTTGGGTCACCGCCCTGGACAACCTCTCCCACATGACCCCGGAGCTGTCGGACGCGATGTGCTGCATCGTCACCGGGGCCGAGAACGTCAAGCGCGCTTTGTTCACCGACGGGGACGTCTTCCGCATCGGCTACCGCCGCCCCCTGCTCCTGACCGGCATCGACGTCGGCGTGATCCGTCCAGACCTCGCCGAACGGCTCCTGCCCCTGCGGCTGGAACGCCCCCGCGTTCGGCGCACCGAGGCGGAACTGTGGTCCGACTTCGCAGAGGTGCTGCCCGTCATCCTCGGCTCGCTCCTGGACCTCACCGTGCAGGTGCGAGCGGCTGAGGCGGACATCCCGACCGACTTGCGCATGGCCGACTTCGCGCACCTGTGCGCGCAACTCGACGCGGCCACCGGTCTCGGAGCGCTCGCCGCCTACCGGGCCAGCCTGGACGACCTCAACGACGACGTCATCGAGGGCGACCTGTTGGCACAGACCGTGCTCAAGCACGCCGCCGGCATCGACCCGGGCACCGAGCAGCGGATGACGTCCGCCGAATGGCTGCACTGCCTCACGGCCCTCTACACGGGCGAGGACTTCCGCCCCCTGCCCAAAGGGTGGCCGACCACCGGCAAGGTGCTCTCAGACCGGCTCAAGCGCCTTCAGCCCACCCTCGCCGCCCGGGGCGTCCTCATCGACTGGGGACGCACCAACACATCCCGCTACATCGAGATCGCGCGGCCGGCCGCCACGTCGCCCCCGTCCGAGCAGGAAGCGGCCTTCTGACCGCGCGGCACCACGACCGCCCCACAAGCAAGAGGAGCACCCGCCCACGCGTGCTCCTCTTGCTCTTCGGCGGCAGCGCCGCCCTGCGCTGGACGCGCCGCGAAGCGGCTCCTTCTTCACTCTCTGACCCGCGCACCACAACAGACACCACCCCCTCTTTGTCCGAAGTAGAGAGACGCTGCGTCACCTGCGTCACCCACACCCCGAAAACGCCCGGTGACCTGCCAGAAGACGGGTGACGCAGACAGCCGATCCCTGCGTCACCCCGCGTCACCCGCGTCACCCGATGACGAAGGACTGCGTCACCGGTGACACACCCCCACCGCGCTGCGTCACCCCGAAACAGCAGGTCAGAGCCGTGAATGACGCAGATGACGCAGGTGACGCAGAAATCCGCACCTCGGACAGACTCGGGCTCCCCCGCCGGAAAGTTCGCTGCCTTCCCCGCTGAACCTGAGAAGGAGTCTTCGCCTTGGCTGCCCCCAAGATGCTCAAGCTCCCGGAAGTACTGGAAGAGATCGAGATGAGCCGCGCCGCCTTCTATCGCATGCGCGCCCGCGGCAAGGCTCCCAAGCTCATCAAGCTCCCCAACGGACAGCTCCGCTGCCGCCGCAGCGACCTCGACGCCTGGTGGTCGTCGATGGAAGACGCCGCCTGACCGACCACCACCCGCACACACGAGACACGAGGGGCCCGCTTCCAGTGGGCCCCTCTGGAGTTTGCATGTCACTCACGTACGACGTTCGCCTCTACTCCATCGAAATCCGCAAAGACCGGCCGAAGCCGTACCGCCTCCGTTGGCTGGTCGGGGAGCGCAAGCACTCCAAGAGCTACACGCTCAAGGTGCAGGCGGAGGGGCGCCGCTCGGAACTCATGTCCGCCGTGCGACGTGGGGACCAGTTCGACGAAGAAACGGGCCTCCCGGTCTCCGAACTACGCGCCAAACAGGGCTCCATCACCTGGTACGAGCACAGCCGCGCCTACGTCGACCGCAAGTGGGCGCAGGCCCCTGCGAAGTCGCGGAAGAACTACGCCGACGCGCTGGCCACCATCACTCCCGCGCTCGTGAAGACAAGGGTGGGCATGCCAGATGCCGCGCTCATGCGGCGGGCGCTCTACGGGTGGGCGTACAACCGCAACCGCTGGAGCGAGACCCCGCCGGACGACGTAGCCCGCGCCCTCGCGTGGATTGCCAAGTACTCCATGCCAGTGTCCGCGTTGGAGGACTCCGCGACCGTACGCCTGGCCCTGGACGCCCTCTCGCTGCGGCTGGACGGGAAGACAGCGTCACCGCGCACCGCAAAGCGCAAGCGTGCGTGCCTGAGCGACGTTCTAGGACTCGCCGTGGAGGAGAAGTACTTCACCGTCCCGGTAAACCCGCACGCGGCCGTGAAGTGGACCGCACCGAAGTCGGTAGAGGCCGTGGACCCCGAGAGCGTCGCCAATCCGCGTCAGGTGCGCGCACTCCTGACGGGAGTCCGCGAGCAGGGGCCCCGTGGGCAGCATCTGGAGGCGTTCTTCGGCTGCCTGTACTACGCCGCCATGCGGCCGGCCGAAGCCGCAGGACTGCGCGCGAACCAGTGCCACCTCCCGGAAACGGGGTGGGGCATGCTCACCCTGCGACAGGGCATCGTCCGGGCCGGACGGAGCTGGACGAACGACGGAACGGCTCACGAGACGCGCCACCTCAAGGCCCGTGCCGAGAAGGATTCCCGACCGGTGCCCATCCCGCCGCATTTCGTCCGCATGCTGCGGCAGCACATCACAGAGCAGGGCACGGCACCTGACGGCCGGCTGTTCCGGACGAACCGTAACGGCTTGCTACAGGAGACCGGCTACGGGGAGGTATGGGCGAAGGCCCGCCGGGACGTGCTGAGCGAGGCAGAGACAGCCTCGCTGCTGGCCCGGCGCCCCTACGACCTTCGGCACGCCGGAGTGTCATTCTGGCTCAGCTCTGGCGTGGACGCGATGGAGTGCGCCCGCCGCGCCGGCCACAGCATCGCAGTGCTGCACAAGGTGTACGCCAAGGTGCTTGGCCAGACCCGCGAGCGTGCCAACAGCCGGATCGACGCGGCTCTCCGGGAGTGGAACGAGCCGGAGTGATCATGCTCTCGCCCGGGGGACACCTGGGGGACGCACACTGATCGACAGTGGGATACACGCGGCATGAGGTGAGACACGTCCGCATCCCGTCCACGACGAATCGAACGGGGATCACTAACAACAAACCCCCTCCGACCTGCCATGATGGCTGATCGGAGGGGGTCTTTCCCAGAGTGGCGGCGCCAGGATTCGAACCTGGGAAGGCTGAGCCGGCAGATTTACAGTCTGCTCCCTTTGGCCGCTCGGGCACACCGCCTTGGGATGCTGCCGTTCGAACCGCCTTTCGGCGGGCTCCCCGGCAACGACGTAAACAATACCCGATGCCGAGGGGTGCTCCGCCACCCCTTTGATCGGCGGCCGTGACCGTCCGGGATGGCTAGGCTGGTGCGGATGCGACCCGCGGCCCGGAGGCCGGGATCGGCGGTTCCCCCACGCCCGCCGGCACGCATCCGGCACGGCACGCACCCCGACACACCCCGATGCAAGGAGCCACAGGACATGGCCGACTCCAGTTTCGACATCGTCTCGAAGGTCGAGCGGCAGGAGGTCGACAACGCCCTCAACCAGACCGCCAAGGAGATCTCCCAGCGCTACGACTTCAAGGGCGTCGGCGCCTCGATCTCGTGGTCCGGTGAGAAGATCCTTCTGGAGGCGAACTCCGAGGACCGCGTCAAGGCAGTCCTCGACGTCTTCCAGTCCAAGCTGATCAAGCGCGGCATCTCCCTGAAGGCCCTGGACGCGGGCGAGCCGCAGCTGTCCGGCAAGGAGTACAAGCTCTTCGCGTCGATCCAGGAGGGCATCTCCCAGGACAACGCGAAGAAGGTCGCGAAGCTCATCCGCGACGAGGGCCCCAAGGGCGTGAAGGCCCAGGTCCAGGGTGAGGAGCTGCGCGTCAGCTCCAAGAGCCGCGACGACCTCCAGACCGTGATCGCGCTGCTGAAGGGCCAGGACTTCGACTTCGCGCTCCAGTTCGTGAACTACCGGTAGTACCGGTAGGCGAAGCGGAGGGCGGAGCGAAAGGGTGGGCACCCCCGCGGTGCCCACCCTTTTCCCGCTCAGTCGCGCGAGTTGCCGAAGAAGATGCGGTAGCCGATCAGCAGCACGAGCGAGCCGCCGATCGCGGCGGCCCAGGTGGCGCCGTCGTAGAGTTGCCGACTGATCGGGTGGTGCAGCCAGCGGGCGGAGATCCAGCCGCCGAGGAACGCCCCGGCGGCGCCGATGAGAGTCGTGACGATGAAGCCGCCCGGGTCGCGCCCCGGCAGCAGGAGCTTCGCGATGGCGCCGGCCAGGAGCCCCAGGATGATCCAGCTGATGATGCCCATGCTCTGAACCTGCCCTTCCACGCCGTGCCCGCGTTGTCCCGGTGCCTCGCGGTTCGGGTTCGGAACAGGCTGTGCTGCCGTGCCGGCAGGCCGCGCGTCGTGCTTGTCGTGCTTGTCACGTGTTGTGATCGTGCCTACCACACGCGTGTGCGTCCCGCGCCAGGAGCGCGTCGTGGAGGAGGACGCCCCGACGGCATCCCCCGGTTGCAGCTGTCGGCCGCGGTCGCACACGTCAGTAGGGTTCGGGCCATGACCCGGTCCGCTGCCCCGTCCTCATCCGAGCTGCGCCGCACCCTCGGGGTCGGCGACGCCGTGGTCGTCGGGCTCGGCTCGATGATCGGGGCCGGGATCTTCGCCGCCCTGGGGCCGGCGGCCCGCGCGGCGGGCCCCGGGCTGCTCGTCGGGCTCGCGGTCGCCGCCGTGGTGGCCTACTGCAACGCCGGCTCCTCGGCACGGCTGGCCGCCCGGTATCCGGCCTCCGGCGGCACGTACGTGTACGGGCGTGAACGGCTCGGCATGTTCTGGGGCCACCTGGCGGGCTGGGCGTTCGTCGTCGGCAAGACGGCCTCCTGTGCGGCGATGGCGCTCACCGTGGGCGCGTACGTCTGGCCGGGGCAGGCGCACGCGGTGGCCGTCGCGGCCGTGGTGGCGCTGACCGCGCTGAACTACGGCGGCGTGCAGAAGTCCGCCTGGCTGACGCGGGTGATCGTGGCGGTCGTGCTGGCGGTCCTCGCCGCCGTGGTCGCGGTGTGCCTGAGCTCCGGCACCTCCACCGCCGACCGGGCGGCCATCGGCGGCTCCGTCGGCGCCGGCGGCGTCCTTCAGGCGGCCGGGCTGCTGTTCTTCGCCTTCGCGGGGTACGCGCGGATCGCCACCCTCGGCGAGGAGGTACGGGATCCGGCGCGCACCATCCCGCGCGCGATCCCGCTCGCCCTCGGCATCGCGCTGGCCGTGTACGTGTGCGTGGCGGTGGCCGCGCTCTCGGTGCTGGGGCCGGACGGGCTGGGCCGCGCGGCGGCACCGCTGGCCGACGCGGTGCGGGCGGCCGGGGCTCCGGGGCTGGTCCCTGTGGTGCGCGTGGGAGCCGCCGTGGCCGCGCTGGGGTCACTGCTCGCCCTGGTCCTGGGCGTCTCGCGGACCACCCTGGCCATGGCCCGGGACCGGCATCTTCCCGGGGTACTGGCGGCCGTCCATCCCCGTTTCCAGGTGCCGCACCGGGCGGAGCTGGCCGTGGGTGCCGTGGTCGCTGCGCTGGCCGCGACGGTCGACCTCCGGGGCGCGATCGGCTTCTCCTCGTTCGGCGTCCTGGTGTACTACGCGATCGCCAACGCCTCCGCCTGGACCCTCGATCCCGCTCCCGCCCGGCGCGCGGTGCCGGCGCTGGGCCTCGTCGGATGCGTGACGCTGGCGTTCGCCCTGCCATGGCTCTCGGTGGCCGTCGGCAGCGGGGTGCTGCTGGCGGGCATGGCCTCGTACGGCGTACGACGGTGGTGGGCGGCGCGGTAGGGACGGCGTGCGGCGCGGTGGGGACGGCGTGCGGCGCCGGTGCGCCGCGGGATCGTCTCCGAACGTTCCCGATCGCGCTACAAGGAGCCGCGGCCGCCCCCAATCCCCCTTTCGGCGCCGATACTTGAGTCAGCGGGCAATGCCGGCGGGAACGACCCTGAACGACCTTGGAGGATGCCGATCATGAAGGTGATCAACCTGCTGCTCAACCTCGTGTGGCTGGTCTTCTGCGGCATCTGGATGGCGATCGGCTACCTGATCGCCGCGCTGATCTGCTTCGTCCTGATCATCACCATCCCGTTCGGCATCGCGTCGCTGCGCCTCGCGGGATTCGTCCTGTGGCCGTTCGGCCGCGACGCCGTGGAGCGTCCGGGGGCCGGGGCCGGGTCGTTCATCGGCAACGTGATCTGGCTGGTCTTCGCGGGCTGGTGGCTGGCGCTGGGGCACCTGATCACCAGCATCCCGCTGTTCCTGTCGATCATCGGCATCCCCTTCGGCTGGGCCAACCTGAAGCTCATCCCGGCCTCGCTCATGCCCCTGGGGCGTGAAGTGGTGCGGACCGGCGACGGGTTCGGCGGACGCTGAGCACGCGTCTCAGAGCCGGCGGCCGGCCATCTGCTCGAGGCGGGCGATGCGCTCCGCCATCGGCGGGTGCGTGGAGAACATCTTCGACAGTCCCTGACCGGGGCGGAACGGGTTCGCGATCATCATGTGACTCGCGGTCTCGATGCGCGGCTCGGGGGGCAGCGGAAGCTGCTGGGTGCCCGCCTCCAGCTTGCGCAGCGCGCCGGCGAGGGCGAGCGGGTCGCCGGTGAGCCGGGCGCCGGACGCGTCCGCCTCGTACTCCCTGGAACGGCTGATGGCCAGTTGGATGAGGGACGCGGCGAGCGGGCCCAGGATCAGGATCAGGAGCATGCCGATCAGGCCGGGTCCCTCGTCGTCGTCGGAGCGCCCGATCGGGATCAGCCAGGCGAAGTTGACCAGGAACATGATCACGGAGGCCAGCGCGCCGGCGACCGAGGAGATGAGGATGTCCCGGTTGTAGACGTGGCTGAGCTCGTGGCCGATGACGCCGCGCAGCTCGCGCTCGTCCAGGAGGCGCAGGATGCCTTCCGTGCAGCACACGGCGGCGTTGCGCGGGTTGCGGCCGGTCGCGAAGGCGTTGGGTGCCTCGGTCGGGGAGATGTACAGGCGGGGCATGGGCTGGCGGGCCTGGGTGGAGAGGTCGCGGACCATCCGGTAGAGGGCCGGGGCCTCGAACTCGCTCACCGGGCGGGCCCGCATGGCACGCAGCGCCAGCTTGTCGCTGTTCCAGTACGCGTACGCGTTGGTGCCGAGGGCGATGAGGACCGCGACGACCAGGCCGGTGCGGCCGAAGAAACTGCCGATGAGGATGATGAGTGCGGACAGTCCCCCGAGGAGGACTGCGGTCCTGAGCCCGTTGTGCCGGCGGTGCACGGTACGCCCTCCAAGTGGTGCGGCAGGGGAACCCTTCGCTTGCTGTGTTTCGACTCCACCGGTGCCGTGTGGTGTCACGTCCAGTGGACCCTTCCGAACTGGTCAACGCCAGGCGGCGGCCACGGGTTCCCTGGTGGGTGCGTCGGCACGCGGGCCGTCCGGGTGAGCGGGGCTCCGGGCGGCACGCGCGCGTGAGAGCCGGGTGCCCCACGCGCGCGTGGGCAGGCCGGGGCGGCTCCTGCGGGCATGTGGCGAGGCCAGGTGTCTCCTACGCGCGCTTGGTGAGGCCCCGGATGCTCAGAACAGGCCGGTGCCGGCGAAGCGGAGCACCAGCTGCGGGGCGCCGGAGAGGGCGACGCCGAGGACGCCCGTCAGGGCGAGGGCGGCGGTGAGAGGGGCCGGGACGCGGTGCCGGACGGGTTCACCCTCGGGGGCGCGGAACAGCAGGGCCGTCCACTGGAGGTAGTAGAACAGCGCGATGACGACGTTGACGGCCATGACGACGGCGAGCCAGCCCAGTCCGGCGTCGACGGCCGCGGAGAACACGGTGACCTTGGCGAACAGCCCGATGACGCCCGGCGGAAGGCCGGCCAGGCAGAGCAGGAAGAACGCCAGCAGCAGGGCGGTCAGCGGGTTGGTGGCGTACAGGCCGCGGTAGTCGCTGACGCGGTTGCGTTCCCGCGTACGGCCCACGAGCGCGGCCACGGCGAAGGCGCCGATGTTCACGGCGGCGTACATGAGCGCGTAGGCGACCGTGGAGCCGATCGACTTCTGCGGATTCCTGGAGTAGCCGGCGGCGGCGATCGGCACCAGGAGGTAGCCGGCCTGGCCGACGGAGGACCAGGCGAGCAGCCGTACCGCGCTGTACGCGCGCGTGGCCTGCTGGCGCAGGGCGCCGACGTTGCCGACGGTCATGGTGAGCGCGGCGAGCACGGCCATCGCGGGACCCCAGGCGCCGGAGTACGACGGGAAGGCGACGACGGTGACGAGGATCAGTCCGGTGAAGCCGACGGCCTTGCCGACGACCGACAGGTAGGCGGCGATCGGCAGGGGGGCTCCCACGTAGGTGTCGGGCACCCAGAAGTGGAAGGGGACGGCGGCGGTCTTGAAGGCGAAGCCGACGAGGGTGAGGACGACGCCGGTCTGGGCGAGCGTGTGGAACTGTCCGTCGACGTGCTGGATGCGTTCGGCGATCTCGGTGAGGTAGAGGGTGCCGGTGGTGGCGTAGACGAAGCTGACGCCGAGCAGGCTGACGGCGGTGGCGGTCACCGAGGACAGGAAGAACTTCAGGGCCGCGTCGGAGGACCTGCGGTCGCCGCTGCGGAGGCCGACGAGGGCGAAGGCGGGCAGGGAGGCGACCTCCAGGGCGACGATCAGGGTCGCCAGGTCGCGGGCTGCGGGCAGGAGCGCGGCACCGGCGGCGGAGGCCAGCAGCAGGAACCAGAACTCCCCCTCGGGCAGTGTCCTGCGCGCGTCCTTCAGCGCGGTGACCGACAGCAGCGCGGTCAGGAGGGCGCCGCCGAGCACGAGGAACTGGATGACGAGGGTGAAGTGGTCGGCGGTGTAGCTGCACGCGCCGGGCCGGCCGGTCTGGCAGAACGTGGCGTGGTCGCCGTCGAGGAGTGGCAGGAGGAGCAGCGCGGCGGCGGCGAGTCCCGCGACGGAGAGCCGGCCGAGGAGCGGCTTGCGCGCTTCCGGCAGGAAGAGGTCGGCGACGAGGACCACGAGGGCGATCACCGCGGTGAGGGTGGGCGGCGCGACGGCGAGCCAGTCGACGGACTGGACCACCGACGGGGCCGCGGTCTGGGCCAGGGCGCTCATCGGGTGCCTCCTGCGAGGAGCTGCTGCACGGCCGGGTCGGTGAGCCCGAGCAGGGCCTTCGGCCAGAGTCCGGCGAGGACGGTGAGGACGACGAGCGGGGTCCAGGCCGCGAACTCGTAGCCCCGGACGTCGGCGAGCCGCGGTGCCTGCCGCGGTACGTCGCCCATGCAGACGCGGCGGACCACGACGAGCATGTACGCGGCGGTGAGCAGGGTGCCGAGGGCGCCGATCGCCATGAAGGTGAGGAAGGCGGGCCGGCTGAGATCGGCGGCGGGCCGGAACGAGCCGAACAGGGCGAGCATCTCGCCCCAGAACCCGGCGAGGCCCGGCAGTCCGAGCGAGGCGACGGCGCCGAAGGCGAGGAGCGCGCCGAGGCGCGGGGCCTTTCCGTACAGCGCGGCACCCGACGTGTCGGCCAGGGCGTCGAGGTCGGTGGTGCCGGTGCGGTCCTTGAGCGCGCCGACGAGGAAGAACAGCAGGCCGGTGATGAGGCCGTGGGCGATGTTGGCGAACAGGGCGCCGTTCACGCCGGTGGGGGTCATGGTGGCGATGCCGAGCAGGACGAAGCCCATGTGGCCGACGGAGGAGTAGGCGATGAGCCGCTTGAGGTCGCCCTTCGCGCCCTGCCGGACGAGGGCGAGGCAGGCCAGGGATCCGTAGATGATCCCGACGACGCCGAGGGCGGCGAGGTAGGGCGCGAGGGTGCGGAAGCCGTCGGGTGCGATGGGCAGCAGGATGCGGACGAAGCCGTACGTGCCCATCTTCAGCAGGACGCCTGCGAGCAGCACCGAGCCGACGGTCGGGGCGGCGGTGTGGGCGTCCGGCAGCCAGCTGTGCAGCGGCCACATCGGCGTCTTGACCGCGAGGCCGAGACCGATCGCCAGAACGGCGATGACCTGCACGGACGCGGTCAGTGACCGGCCGTTGTCAGTGGCGAGTGCCACCATGTCGAAGGTGCCGGTCTTGAGCCCGACGAGGAGCAGGCCCAGCAGCATGACGACCGAGCCGAGCAGGGTGTAGAGGATGAACCGCCAGGCGGCGGCCTGACGGCCCTCGCCGCCCCAGCGGGCGATGAGGAAGTACATCGGGATGAGGACCATCTCGAAGGCGAGGAAGAACAGCAGCAGATCGAGGACGGCGAAGGTCGCGAGGGTGCCGGACTCGAGCAGGAGCAGCAGCGCGACGAACGCCTTCGGGGTGGGGCCCGTGGGCGGCTTGAAGTAGGAGTACAGCGCGCAGAGGAAGGTCAGCAGCGCGGTCAGTACGACGAGGGGGAGGGAAATGCCGTCGACGCCGAGGTGGATGCGCACATGGAGCGCGGGGATCCAGCTGATGTCGGTCGTGGCCTGCATCTTCGACGGGTGGGCGTGGTCGAAGCCGACGGCGAGGACGATCGCGGCGGCGAGGATCGCGCCGGTGACGGTCACACCGTGCCGGAGCACGGCCTGCTCGGGTGACTTCCCCTTCAGTCCGGGCGGCGCGGGCAGGAGGGCGGCGAGCGCTCCGAGGAGCGGGCCGGCGACGAGGAACGCCAGAAGGAACTGCATCACGGACTCGTTGATATCGATCACGCCTGCTCACGCTCCCGTGGCCAGAAGGACGGCGGCGACCGCCAGGACGACGGTGCCGGCGAGCAGCGCGCTCACATAGGTCTGCACATTGCCGGTCTGGGCGCGCCGTACGGCGGCCCCGAGCAGGCGGGGTACGGCTCCGGCGCCGCGGACGTAGGTCTCGACGACCTCCCGGTCGAGGAACCGGACGAGGCTCGCTCCGGCCAGCACCGGGCGGACGAAGAGTGCCGAGTACACGGCGTCGAGGTGGAAGCCGGCGGCCGCGTGCCGGTGCAGCGGCCCGAGCAGCAGCCGTCCGGGGTCGGCGGGGTCGGGCGCGTGGGCGATGTCCCCGTACGCGGGCGTGTGGGTGGCGATGGCCTCGGCCTCGACGAGTCCTGCGTCGCCCTCGGGGTGGGCGGCGACGGCGCCGAGGGGGGTCCGGGCGGCGAGCGCGGTGGTGTGCTGCCAGGCGCCGTAGATGACGATGCCGCCGACCAGGGCCACGCCGGTGCCGAGGACGGAGGTGACGAGCGTGGGGGTCAGGTCCCGGCCGTCGAACCATCCGGGCAGGAGCCGGAAGGCGAGGCCGCCGAAGGCGAGGGACGGGAGGGCGAGCACCCAGAGCACGGCGTTCATGGCGAGGGGCTGCCTGCCGTGGTCGGGGGCCTCGGCGCCCCGGCCGCGGAAGGCCAGCAGCCACAGGCGCATGGCGTAGGCGCCGGTGAGCAGCGCGGTGAGGAGACCGGCCACGAGGACGGTCCAGCCCGCCGCCGCGGGGGCCTGGCCGGTGTGGCCGGTGGCCGCGTGTTCGGCGGCGCCGAGGACGGACTCCTTGGAGAAGAAGCCGCTGAAGGGAGGGATCGCGGCGAGGGCGAGGAGCGCCACGGTCATCGTCCAGTAGGCGTCCGGGACGCGGGCGCGCAGGTTGCTCATGCGGGACATGGCGGCCAGCGAGTTGGTGCCGGCGGCGTGGATGATCACGCCGGCCGCGAGGAACAGCAGCGCCTTGAAGGCGCCGTGCGACAGGAGGTGGAAGACGGCCGCGCCGCGGTCGCCGACGGCGAGTGCGCCGGTCATGTAGCCGAGCTGGCCGATCGTCGAGTAGGCGAGGACGCGTTTGATGTCGTCCTGGGCGAGCGCGGCGAGCGCCGAGCCGGCCATCGTCACGGCGGCCATGACGGCGAGGACGACCATCGCGGCCGAGGAGGCCTGGAAGACGGGGAGGAGCCGGGCGACGAAGTAGACACCGGCGGCGACCATCGTCGCGGCGTGGATGAGCGCGGAGACGGGCGTCGGGCCCGCCATGGCGTCGGGGAGCCAGGTGTGCAGCGGGAACTGCGCCGACTTGCCCGCCACGCCGGCGAGGAGCAGCAGGGCGATCAGGGTCGGGTGGTGCAGTCCGCCGCTCGCGACGGCGCCGAGGACCTTGGTGATCCGGAAGGACCCCGCGTCGGTGCCGAGCGCGAACAGGCCGATGAGGAAGGGCACGTCGCCGAGCTTGGTGACCAGGAAGGCCTTGATGGAGGCGGCGCGGGCCTCAGGAGTCTCCCAGTAGTGGCCGACCAGGAAGTAGGAGCAGATGCCCATGACCTCCCAGCCGACCAGCAGCACGATCAGGTCGCCGGAGTAGACGACGAGCAGCATCGCGGAGGTGAAAAGGGAGACGAGCGCGGCGTACGAGGGGTAGCGCGGGTCGTCGCGCAGGTAGCCCGTGGAGTAGATCTGCACGCAGGTGGCGACGACGGCGACCAGCACGGCGGGGAGCGCGGCGAAGCCGTCGATGTGCAGGGCGAGTTCGATGGGCACCGAGCCGGTCGGGGTGAGCTCGGTGGCGGCGTCGACGGCCCGGCCGCCGCCCTGGTCCGCCGCGACCAGCACGGCCAGGACCAGGGCGGCCAGGGTCGGCAGGACGGCGAGCGGGCGGACGAAGCCGGGCGCGGTGCGGCCGAGCAGCAGGCCGGCCACGGCACCCAGGAACGGAAGGAGCGGAACGAGGACGGCGAGGGTGGTCGTGGTCACGCGGTGGCCTCAGCCTTCTCAGCGGCCTCCGCGGTCGCGGCGGCGCCGTGGGGGCCGTCGTCGGAGTCGTCGGGGCCCTCGGCGGAGTCGCGGAGCCGGTCGATGTCCGAGGTGCCGCGGTTGCGGTGGACGGCGAGGACGATCGCCAGGCCGATGCCGATCTCGGCGGCGGCGATGGCGATGGTGAACAGGGTCAGGGCCTGCCCGGAGTGCAGGGTCTCGATCGCGGCTCTGCTGAGCCAGACGTCGAAGGCGACCAGGTTGAGGTTGACGGCGTTGAGCATGAGCTCGACGGACATCAGGACCAGGATCGCGTTGCGGCGGGCGAGGACGCCGTACAGGCCGGTGCAGAACAGAAGGGCGGAGAGCACGGCGGGATAGGCGAGGTGCATCAGCGGACACCTTCCTTCGCGCCCGGGTCGCCGTCGGTTCCCGGAGCCGGGGCGCCGGCGGCCCGGTCGGCGGCGGCATCGGCCGCCTTCGCCTTGCGGGACAGGACGATCGCGCCGACCAGCGCGGCCAGGAGCAGGACGGAGAGGGCCTCGAAGGGCAGGACCCAGTTCTGGAACAGGCTCTCGCCGGTGACCTTCGTCGATCCTGAGGCGGCGCCGTCCAGGTCGATCCAGGTGGTGCGGAAGGCGTCGACGACCACCCAGACCAGGGCGGCCGCGGCGGCGACGGCCACGGTCAGGGCGGCCCAGCGGTTGCCGGAGTCGGCGTCCGGGGAGCGGCCGATGGGCGCCTTGGTGAGCATCAGGCCGAACAGGAGGAGGACGACGACGGAACCCACGTAGATGAGGACCTGCACCCAGGCGATGAACTCGGCGGTGAGCAGCAGGTACTCCACGGCGAGGCCGCCGAGGGTCACCACCAGCCACAGGGCGGCGTGCACGAGCTGCCGGGTTGTGACGGTGACGAGGGCGGCGCCGAAGGTGAGGAGGCCGACGAGGAGGAAGGCGATCTCTACGCCGGTCGGGGAGAGGAAGCCGTGGCTTGCGGCGGCGATGCTCACGCGTCCCCCTCCCGCGGTTCGGCCTGCGCGGCCGCCAGCTTCTCGGCGGTCTTGCGGGCGGCGGCGATCTCCTTGGGCTCCTCGGCGCCGGGGTCGAGGGCGGGTGGCGCGGGCACGGTCCACATCCACTCGCGCAGCTTGTCGCGCTCGTGAGTGAGGTCGCGGATGTCGGTCTCGGCGTACTCGAACTCCGGGGACCAGAACAGGGCGTCGAAGGGACAGACCTCGATGCAGATGCCGCAGTACATGCACAGGGAGAAGTCGATGGCGAACCGGTCGAGGACGTTGCGGCTGCGATCGCGGCCGCCGGGGGTCGCCGCCGGGACCGTCTCCTTGTGGGAGTCGATGTAGATGCACCAGTCCGGGCACTCGCGGGCGCACAGCATGCAGACGGTGCAGTTCTCCTCGAACAGGCCGATGACGCCGCGGGTGCGCGGCGGGAGATCGGGCTGGACGTCGGGGTACTGCTCGGTGACGGTCTTCTTCGTCATCGTGCGGAGGGTGACGGCCAGGCCCTTGGCCAGGCCGCTGCCGGGGATGGGGGCCATGGCTACTGGATCACCACCTTGACGATGCCGGTGAGGGCGATCTGGGCGAGGGAAAGGGGGACGAGGAGGGTCCAGGAGAACTTCTGGAGCTGGTCCTCGCGCAGCCGCGGGTAGGTGACGCGGAGCCAGATGACCACGAAGGCGAGGACCGCCGTCTTCAGCAGGGTCCAGACCCAGCCGAGGCCGGCGGCGCCCCAGGGGCCGTGCCAGCCGCCCAGGAAGAGGACGGTGGTCAGGCCGCACAGGACGACGATGCCGGCGTACTCGGCGAGCAGGAACAGGGCGAAGCGCAGACCGGTGTACTCGGTGTACGCGCCGAAGATGATCTCCGAGTCGGCGACGGGCATGTCGAACGGCGGGCGTTGCAGTTCGGCGAGGCCCGCGACGAAGAAGACGATCGCGCCGACGATCTGCCAGGGCAGCCACCACCAGTGGAAGGCGTGGACGATGCCGGGCAGGGACACCGTGCCCGCCGCCATCGCCACGGAGGCGGCGGCGAGCAGCATCGGCAGTTCGTAGGCGAGGAGCTGGGCGGCGGTGCGCAGGCCGCCGAGGAGGGAGAACTTGTTGGCGGAGGCCCAGCCGGCCATGAGCGAGCCGAGGACGCCGATGGCCATGACCGCGAGCACGAAGAAGATGCCCGCGTCGACGACCTGGCCGACGGCGCCCTCGCCGGGGCCGATCGGGATGGCGAGCAACACGAGAAGGTAGGGCAGCAGGGCCACGGCGGGGGCGAGCTGGAAGACACGACGGTCGGCACCGGCCGGGACCACGTCCTCTTTCTGTGCGAACTTCACGCCGTCCGCGACGAGTTGGGCCCAGCCGTGGAAGCCGCCTGCGTACATGGGGCCGAGGCGGCCCTGCATGTGCGCCATCACCTTGTGCTCGGTCTGCCCCACGATCAGGGGGAAGGTCAGGAACACCGCGAAGACGATGACCAGTCGCAGGGCGACGTCGACGACATCGTTCACCGCGGGCCTCCTTCCGGTTCGTCGGGCGTGGTGGGGGGTTCGGTGGCGTCGGCTCCGTCGTTCTCGGGCCTCGGCTCGGGTTCGTCGAACGCCGGACGGGCGTGATGCCAGGGAGCGTCCGAACCACCCGGCGCGGCGGACGGCTTCGGGCGCGCCGCCTGCCCGCGCTGGGACGCCGAGCCCTCGCTCGCGCTCCGCGCCCGCCGAGCCCCGAGGCGCGGCGGCGCGCCCTTGGCGTCGGCCGGAACCTCCGCCGGACCCTCGGGCGCGGCCGCGGACTCCCCCGCAGCGCCTTCCGCGCGCTCCGGCGTCTCACTCCGCGGGCGTGCCGCCGCGTCCTCGGGCGCCGGGCGGCTGTCGTCGCCCTCCCCTGCGCTCCCAACGGGCGGCACGGCCTTCGACGGCGTCGCCTGCGGCGTGGTCTCGGCGCGCTCGGGCGCCGGACGGCTGTCGTCGTCCTCCCCTGCGCTCCCAGCGAGCGGCACGGCCTTCGACGGCGTCGCCTGCGGCGTGGTCTCGGCGCGCTCGGGTGCCGTCGCGGCTTCCGCCGCCTCGGCGGACTCGGGTGCGGCCGTTGGTGCCGTCGCCGTCTCGTCGTGGCGAGCCGTCTGGCTCGCCGAGCCCTCGCCGGCACTGCGCATGCGACGGGGCCTCGCGGCGGGTGGCGCCGTCTCCGTCTGACCGGTGGAGCCCTCCGCCGCCGTGCGGGTGCGGCGGGCCGGGCGGTCGCCCACGGGCCGGGCCGCACCCCGCGCCGGACGGGACGGGGCCGGCGGGAGCTCGCCCTTCTGGGGGCCCCACTCGTTGGGGTCGGGCACGCCCGGCGGGAGCATCTGGCGGCGCTTGGGGCCGCCGTGGGCGGCACCCGCCGCAGGCTCCCCGGGTTCCTTGGCGCCCGGCCAGGCCTTGGCGACACGGGCCGCGAGGACGAAGTCCTTGCGGAGCGGGTGGCCCTCGAAGGTCTCCGGCAGAAGGAGGTGGTCCAGGCCGGGATGGTCCCGGAAGGAGACGCCGAACATCTCGTGCGTCTCGCGTTCGTGCCAGGCCGCGCCCGCGTAGACGTCCACCGCGGTGGGCAGGACGGGCGCCTCGTGCGGAACCGTCGTGCGCACCAGCAGGCGCCGGACCGGGGCGAGGGCGACGACGTGGGCGGAGACACGGAAGCCCGTGCCCGGCTCGTCGACGGCGCTCAGCCAGTCGAAGTACGTGCAGCCCAACTCGTCGCGGGCGGTCAGCAGCGCGGAGATCCACGTGTCCGGCGGCACGTCCACCGTAAGAACGTCGTAGGACTCCTCCGCGGTGGCGTCGGTCCCGAAGAGTTCCCCGACGGGCGCGGGCAGCCAGCCGGTCCCACTCATCGCGGGTCCCCCTCGCCGGCGGTCGCGGGGGCCGGCGGCCGTACGAGCCCGCTCTGCAGGGCGGCCGCCGAAGGACGGTCCGCACCGGTCGCGTACCGCTCCCCCAGCGACTCGCGCGCGATCTTCTCCTGGAGTTTCAGGATCCCCTGGAGCAGTGCCTCGGGGCGCGGCGGGCAGCCGGGGACGTAGACGTCCACCGGGATGATCTGGTCGACGCCCTTGGTGACGGAGTACGAGTCCCAGTAGGGGCCGCCGCAGTTGGAGCAGGCGCCGAAGGAGATGACGTACTTGGGCTCCGGCATCTGCTCGTACAGCCGCTTGACCGCCGGGGCCATCTTGTCGGTGACCGTGCCGGACACCACCATCAGGTCGGCCTGGCGGGGCCCGGGCGCGAACGGGATCACGCCGAGGCGGATGAAGTCGTGCCGGGCCATCGACGCGGCGATGAACTCGATCGCGCAGCAGGCGAGGCCGAAGTTGAAGACCCAGAGCGAGTAGCGCCGGCCCCAGTTCAGGACGACCTTCATCGGCTCCGGGGCGAGCCGGGCGAGCGCGCCCAGCCGCTTCGGCTCCGGCAGCGGCACCGGTTCGGGGGTGTGGCGGGTCACGTCCATGCCAGGACGCCCTTCTTGTATGCGTACAGCAGGCCCACGGCCAGGAAGCCGAGGAAGATGAACATCTCCACGAGCGTCGTCGCGCCGTAGCCGGGAGCGGCGAAGACCGTCGCCCAGGGGAAAAGGAAGATCGAGTCGACGGCGAAGATCACGTACAGGAACGCGTAGACGTAGTAGCGGACCTGGGTGTGTGCCCAGCCCTCGCCGACGGGGTCGACACCGCACTCGTACGTCAGCAGTTTCTCCGGGGTGGGGACCACCGGGCGCAGCAGGCGTCCCGCACCGAAGGCGACGGCGACGAACAGCACGCCGACGAGGGCGAGCAGTCCGACGACCGAGTAGGACTGGAAGTAGTCCGCCGCGACGACGGCGGTCGACCCCCGCAACGTCTCCCGCACCGTCCGTTCCCTCACTCCCTGGCCCTGCCGGACCCGTTTCCCCGACCCCGTGCTGTTCGGCTGTTCGACGATCTGTACGCACGGGAGTCTAGGCCCTGATAAAGGACGGGTAAGCAGCCCGTCACACCGTGGGACGCGAAGGTGGGGTTTTCCCCAGGGGGTGAGGGCGGCCCACCTCATGGCGCCGTCGGCCGCCGCACGGCACGCTGACCCCTATGACCGCTCGCATTCCCGCCGCCGATCCCGCGGCAGACGGCGCCGAGGACCGGCTGCCGTCGGCCCGTTTCGCCTACGACCTGCCCACCTGGAAGGAGATCACGCATCTGCTGGTGAATCTGCCAGTGTCGCTGTGCGGCTTCGTCTATGTGGTGACGGTGCTGACGACCGGCAGCGCGCTGACGCTCAACGTGATCGGCTTCCCGATGCTGGCCCTCGGGCTGATGGGCTCGCGGCTGCTGGGCCGGCTGGAGCGGGCGCGGGCGCGGGCGCTGCTCGGGGTGCGGATCGACGAGCCGAGCCCGCTGTCGCAGCACGGCTCGAAGGGACTGGTCGGGCGGATCTGGACAGCGCTGAAGGACCCGGTGGGCTGGCGTTCGTCGCTGTACCACTTCATACGGATGCCGTGGGGGGTGCTCACCTTCGTGGTGACGCTGACCTCGCTCTTCGTGCTCTGGCCGGTGCTGCCCTTCCTCGCGCGGGGCCTGGCGAACGTGGACCGGGCGATGGTGCGCGGCCTGCTGTCGCCGTCCGACGAGCTGGAGCGGCGGATCGCCGAGCTGGAGTCGGACCGCGGGATCGTGGTGGACACGGCCGCCGCGGACCTGCGGCGCATCGAGCGGGACCTCCACGACGGGGCGCAGGCCCGGCTGGTCAATCTGGCCATGGGGCTGGGTCTGGCGAAGGAGAAGCTGCTCGAAGGGCAGTCGGACGAGCATGTCGCCGCGATGGTCGAGGAGGCGCACGGCGAGGTGAAGCTCGCGCTCCAGGAGCTGCGGGACCTGGCGCGGGGCATCCATCCCGCGGTGCTGACCGACCGGGGCCTGGACGCGGCCCTCTCTGCGGTGGCCTCCCGCTGCACGGTTCCGGTGCAGGTGACGGTCGACCTGGAGGCGCGGCCGGCCGCGGCCATCGAGGGCATCGCCTACTTCACGGTCTCCGAGCTGCTCCAGAACGTCAGCAAGCACAGCGGGGCACGGTCCGCCTCCGTCGATGTCTGGCGGACCGACGGCCGGCTGCTGATCCAGGTCGGGGACGACGGCCGCGGCGGCGCCCGGCTGGACGGCGGGACGGGCATGCGCGGTCTGGCCGAGCGGCTGGACGCGGTGGACGGCCTGTTCGTCGTGGAGTCGCCGGCCGGCGGTCCGACGACGGTCACGGCGGAGCTGCCGTGGCGGGACCGCACGGAGGGGGCGGGTCCGGCCGGGTCCGGCGTGGCCGCCTCCGGCAGGAGCGCCCCCGGCCGGAGGTAGGGAAAACCCCCCGCCCAGGACGCCGACGTGCTCCATGGTCCCGCCGGGCGGGGCCGAGCACCCTGGGAGTACGGCGGGACAGCCGCCGGAGACACGGAACGAGGGGACGGGACGACGCCGATGGCCACCCAGTACCGATCGCAGCACGCACCGGGGTACGGGCCCTACAGCACGGGCGGGTTCCACGACGGTGACACCCGCCGGGAACGGCACCTGCTGCCGGCCGGGCTGCGGGCACCGTTCGAGGGGCGCAGCCGGCGCGAGTTCGGGTACGTGCTGCTGAACCTGCCGATCGGCATCATGCTGTTCACCTACGCGGTGACGATGGTGTCGCTGGGCGCGGGCCTGCTGGTGACGTTCCTGGGTGTCCCGGTGCTCGCGGCGGCGCTCGCCGGCTGCCGCCTGTTCGGTGTGCTGGAGCGGGCGCGGGCGCGCCGGCTGCTCGGCCTGGAGGTGGCCGAGCCGCAGCCGCTGCGGGCGGCGAAGCCGGGCGTCCTGGCCTGGACGGGGGCCCTGCTGAAGAGCGGCGCCTCCTGGCGGGCCCTGCTCTACGCGATCCTGCACTTCCCGTGGGCGGTGTTCTCCTTCACGGTGTCGCTGGTCTTCTGGACGCTGGGCTGGAGCCTGCTGACGTATCCGCTGTGGTTCTGGGTGTTCCCGATGTGGGCCGGGCAGGGCGGGCTCCAGCTCTACGGCGACGGCCGGCACGGCGTCTATCTGGACAATCCGTTCGAGATCACGGTGACCGCGCTGGTGGGGCTGCTGTTCACACTGGCCACGCCGTGGATCGTGCGGGCGCTGACGATGGTGGACCGGGTGCTGGTGTACGGGCTGCTGGGGCCGTCGCGGCTGTCGGCGCGCGTGGTGGAGCTGGAGTCGGACCGGGGGGTCGTGGTCGACACGGCCGCCGCGGATCTGCGGCGCATCGAGCGGGACCTGCACGACGGGGCGCAGGCCCGGCTGGTGGCGCTGGCGATGGACCTGGGTCTCGCCAAGGAGAAGCTGACGGAGGATCCGCAGGCGGCGGCGCGGATGGTGAACGAGGCGCACGGCGAGGTGAAGACCGCGCTGCAGGAGCTGCGGGACCTGGCGCGGGGCATCCATCCGGCCGTGCTGACGGACCGGGGACTGGACGCGGCGCTGTCGGCGGTGGCCTCCCGCTGCACGGTTCCGGTGCGGGTGGAGGTCGATCTGGACGAGCGTCCGGCGGCGGCCATCGAGGGGATCGCGTACTTCACAGTCTCCGAGCTGCTCCAGAACGTCAGCAAGCACAGCGGGGCACGGTCCGCCTCGGTGGACGTCTGGCGGACGGAGGACCGGCTGATGCTCCAGGTCGAGGACGACGGGGTCGGCAGCGCGGACGTGTCCAAGGGGTCGGGCCTGGCCGGACTGGCCGAGCGGCTGGACGCGGTGGACGGGATCCTGGTCGTGGACTCGCCGGCCGGGGGGCCCACCCGGGTGACGGCGGAGCTGCCCTGGCGGCGCTGAGCCCGGCCCGCAGTCCGCGGCCGCCCCGGAGTGCGCCATCGAGCCGCCGCACCCGGAGTCCGCTGATGACACGCCGATGACGGCCTGCCGCCGCGGCCGTACCGGTCGCGGCGGCAGGCCGAAACATTTGGTCGCCTCCCTACACTTCCCCTGGCCCGGGCGCGGCACGGTCCGAATACTGGAATGCTGGACCGTGTCGCACGGAAGGCCGTGGGGCGAGGCTGTGGGGGGCCGAGGATCGTGGAGGACAGGGTGCGGGTGGTCATCGCCGAGGATTCAGTGCTGCTCAGGGAGGGCCTGACCCGGTTGCTGACCGACCGCGGACACGAGGTCGTGGCGGGTGTCGGGGATGCCCAGGCGCTGATCAGGACCATCACGGAGCTGCACGACCAGCAGGCGCTGCCGGACGTCGTCGTGGCGGACGTGCGGATGCCGCCGACGCACACCGACGAGGGGGTACGGGCCGCGGTGCAGCTGCGCAAGGCGCATCCCGCGCTGGGCGTGCTCGTGCTCTCGCAGTACGTGGAGGAGCGGTACGCCACCGAGTTGCTGGCGGGCTCGAGCCGCGGGGTCGGCTATCTGCTCAAGGACCGTGTGGCCGAGGTGCGCGAGTTCGTGGACGCGGTGGTCCGGGTGGCCGAGGGCGGTACGGCCCTGGACCCGGAGGTCGTCGCCCAGTTGCTCGGCCGCAGCCGCAAGCAGGACGTGCTGGCCGGGCTCACCCCGCGGGAGCGGGAGGTGCTGGGGCTGATGGCCGAGGGGCGGACGAACTCGGCGATCGCCCGGCAGCTCGTGGTGAGCGACGGCGCGGTCGAGAAGCACGTCAGCAACATCTTTCTCAAGCTCGGACTGTCCCAAAGTGATGGGGATCACCGGCGTGTTCTGGCCGTGCTCACCTATCTGAACTCGTGATCGTCCGAGACTGTCTCGGAGTCTGCGAGCCGTCTCATCGGCACGTCCAGCATGCGAACGATGCCAGGAAGGCGACCCTCGCGGTCGTAGGGTTGAAGCCGGGAAGGTCTTCGGGAAGGCCGCTCCCACACAGCAGCCTCGAAGGAGGTCCAGTTCAGTGACCAGCCAGGTCAGCAGTCCAGCGGAGCAGGCCGATGGTGCCGTCGTAGGGGAGCAGCGCAGGGCGACCGGGACGAAGGACGTCCGCCGCCTGGACCGGGTGATCATCCGGTTCGCCGGTGACTCGGGTGACGGTATGCAGCTCACCGGTGACCGCTTCACCTCGGAGACGGCGACGTTCGGGAACGATCTGTCGACGCTGCCGAACTTCCCGGCCGAGATCCGGGCCCCCGCAGGAACCCTGCCGGGTGTGTCCTCCTTCCAGTTGCACTTCGCCGACCACGACATCCTGACCCCCGGGGACGCGCCGAACGTGCTGGTGGCGATGAACCCGGCCGCGCTGAAGGCCAACGTGGGCGACCTGCCGCGCGGCGCGGAGATCATCGTCAACACCGACGAGTTCACCAAGCGCGCGATGCAGAAGGTCGGCTACGACGCCTCTCCGCTGGAGGACGGCTCGCTGGACGGCTACCACCTGCACCCGGTGCCGCTGACCACGCTGACGGTCGAGGCCCTCAAGGAGTTCGACCTCTCCCGCAAGGAGGCCGAGCGCAGCAAGAACATGTTCGCGCTGGGCCTGCTGAGCTGGATGTACCACCGGCCCACGGAGGGCACGGAGAAGTTCCTGCGGACGAAGTTCGCCCGGAAGCCGGACATCGCGGCGGCGAACATCGCCGCGTTCCGCGCGGGCTGGAACTTCGGTGAGACGACGGAGGACTTCGCGGTCTCCTACGAGGTCGCCCCGGCCGCCAAGGCCTTCCCCGTCGGCACGTACCGCAACATCTCCGGGAACCTGGCCCTGGCGTACGGCCTGGTGGCGGCGTCCCGCCAGTCGGACCTGCCGCTGTACCTGGGCTCCTACCCGATCACCCCGGCCTCGGACATCCTGCACGAGCTGTCCAAGCACAAGAACTTCGGTGTGCGGACCTTCCAGGCCGAGGACGAGATCGCCGGCATCGGCGCCGCCCTCGGGGCCGCCTTCGGCGGGTCCCTCGCGGTGACCACCACCTCCGGCCCCGGCGTGGCGCTCAAGAGCGAGACGATCGGTCTGGCGGTGTCGCTGGAGCTGCCGCTGGTGGTGGTGGACATCCAGCGCGGCGGGCCGTCCACCGGCCTGCCCACCAAGACCGAGCAGGCGGACCTGCTGCAGGCGATGTACGGCCGCAACGGCGAGGCACCGGTCCCGGTCGTCGCCCCGTGCACCCCGGCGGACTGCTTCGACGCGGCCCTGGAGGCGGCCCGGATCGCGCTGACCTACCGCACCCCGGTCTTCCTGCTCTCCGACGGCTACCTCGCCAACGGCTCCGAACCCTGGCGCATCCCCGAGGCGGACGAACTGCCCGACCTGCGCGTGCAGTTCGCGCAGGGCCCCAACCACACCACGGCCGACGGCACCGAGATGTTCTGGCCCTACAAGCGCGACGCCAAGACCCTGGCCCGCCCGTGGGCGGTCCCGGGCACGCCGGGCCTGGAGCACCGCATCGGCGGCATCGAGAAGCAGGACGGCACGGGCAACATCTCCTACGACCCCGCCAACCACGACTTCATGGTCCGCACCCGGCAGGCCAAGATCGACGGTATCGAGGTCCCCGACATCGAGGTCGACGACCCGGACGGCGCGCGCACCCTCGTCCTGGGCTGGGGCTCCACCTACGGGCCCATCACGGCGGCGGTGCGCAGGCTGCGCGCGGCCGGGGAGTCCATCGCGCAGGCCCACCTGCGCCATCTCAACCCCTTCCCGAAGAACCTCGGCACGGTCCTGAGGGGTTACGACAAGGTGGTGATCCCCGAGATGAACCTCGGTCAGCTCGCCACCCTGGTCCGGGCGAAGTACCTGGTGGACGCGCACTCGTACAACCAGGTCAACGGCATGCCGTTCAAGGCGGAACAGCTCGCCACGGCTCTCAAGGAGGCCATCGATGGCTGAGACGTCCACGGAAGGCACGGCCACGGCCGAGGCGCTCTCCCTGGTGCCGAAGGCCCAGGCCCGGCAGTCCATGAAGGAGTTCAAGTCCGACCAGGAAGTGCGCTGGTGCCCCGGCTGCGGCGACTACGCGATCCTCGCGGCCGTCCAGGGCTTCATGCCGGAACTGGGGCTGGCCAGGGAGAACATCGTCTTCGTCTCCGGCATCGGCTGCTCCTCCCGCTTCCCGTACTACATGAACACCTACGGGATGCACTCCATCCACGGCCGCGCCCCCGCCATCGCCACCGGCCTGGCCACCTCGCGCCGCGACCTGTCGGTGTGGGTCGTCACCGGTGACGGCGACGCGCTGTCCATCGGCGGCAACCACCTCATCCACGCCCTGCGCCGCAACGTCAACCTCAAGATCCTCCTGTTCAACAACCGGATCTACGGTCTGACCAAGGGCCAGTACAGCCCCACCTCGGAGATCGGCAAGATCACCAAGTCGACGCCGATGGGCTCCCTCGACGCCCCCTTCAACCCGGTGTCCCTCGCCATCGGCGCCGAGGCGTCCTTCGTCGCCCGCACCATCGACTCCGACCGCAAGCACCTCACCGAGGTGCTGCGCCAGGCCGCCGCCCATCCGGGCACCGCGCTGATCGAGATCTACCAGAACTGCAACATCTTCAACGACGGCGCGTTCGACGCCCTCAAGGACCGCCAGCAGGCCCAGGAGGCGCTGATCCGCCTGGAGCACGGGCAGCCGATCCGCTTCGGGGCGGACAACGAGCGCGGTGTGGTCCGGGACGCGCGCACCGGCGACCTGTCCGTCGTGGACGTCACCCCGGCCAACGAGTCCGAGATCCTCGTCCACGACGCGCACGCGGCCTCCCCGACCACGGCGTTCGCGCTGTCCCGGCTGGCCGACCCCGACACCCTCCACCACACCCCGATCGGTGTCTTCCGGTCCGTGGACCGCCCGGTCTACGACACCGCGATGGCCGACCAGCTCGACGCGGCGATCGAGGAGCGGGGCAAGGGCGACCTGGCCGCGCTGCTGGCCGGCGGGGACACCTGGACGGTCGTCGGCTGAGCCACCCGCTCGGGCCGCTACGGCTGCTCCGAATGCTCCGGCTCACGAGGCCCGGGTCCGCGCGACCCGGGCCTCGTCTCATGCCCGCCCGGCCCCGTCCTGTGCCTGCCGGGCCTCATCCTGTGCCTGCCGAACCTCGTCGTACGTCCGCCGGGCCCGCTCGACGTCCGCCATGCGCTCCTGGGTCCACAGCGCCAGCGTCTTTACCTGTTCGGCGGCCTCCCGGCCGAGGCCGGTGAGGGAGTAGTCGACCCGGGGCGGGATCACCGGCTTGGCGTCACGGTGGACCAGCCCGTCGCGCTCCAGGGTCTTCAGCGTCTGGGTGAGCATCTTCTCGCTGACGCCCGCCTCGCTGACCCGGCCGACGGCGCGACGCAGCTCGCTGAAGCGGTGGGGCCGCTCCAGCAGCTCGATCAGCACGAGGACGCCCCACCGGCTGGTGACGTGCTCCAGGACCAGCCGGTACGGACACCTCGCCGCGTCGGCGACGGCGTCCCCCGCCGCCCGTCCTGTACCCACTCTCATACTTACCGTCATACCAGTACCTTACTTCAAAGTGGGTACTTTCAAAGAGTTAGCGCTTCTCCTAGCGTGGGGGCACAGACACCCCCACAAGGAGACTTCCGTCATGAGCATCGTCGTCACCGGAGCCACCGGACACCTCGGCCGCCACGTCGTGGAACAGCTGCTGGAGAAGGTCCCGGCCGACCAGGTCGTCGCCGTCGTACGCAGCCCCGAGAAGGCCGCGGACCTCGCCGAGCGCGGCGCGCGGATCGCGGTCGCCGACTACAACGCGCCCGAGTCCTTCGAGGGCCTGTTCTCGGCCGGCGACAAGGTCCTGCTGATCTCCGGCAACGAGTTCGACAAGGGCCGGGTCCGGCAGCACCGGGTCGTCATCGACGCGGCCCGGGCCGCCGGTGTTGCCCTGCTCGCCTACACCAGCGCCCCCGGCCCCCTGAAGGCCGCCCTCGCCGACGACCACCGCGGCACCGAGGAGGCGCTGCTGGCCTCCGGTCTGCCCTATGTGCTGCTGCGCAACGGCTGGTACCACGAGAACTACACCGAGCAGCTCGCCCCCGTCCTGGAGCACGGCACCGTCGTCCACGCCGCCGGCGAGGGCCGTATCTCCTCCGCCTCGCGCGCCGAGTACGCGGCCGCCGCCGTCGCCGTCCTGACCGGGGAGGGCCACGAGAACCGGACGTACGAGCTGGGCGGGGACGAGGCGTGGAGCCTCGCCGAGTACGCCGCCGAGCTGAGCCGGCAGACCGGCCGGACGATCACGGCCCGCCCGGTCACCGTCGAGGAGTTCGCGGGCGTCCTGGCCGGCGCGGGGCTGCCCGGGCCGATCGCCGCGATCCTGGCGGGCGTGGACGCCTCCATCGAGAAGGGCGAGCTGGTGGTCACCTCCGGCGACCTGTCCCGTCTGATCGGCCGCCCCACCAGCCCGGTCTCGGAGGCGATCGCCGCGGCGCTGGAGGACTGAGCGACACAGGAGGAACCGTCACCCGCCCGTCACGACCGTTTAGCAATACGGACATGACAGGCGGGGGCGCGTGGCGCTACCTTCTTTGGTGCCCGCCGCACGGTACGCGGCCGGCGCGAAGGAGGAACCAGTGAGCGAGCAGCCGAGGGGCGAGCGGCGCACAGGACTGCTGAACGGCTTCGCCGCCTACGGGATGTGGGGCCTCGTCCCCATCTTCTGGCCGCTGCTCAAACCCGCCGGGGCGATCGAGATCCTCGCCCACCGCATGGTGTGGTCCCTCGCCTTCGTCGCCGTCGCCCTGCTCGTCGTACGCCGCTGGGCCTGGGCCGGCGAACTGCTGCGCCAGCCGCGCAGGCTGGCCCTCGTCGTCCTCGCCGCCGCGGTGATCACCGTCAACTGGGGCGTCTACATCTGGTCCGTCAACAGCGGGCACGTGGTGGAGGCCTCCCTCGGCTACTTCATCAACCCGCTGGTCACCATCGCGATGGGCGTGCTGCTCCTCAAGGAGCGGCTGCGGCCCGTGCAGTGGGCGGCGGTCGGCACCGGCCTCGCCGCCGTCGTCGTGCTCACCGTCGGCTACGGCCACCCGCCGTGGATCTCCCTCTGCCTCGCCTTCTCCTTCGCCACCTACGGGCTGGTGAAGAAGAAGGTCAACCTCGGCGGCGTCGAGTCGCTGGCCGCCGAGACGGCGGTCCAGTTCCTGCCCGCTCTGGCCTATCTGCTGTGGCTGGGCGCCCACGGCACCTCGACGTTCGCCACCGAGGGCGCCGGGCACGCCGCCCTGCTCGCCTCCACCGGCATCGTCACCGCGCTGCCGCTGGTCTGCTTCGGCGCGGCGGCGATACGGGTGCCGCTGTCCACGCTCGGCCTGCTCCAGTACATGGCCCCGGTCTTCCAGTTCCTGATCGGTGTCGCCTACTTCCACGAGTCCATGCCGGCCGAGCGCTGGGCCGGCTTCGCCCTGGTCTGGCTGGCCCTGACCATGCTGACCTGGGACGGCCTGCGCATGGCCCGGCGGGCGGCGCGGGACAGGGCCCGGCTCGCCGCCGCCAGGACCGCGCCGGCGGCGACGGCGACGACGGCGGCCGATCCGGTGGAGGCGTAGCCGCTGCCGCGGGGGCCGGCCGGGATACGCGATCGCGCTCCATCCCGCCCTCAACCCCGGTGAGTTCCAGCGCCCGGACGGGCCCACGCATATAACTGGTCGCATGACTCGGACACCCACGGACGGCGCGCCCGCCCCGCTGCACTGGAAGCTCGTCATCGACGCCACCGACCCGCACGCGCAGGCCGACTTCTGGGCCGCCGCGCTGCACTACGAGGTGGAGGACAACAGCGCGCTGGTCGAGCGGCTGGTGGAGCTCGGGGCGCTGCCGGTCGGGGCCTCCGTGGAGTTCCACGGCCGCCCGGCCTTCCGGGACCTGATCGGTGTACGGCACCCGGACGACCCGTACGACGAGGAACGCGGCACCGGTCTGGGGAGGCGGCTGCTGTTCCAGCGAGTGCCGGAGACCAAGGCCGGCAAGAACCGGCTCCACCTCGACCTGCACCCCGGCGAGGACCGGCGCACGGACGAGGTGGCGCGGCTGACGGAGCTCGGCGCGCGCGTGCTGCGGCATGTCCGGGAGCCCGGAGGGGAGTGGGTGGTCATGGAGGATCCGGAGGGCAACGTCTTCTGCGTGGCGTAGGGCGCCGGATCAGCAGGTGGGCGGCGGGGGCGCGGTGCGGGCCCGTTCGGTCAGGCGGCCCATGCGGGCGCGGGCGGACTCCAGTTGTTCCATGTCGTCGGCGGCGGGGCCGTCCTCGGCGGTGAGTTCGGTCCACAGGTCGATCAGGTCGCGGCCGAGCCGCAGGCCCTGCTCGGGGTCGCGCACCGCGCGCCAGGCGGCGCTGGCGCTCTGCACGTCGCCGTAGGCCGCCTCCGTGTCCCCCGCGTGGTGACGGATGCGGGCGAGGGCGAGGGAGATGCCGAAGGAACGGAGCGGGTCGCCCGCCAGGTAGGCGATGTAGGCGGTGAGTTCGCGCAGCCGCAGCACCTCGGGGTGCTCGGGGCCGAGCGTACGGGACGCCTCCGCGACGGTGCGCTCGGCCAGCGCCGCCGCCTCCTCGATCCGGCCCTCCTTCACGGCCTCGTTGACCCGAGCCAGAGGTTCGGCGAGCACCACGACACCCACCTCACCGGCCGCGGTCCTCGGATCCTCCCCAAGCACCGCCTCAGCTACAGCATCGAACCCACGCGCGGGGGTGGGGGTGGGGGTGGGCCCGAGCTCACCCGGGTGAGGTTCTGGTTCAACCGGGCCAGGGGCCGCCTGCTGGTGCTGGTGCCGACGGGAAGGCGCGGGCGCCCCGGGGGCGGCGGGGGTAAGGGCTTGGTCGACGGGCACGGGGGCCGGGTCCCCGGGCGCGGCCGCGCCGAAGGCGACGGAAGCAAGGGCCTGGTCGGCGGGCACCGGGGCCCCGTCAGCGGGCGCTGAAGCCCCGCCATCTGACGCAAGGGCCCGGCCCACAGGCGCCGCAGCCCCGGCGGCGGGCGCAGCGGTCCGGTCCAAAGGCGCCGAAGCCCCATCGGCAGGCGCAGCGGCGCCGAAGGCGGCAGGGGCGACGGCCCGGTCGGCAGGCGCCGAAGCCCCGTCGGGTGCGGCCGCACCTGGGACGGCAGACGCAAGAGCCCCGTCGGCGAACGCCGAAGCCCCGTCGGCTGACGCAGCGGCCCGGCCCACAGGCGCCGGAGCCCTGTCGGCGGGCGCGGCAGCGCCGAAGGCGGCAGGGGCGACGGCCCGGTCGACGGGCACCGGGGGCCCGTCTGGCGCAGCCGCACCAGGGGCGGCAGACGCAAGAGCCCCGTCGGCTGACGCAGCGGCCCGGCCCACAGGCGCCGGAGCCCTGTCGGCGGGCGCGGCGGCGCCGAAGGCGGCAGGGGCGACGGCCCGGTCGACGGGCGCCGGGGGCCCGTCTGGCGCAGCCGCACCTGGGACGGCAGACGCAAGAGCCCCGTCGGCGAACGCCGAAGCCCCGTCGGCTGACGCAGCGGCCCGGCCCACAGGCGCCGGAGCCCTGTCGGCGGGCGCGGCGGCGCCGAAGGCGGCAGGGGCGACGGCCCGGTCGACGGGCACCGGGGGCCCGTCGGGCGCGGCCGCACCAGGGACGGCGGGCGCAAGGGCCCGCACGGCGGGTGGCGGAGGCACGTCGGCCGGTGGGGGCGGGGTCGGTTGTGGGTTTTCGTTGGGCGGGGGTGTGGCCATCAGTGGGGGTGGGCCGAATACGCCCGTGGGGGCGGCGGCCGTGCCGAAGGGTGTGTCGCCCGCCGGTTCCGGCGCGGCCCGCAGCACGAACGTGGACGCCGCCGGTGCCTCGGGCACCGCCGTGGGCGCACTCTCGCCGGGCGTGTCGGCCGGCGGTGCCGTGTGCCGGGGCTCCGCCGTGAACGTGCTGGAGCCGTCGGGGTGGACCTGGAGGGGGACGACGTAGCCGATGCGCTCGTCGGTGACCGTGGCGAGGACGGCGTGGCCGCAGGCGAGGGCGATGCGGTGGAGGTGGTTCAGTACGGCCTGCTGGACCTCCTCCCCGGGAGCCGGGCGGACCGGTACGCCGCCGACCGAGGCCCCGGCGCCGTCCGCCGGCACATGGACGGCGACCGGCGTCGCCACGGGAGCCGCCGGCCGCACGGCGCGCTCGTGTTCCCGCTTCTTCCCGCGGCTCAGTCGAGACATCGGTTCCCTCACTCGGATGAGTGCCATCCGGTCGTTCGCGTACATTCGAGTCTCTCCGCCCGCCTGCCCTCCCCGCGTCACCACGACGTCACAGACTCGCACCAGGAACCGCACTCCTGTGACGCGGGTAACGTTCCGCGGGCGACGATCGTCGGAACGACACGGAAGAGGGACGGGCATGCGGCCAGGCGTGCGACAGGGGCCGGAGATCTGGATTCGCGGACCGGTGGCCGACGCCCCCGCCGAGCCCGGCGGGTGGGAGGGCGGCCCCGAGCGGCCCGTCACGCCCCGCCGGTTCTCCTGGCTGGCCACCCACGGCGGCGCGGGCACGACCACACTCGCGGCGGTCTACGGCGGTCACGACTGCGGACGCACCTGGCCGGGGCCGGGGGAACCGGAGTCGGTGCTGCTGGTCGCCAGGACCCACGCGGCCGGGCTGGACGCCGTCGTCCGAGCCCTGGAGGTCTTCCGCAGGGGCGAGGCACCCGCCGGACTCGACCTGGACGCCGTGGTGCTCGTCGCGGACGCGCCGGGACGGCTGCCGCGGCGGCTGGCCCAGCGGGTGAAGCCGATCGAGTCCGTGATCGACGTCTACCGCGTCCCGTGGGTGGAGGCCTGGCGGCTGGGCGACCTGGGCGGAGCGCCACCGCGCGAGAGCGAGCCGCTGGCCCGGCTCACCGGGGCCGGAACCGCGCGGGCGGGGACCAGGAGCGCGGCGACTACGCCGTGATGTCCTTCGTCGTGAACCGTGCCCAGGCCGCCGAGCCGAACACCGCCGCGTACAGGGCCTGCAACTCCAGGTTCTTCACCAGGCCGTCCCAGTAGACCGGCTCGCGCATGAGGTCGGCGAAGGACAGCCAGTAGTGCGGGAAGAGATACGGCTGGATCGCGTGCAGCTGGGGTATCTGGTCGAGGATCTGAACGGTGATCAGCAGGCCCACGGTCGTGGCCATCGCCGCGATCCCGCTGCTGGTCAGCGTCGACACGAACAGCCCGAGGGCGGCCAGCCCGATCAGGGACGCGGCGACGACGAGGGCGATCAGCAGGGCCCGGACCAGCCCGTCGGCGAAGCTGATCCGCGTGCCGGAGATGGTCGTCGGATCGCCGAGCGGGAACAGCAGCGCGCCCACGAGGAGCGCCGAGACGGCGACCACCAGGGTGGCGACGAGGCAGAAGGCCATCGCCGTGGCGTACTTGGCGAGCAGCAGGCGGGTGCGGCCGGCGGGGGCGACCAGCAGATAGCGCAGCGTGCCCGCGTTCGCCTCCCCGGCGACGGCGTCGCCCGCGATCACGCCCACGGCCATCGGCAGGAAGAACGGCAGCGTGGCGGCCAGCGCCGTGAAGACCAGGAACAGTCCGTTGTTGGTGACCTGCGCGATGAACGCCGGGCCCTCGCCGCCCCCGCCGCCACCGCCGACGGGCGCACCGTCCCGCGTCTCGATCCTGACGGCCACGCCGACCAGGACCGGCACCCCGGCCAGCACGCCGAGCAGTGCGAGTGTGCGCCAGCGCCGGAAGGTGGTCACCAGCTCGCTGCGCAGCAGCCCGAAGGTCCACAGCGGACCCGGGGCGCGGAGGGCCGTGTCCGCGGCCCGTTCCGCTGAGACCTCAGCCCGCGACATCGAAGCCCTCCCCCGTGAGCGCGACGAACGCGTCCTCCAGCGAGGCCCGTTCGATGCCGAAGCCGCGTACGCGCACGCCCGCCGTCACCAGCGCGGCGTTCACGTCGGCGAGGTCCCGCTCCGGCGGGTCGCCGGTCACCCGGTCCTCGCCCACGGTGATGTCGGCGACGCCCTGTTCCTTCAGCACCCGGGCCGCCTCCCCCGTGTCGGGTGTGGTCACCACCAGCCGGCCGCGCGCTCCGGCGGACAGTTCCGCCACGGCGCCCTGGATGATCAGCCGGCCCTGCGCCATGACCGCCGCGTGGGTGCACACCTGCTCGATCTCGTCGAGCAGATGGGAGGAGAGGAAGACGGTCGTGCCGTCGGAGGCCAACTCCCGGACCAGCGAGCGGATCTCGCGCATGCCCTGCGGGTCGAGGCCGTTGGTCGGCTCGTCCAGGACGAGCAGTCTGCGCGGCTGGAGCAGCGCGGCGGCGAGCCCCAGACGCTGTTTCATGCCGAGGGAGTAGGCCTTGGCCTTCTTGCCCGCCGCGGCCGTCAGGCCCACCCGGTCCAGGGCGGTCGTGACCCGGGCGCGCCGGGTGCGGGGGTCGGCGGTCGGGTCGGCGGCGTCGTAGCGCAGCAGGTTGTCCCGGCCGGAGAGGAAGCCGTACAGGGCCGGGCCCTCGATGAGGGCGCCGACCTGCGGGAGCACGGTGCGCGAGGACCGGGGCATGGGGCGCCCCAGTACCCGCGCCGTGCCGGAGGTGGGCTCGATGAGCCCCATCAGCATGCGGATGGTGGTGGTCTTGCCGGAGCCGTTGGGGCCGAGGAAGCCGAAGACGCTGCCCGCCGGGACGGTCAGGTCGAGACCGTCGACGGCGAGCTGTCCGCCGCGGTAGCGCTTGGTGAGCCCGCGGGTGTGGATGACGCCGACATCCGCTTCGTCCATCGGCTCCCTCGTTCCCTCGTGTCCGGCGCGTGCTCACTTCCCGGCGTTTGCCGCCTTCACCAGCGTGTCCTTGGTGACCGCGCCGACGTACACCTTGCCGTTGTCCGTGATCAGCGCGTTGACCAGGCGGGTGGAGAAGACCGTGCCCTTGCCGAACGTGCCGCTGACCTGGTCGCCGAGCGAGTCGAGGAATCCGCCCAGCTCGCCCTTGCCGGAGGACGACGGGATGCCGCCCTTGGTGCCGGTGTCGAGCACGGCGATGGAGTTCCAGCCCTTGCCGATGATCTCCGGGCCCTTCTTCTCCAGGCCCTTCTCCCGCGCGTCGCGCTCGTGGAACTGCCGGCCCGGGCCGGCCTTCCGCTCGGCGCTCCGCCCGCCGTCGGTTCCGGCGTCCTTCTCCTCGGTGACCTTCGCGCCCTTGGGCGGGGTGAAGTCGAAGGTCGAGGCGGCGGGCCTGGCGAAGTCGATCCGGGTGAAGCCGGCGTCCACCACGGCGGCGCCGCCGCTGGCCGGGGTGAGCGTGAACTTCAGCGGCAGTCCGGTCTTGGCGTCCACCGCGATGCTGATCGCGCCGACCGTGGTGCCGGAGGCGTGCTTCGGCTCGATGACCAGCCGGTAGGCGTCGCGGCCGGCGACCTGCGCGGTGCCGTCGACCTTCACCGAGGTGGTGTCGTCGACCGACTTCAGGGCCTCGTCGGCGAAGTCCTTGGGCGTGGCGGGGACCTCGTCCCGGTGCTTCTTGCCGCTGTCGGCGGCCGTGCCGTGGAAGACCTCGTTCGACTTGCTGTCGTAGCCCCAGACGTCCTTGCCGTTGTGGATGAGGCTGTACTCGGCGGCGCTCTCGATCAGGGAGACCTTCTGCCGGTCCTCGCCGTCGGCGGCGACGCGCAGGGTGTGCGTACCGGACGCCAGCTCGGACAGCTTTGACGCCGGGTCGGCCGACGAACCGTCACCGCCCCCCATGGCGCCGGAGGCCAGGCCGCTCTCCAGGCCGCCGAGGTTCGGCAGACCGAGATCGGTGCTGATCTTGACCGTGCCGGACAACTGCTCGACGTCCGACTTGGCGATTTTCTCTATGAGTTGCTGTGCGGTGATCTTCGGCAGGTCGGGGTCGCCGGACGCGGCGAGTGCCGGGACGAGCCCGATGGTCGCCGCGGCCACCCCCACCACCGTGACCGGGACGACGTAGCGCGCGGCCTTGCGGCGCCCCGCGCGCAGGTCGTCGGCTTCGGATCCGTTCGGTGCCATGTGTGCCCTACCTCCGTCATCGGCGGCGGCTGTCCTGCTGCACTCGGGTATCACCCTCAGCCGCCATTCTCACCCAGATCGGTGAGGAGTGGTGTGCTCCGTGGTGTCCATCTGACCAAATCGGCCGGGCGGAAGCGTCAGACCCCGGAGCCAACTCCGTGTACGTCTGCGGTATGACACACCAAGGGCGACGCCTCCCCCACCCCCTAGGGGTGGGCCGGAGAACGCCGCTCGGAAGGGGCCGCCCGGCGGGATGTCCGGGCAGGTCGCGGTACCGGACGGGCGTCAGCCGGCCCGGTGCACCACCGCGTCGCACATCTGCAGCAGCGCGGCCTTCGCCTCGCACTTCCGCAGCGGTGCCAGCGCGGCCCGCGCCTCCTTGGCGTAGCGCACGGCGTCCCGGCGGGCCTGCTCCAGCGCCGGGTGCGCGCGCAGCGCCGTCAGCGCCTCCGCGAGCCGCGCGTCGTCGGTCAGGTCGGAGTCCAGCAGCTCGCACAGCGCGATGTCCTCGGGCAGCCCCAGCCGGGCCGACCGCTCGCGCAGCCGCAGCACCGGCAGCGTGGCGATGCCCTCGCGCAGATCGGTGCCGGGGGTCTTGCCCGACTCGCGCGAGTCGGAGGCGATGTCCAGGACGTCGTCCGCGAGCTGGAAGGCGACGCCCAGCCGCTCGCCGTACTGGGTCAGCACGTCCACGACGTTCTCGTCGGCGCCGGACATCATCGCGCCGAACCGGCACGACACCGCCACCAGCGATCCGGTCTTGCCGCCCAGCACGTCCAGGTAGTGGTCGACCGGGTCCCGGCCGTCCTGCGGGCCCGCCGTCTCCAGGATCTGACCGGTGACCAGCCGTTCGAACGCCAGGGCCTGTACCCGGACGGCCTCCGGGCCGAGGTCGGCGAGGATCTGCGAGGCACGGGCGAACAGGAAGTCGCCGGTCAGGACCGCGACCGAGTTGCCCCAGCGGGTGTTGGCGCTGGCCACCCCGCGGCGCACGGCGGCCTCGTCCATCACGTCGTCGTGGTACAGCGTGGCCAGATGGGTCAGCTCCACCACCACGGCCGACGGCACGACCCCCGGCGCGTACGGGTCACCGAACTGGGACGCGAGCATCACGAGCAGCGGCCGGAACCGCTTCCCGCCCGCCCTGACGAGGTGCTGCGCGGCCCCCGTGATGAACGGGACCTCGCTCTTGGTGGCTTCGAGCAGCCCTTCCTCGACAGCCGCCAATCCGGCCTGGACATCGGCTTCGAGAGCCTGGTCCCGCACGCTCAGCCCGAATGGCCCGACGACGGTCACGAGGGGTCTCCTGTCTGCTGGTGTCTGGTGGGATTTACACGGTTTGTCGATAGGTCGCTGCCCTCACTCAAGTCAGCGTATCCGGTCACGTTTCGATCACCGATATCGCCCACCTATACGGGCCAGGCCGCATCACCCGACGTGACCACGGTCACGCGTCCGCCACATGGCCCATCCCCGCTCACACCCGAAGTCCGATTCACCCCTATTGGGGTTTCAATTCTCTTTAGCGGTAATTGCGCTTCGGGTGCGCAAACCGTGAGTTGGGTCACTATGCCCTCTCTTCGCACCACCTCTCGCAGTCCTTCACATTCCCTTTACGGACAACGGAGTTGACCCTTGGCGGACGCAAAGGATCAAGTACCACATACACCCCCGACCAAGGTCAAATAGGGCGAGTGTGATTCCGCCACTTGTTCGGGACATGTGCTCTCGCATACGTTCCCGGCCATCGGGCGGACGCCGAATCCTGCCGCCGCCCGTAATCCCAACGACCGAATGAACCACGGCAGGAGCGGGGGACCCAGGTAAGCCGCCGGGCCGGGCTCGTACGTCCTACGTCGTACGCCGCACCGGAACGGCTCGGGGTGAAGCCGCGCCCTTCACGGCGCGGCCGGGCACCTCCCCGCCCGAACCCGACAGCTCACCTCGCAGGCGACGGAGAGGAATTCCCCCATGCCTGCAAACGGTCAGCGCCGCTCTTCCCGCACCGCCCGCCTCGTCCGCACCCTCGCCGCCACCGGCACGGGCGCAGCCGTCCTCGCCGTGCCGCTGCTCGGCGCGACGACGGCCTCCGCGGCGACCCCGGCCACCGTCCACACGGCCGCGAGCTTCGGCTACCCGAACAACCTCGACGGCTGGATCCGCGCCTCCCTGGCCGTCATGGCACAGAAGGGCATCCCGGGCTCCTACAACGGGATCCACCGCAACGTCATCCGCGAGTCCTCCGGCAACCCGCGCGCCATCAACCTCTGGGACTCCAACGCCAAGAAGGGCATACCCTCCAAGGGTCTGCTCCAGGTCATCGACCCGACCTTCCGGGCCTACCACGTGAACGGGACGTCCTGGGACATCTACGACCCGATCGCCAACATCACGGCCGCCTGCAACTACGCGGCCAAGCGGTACGGCTCCATCGACAACGTCCACGGCGCCTACTGACCGGACCGCGGCGGGCCCACACCGGCCGGTGCCCCGGCACTAGACAAACAGTCGTTCGAGGACGACGGCGATGCCGTCGTCCTCGTTCGACGTCGTGACCTCGTCGGCCACCGCCTTCAGCTCGGGGTGGGCGTTGGCCATGGCGACCCCCCGGGCGGCCCACTGGAACATCGGGATGTCGTTGGGCATGTCGCCGAAGGCGAGGGCGTGCTCACGGCCGAGGCCCAGGTGTTCGGCGGCGAGTGCCAGTCCGGTCGCCTTGGTGATGCCGCACGGCTGGAGCTCCACGGTCCCGGGTCCCGACATGGTGACCGTGGCGAGGGACCCCACCACACCGCGGGCCGCCGCCGCCAGCTCGTCGTCGGACAGCACCGGGTGACGCAGCAGCACCTTGCTGATGGGCGCGTGCCACAGGTCGTCGCGCCGTTCGACCCGTACGGCCGGCAGCGACGGGTGCGGCATGCGGTACCCCGGCTCGATGAGCGTGACCCCGTCGGCCCCGTCCTGGTCGACCGCGGCGTACACCTCCCCCACCTCGGCCTCGATCTTGCCGAGCGCGGTCTCGGCCAGCTCCCGGTCCAGGGTGACCGACCACAGCAGACGGTCGCCGCCGGCGTCGTAGAGCTGTGCGCCCTGACCGCACACCGCGAGTCCCGTGGTGCCGAGGACGCCGAGCAGTTCCCTTACTCTCGGCGCCGGCCGTCCGGTCACCACGAGGTGCCGGGCACCGGCGGCCGCCGCCTTCGCGAGCGCGGTGAGGGACCGTTCGGACACGGTGTCGTCGCCGCGCAGCAGCGTTCCGTCCAGGTCGGTGGCGATGAGGGTGTATGCGAGGGCGGCCATGATCAGAGAATACGGATGCCCCGGCCCGCCGACTCGACCGGAGCGTGCTTCTCGTTCGGACCGGTTCCTCCTCAACCGGTCGTGCCGCCGCGCCGGTTGGTCCGCCACAGCTGATAGAGGTGCCGGGCGCCCGGCCGCACGAAGCGCGCGAGCATCGTCACGAACGGCAGCGGATCGTCCCCCGCGAGCCAGGCCAGCTCCGTGCCGCTCGCCCTCGCCGGCGCGTGCGGTGTGGTGTAGCCGCTGCGGCGGTAGGCGAGGAGGGCGGGCAGGTCGATGTTCTCCACGACATACCGGTGTCCGGTGCGCTGCTCGCCCTCCGGGACGGGGCGCCCGGTCAGGTCGAGGTGCATGGCGCGGACGACGTCCACGCCCGAGCCGCTCTCGAAGAGCCGGAACTGCGCGCCCATGCGCGGATTGAAGTCGAGGAGCTTGTACTGCCCGTCGCGCCGGTCGAAACGCAGGTCGAGGTCGACGATGCCGGTGAAGCCGATCTGCTTGATGAACCGGGCGGCGAGGTCGGCGAGTTCCGGGTTGTCGACGACGTACGCGTTCGCCGTCATGCCCGCGTGCGGCGGCCAGGAGCGGACCTTGACGCCGGTGAACATCGCGAGCGGGTTCGAGCTCCGGTCGAAGTAGGCGTGCACGATCCAGTCCTCGGCCTCCTCCCGCGGCAGGTACTCCTGGAGGATCACGCCTGGCCGCTCGCCCCAGTCGCGGGCCAGGGCCAGCAGGCCCTCGCGGCTGTTGATCCTCGTCGTGCCGTTCACCGCGGGGCTGCTGCGCCGCACGAACGCCTCGCGGTTCTTGGCCACCACCGGGAAGCGGGTCTTCTCGGCGAACGCCACGACGTCCTCGTACGACTGCGGGAAGGCGGCCCCGGGGCTCGGGATGCCGTGCTCCACGCACAGTTCGTGCAGGCCCTGCTTGCTGGCCAGGCGGCGCGGCAGGCCGGGGGCGACGGGCGGGAAGAGAAAGGGGCCCTGGAGCACCTCCTGGTGCTCGGCGATCAGGACCGCGGCCTCCTCGTCGGTGGGCACCAGGACGGCGGGCCGGCCGATGCGGCGGCCGATCCGCAGCAGACCCTCCACCAGACGGTCGGCGCTCTCCGT
This sequence comes from Streptomyces sp. NPDC088817, assembly GCF_044750345.1. Lineage (NCBI taxonomy): Bacteria > Bacillati > Actinomycetota > Actinomycetes > Kitasatosporales > Streptomycetaceae > Streptomyces > Streptomyces sp. NPDC088817. The sequence goes on from NZ_JBIVJN010000004.1 coordinate 352,453, forward strand.
GCCCCTGGTCGGCCAGACGAACGCGCGTTTGAGATAACGGGAGGAGGCCGCCGGTGTGTAGGCGTCCTCAGTGATCGCGTACATGGGCACGCCCAGACGGCCCAGGCTGCGGATCGCGCCCACCCCGCCGTGGTGCAGCGGGTAGTCGCCGAACTTCACGATCAGGCCCGGCACCTCGCGGTCGGCCCGGAAAGGCACACTGACGGCATTCCTGGCCACGGGTCCCCCCACGTGTCCCCCATTGAGCGGACCCACCCCGTCCGCGTCCCCAGAGGACGCTAAGCCGGAATTGCCCCCTCCCACAAGGCCAATTCGGACATTGCAAACTCTTTAGACACTGCCCAAGACATGGGATGCCCCCGTAACGTGTGGCCCGACCACATGGCATTTCGGAAAGGAAGGCAGCACCCCATGCCCCCCTTCGAGGTCCCCGAGGGCGACCCCTTCGGTCCGCACAACCTTCCCTACGGCGTCTTCTCCCGCGCCGGGTCGCCGGAGAGGACCGTGGGCGTCCGGCTCGGCGACCACGTGCTCGACGCGGGGGCGGCGGCGCGGGCGCTCGGTTCGCCCTACGCCGACCTGCTCGCGCGGCCGAGCCTCGACCCGCTGCTGGCCGCGGGCCGCACCGCGTGGTCCGACGTGCGGCGCGCGCTGACGTCGTGGGTCACGGTGCCGGCGCACCAGGAGACCGTCGCGCCCTTCCTGCACCCGCTGTCCTCGGTGACCCTGCACCTCCCCTTCGAGGTGGCGGACTACGTCGACTTCTACGCCTCGGAGAACCACGCCCGGAACGTGGGGCAGATCTTCCGCCCGGACGCCGAGGACTCGCTGACCCCCAACTGGAAGCACCTGCCCATCGGTTACCACGGCCGCTCCGGCACAGTGGTGGTCTCCGGCACGGACGTGGTGCGCCCGTCGGGCCAGCGGAAGGCGCCCACGGACCCCGCGCCGGTGTTCGGCCCCTCGGTCCGGCTGGACATCGAGGCGGAGGTCGGCTTCGTGGTGGGCGCGCCCTCGCGGATGGGGCAGCCGGTCGCGCTCGGCGACTTCCGCGAGCACGTCTTCGGGCTGTGCCTGCTGAACGACTGGTCGGCGCGCGACATCCAGGCCTGGGAGTACGTCCCGCTCGGGCCGTTCCTCGGCAAGTCCTTCGCCACGTCGGTGTCGGCGTGGATCACTCCGCTGGACGCGCTGGAGGAGGCACGGGTCGCCCCGCCGCGGCGGACGCACCCGCTGCTGCCCTACCTCGACGACTCCGCCGAGGAGCCCGGCGGTTACGACCTGCGGATCTCCGTCGCGATCAACGGCCACGTGGTGTCCGAGCCGCCCTTCTCCACCATGTACTGGACGGCCGCGCAGCAGCTCGCCCACATGACGGTCAACGGCGCCTCCCTGCGCACGGGCGACCTGTACGGCTCGGGCACGGTGAGCGGACCGTCCGAGCGCGAACGCGGCTCGCTCCTCGAACTGACCTGGAACGGCCGCGAGCCGCTGGAACTCCCGGACGGCAAGCGGGCGTTCCTGGAGGACGGCGACGTGGTGACGCTCTCGGCCTGGGCGCCGGGCGCGGACGGCGCACGGGTGGGGCTCGGAGAGGTGACGGGCCGGGTCGTGTCGGGCTGAACCAAGGCCCTGCGGTCCTTGCCCCGCGGGGATTTGATGGTCGTGGACCCCTGACTCCCGGTCCCGCGGCCGTCATACTGGCGGCAGGCCGTGCGCGCCCGGCGCGCCGGCCGGCCGCACAGCACGCTTCACCGCACGACCCCGCACCCGCCCACCTCCCACGAGGATCCGGAGTCCGAGGCATGACCGCCTGCCTGCTCCTGCTGAGCGCCGTCGCCCTGACGCTCGCCGTGCCGGTCCCCCGCGTGCTGGCCCGGGCGGGGTGGCCCGAACGGGAGCCCGTCGTCGCGCTGTGGGTGTGGCAGTGCCTGGTCGCCACCGTCCTGCTGTGCTGCCTCGCGGGGCTGGTGCTGGGCACCGCGGCCGTCTTCGGCACCGTTCACGACCAGGTCTTCGCCCCCGCGCCGCCGGCCGTGACGGCCGCCTACGACCTGTCGGTGGCACCGGTCTGGGCGGCCGGTCTCACCCTGCTGCTGGCGGGCGGCGCCGCCTGGACCACCGCGATGCTCGCCCGCGAGTTCGTCGAGGCCCGCCGTCGGCGCGGCCTGGCCCGCGCGCACCTGCGCGAGCGCGCCCCCGAACTGCCCGCGGGCCTCCCGGCGGCCCGCGGACCGCTGCTGGTGCTGGAGGACGAGTACCCCGACGCCTGGTGGATGCCCGGTCACCCTCCCCAGCTCGTCGTCACCACCGGCGCCCTGCACCGGCTCACCGGCCACCAGCTCGACGCCGTCCTCGCCCATGAGCGGGGCCACGCCCGCGCCCACCACGACTGGCTGCTGCATCTGTCGGCCGCGCTGGAGGCCGGCTTCCCGCACATCCCGCTGTTCACGCACTTCTGCGAGCAGAACCACCGCCTGGTCGAACTGGCCGCCGACGACACGGCCTCCCGCCGCCACGGCCACCTCACCACGGCCCTCGCCCTGATCGAGCTCAACCAGCACCGCGGGGTGCTGTCCTGCGCGTCCAGCAACCGGCTGCTGAGCGAGCGGGTGGACCGCCTGCTGGAGCCCCCGCCGCGGCTGGACCGCAGGCGCCGGGCGCTGACCACGGCGGTGGCGGCCCTGGTGCCCCTGCTCCCGCTCCTGATCACGTTCGCCCCGGGCCTGACGGCACTGGGCTGAGCGGCGGACCCGTCGCCGTGACCGGCGCGGCGGGCTCCCGGCGGCTACACCCAGTCGTCCGATTCCGGCTCGGTCAGGTCCTCCCACGGATCCGGCTCGCCCGTGCCGGCCGTTCCTGAGCCGGCTGTTCCTGAGCCGGCCGTCCCCGTCCCGGCCGCCGAGTCGCCGGACGGTCCGGCCAGCGACTCCAGTACGGCGAGCACGCCCTCGCCGTACGTCGCCAGTTTCTTCTCGCCGACGCCGCCGACCGTGCCGAGCTGTGCCACGGACGTCGGCCGCAGCGCGACGATCTCCCGGAGGGTGGCGTCGTGGAAGATGACGTACGCCGGGACACCCTGCTCGCGGGCCTGTTCGGCGCGCCAGGCGCGCAGGGCCTCGAAGGCGGGCAGCAGCTCATCGGGCAGCTCGGCCGCCGCCGCCCTGGGCTTGCGGTCGTCCCGGGCGCCCGTACCCCGCGAGGCGGCGGCCGGCTTCTTCGGCTCCTTGCGCAGCGGCACCTCCCGCTCGCCGCGCAGCACCGACGCGCTGGCGTCGGTCAGCACCAGCGTGCCGTACTCGCCCTCGACCGCGAGCAGTCCCTGCGCCAGCAACTGCCTTATGACACCGCGCCATTCGCCTTCGGAGAGGTCGTCGCCGATGCCGAACACGGACAGTTGGTCGTGGTCGAACTGGATCACCTTGCCGGTGCGCTTGCCGAGCAGGATGTCGATGATCTGGCCCGCGCCGAACTTCTGCCCCCGCTCCCGCTTCAGCCGGACCACCGTCGACAGCACCTTCTGGGCCGCGACCGTGCCGTCCCAGGTCTCGGGCGGGGTCAGGCAGCTGTCGCAGTTGCCGCAGCCGGACTGGCCCGGCTCCTGACCGAAGTAGGCGAGGAGCTGCCCACGGCGGCACCGGGCCGTCTCGCACAGGGCGAGCATCGCGTCCAGGTGGGACTGCGCGCGACGGCGGAACGCCTCGTCGCCCTCACCGGACTGGATGAGCTTGCGCTGCTGTACGACGTCGTTCAGCCCGTAGGCCATCCAGGCCGTCGACGGCAGGCCGTCCCGGCCCGCGCGGCCCGTCTCCTGGTAGTAGCCCTCCACGGACTTGGGCAGGTCCAGATGGGCGACGAACCGGACGTCGGGCTTGTCGATGCCCATGCCGAAGGCGATGGTGGCGACCACGACCAGGCCGTCCTCCCGCAGGAAGCGGGACTGGTGCGCCGCGCGGGTGCCCGCGTCGAGGCCCGCGTGGTACGGCACCGCCTCGACGCCGTTGCGGGTGAGGAACTCGGCCGTCTTCTCCACCGAGTTGCGCGACAGGCAGTACACGATGCCCGCGTCGCCCGGGTGCTCCTGGCGCAGGAAGGCCAGCAGCTGCTTCTTGGCGTCGGCCTTGGGCACGATCCGGTACTGGATGTTGGGCCGGTCGAAGCTGGCCACGAAGTGCCGGGCCCGCGGCATGTTCAGCCGCTGGGTGATCTCCTGGTGCGTGGCGTGGGTGGCCGTGGCGGTGAGCGCGATCCTCGGCACGTCGGGCCAGCGCTCGCCCAGCAGGGACAGCGCCAGGTAGTCGGGGCGGAAGTCGTGGCCCCACTGGGACACGCAGTGCGCCTCGTCGATGGCGAAGACGGAGATCTTGCCGCGGGAGAGCAGATCGAGCGTGGCGTCCAGGCGCAGCCGCTCCGGGGCCAGGTAGAGCAGGTCGAGCTCGCCTGCCAGGAACTCCGCCTCGACCACCCGGCGCTCGTCGAAGTCCAGCGTGGAGTTCATGAACCCGGCGCGCACGCCCAGCGCCCGCAGTGCGTCCACCTGGTCCTGCATCAGCGCGATGAGCGGCGACACCACGACACCCGTACCGGGTCTGACCAGGGACGGAAGCTGGTAGCACAGCGACTTGCCACCACCGGTGGGCATGAGCACGACGGCGTCACCACCCGCCACCACATGCTCGACGACCGCTTCCTGCTCACCCCGGAAGTCCTCGTACCCGAAGACCCGGCGCAGCGTCGCCAGCGCCTCGCTCTCCGTCACCGACACCTCCGTGACACCACCCGTCCCACCCATCGCTCCGCCCCCCGCACACCGTCCTTCAACCACTGCCTCCACGATAGGGCCCCGAACCGACAGTCCCGGAGTTGTCCACAGGTTCCCCCGGACGGACCAGGTCAACGACACGGCAGTCGTTCACACGTAGCAGGAGACTCGTCCCTTTCGGGCCGATAGCCTGAAAGCACCCGCGAGACTCCGTCCCATGGGAGCACTGATGAGCGTCGCACCGAAGGCCTCCAAGCCCACCTGGCCGACCCCGCCGGAAGGCGGCTGGACCGCCGACGACCTGGACCGCCTCCCGAATCTGCCTCCGCATACGGAACTGATCGACGGGAGCCTTGTCTTCGTGAGCCCGCAAACCTCCTTCCACGAGCGTGCTGTCGACTTCTTCAAGTGGCACTTGCAGTCGCTGGCACCGGAGGTCTACGAGGTCTTTTGTGAGTTCACCATCGACATCGACCGTCAGAACAGGCCCGAGCCCGAGGTGGTCGTCGTGCGAGGAGACGTGGTGGACGAGGTCCCGGCGCAGACGAGGTTCCCGGCCGAGGCCGTGATCCTGGCAGTGGAGGTCGTCTCGGAGGACTCCGTCTCCCGGGACCGCGAGACCAAGCCGCTGAAGTACGCGCGGGCCAAGATCCCTTACTACTGGCGGGTCGAGAACGAGAACGGCCGCGCCGCTGTGCATGCCTTCGAGCTGGAACCGACGACCGGCGCCTACACCGGCGTGGGCATCTTCAGGGAGCGGATGAAGGTGGACACCCCGTTCTCCGTGGACCTGGACCTCACAAGGATCAGGACGCGCCACGGCGGGGGCCGGTAGGTCCGCACGCAGCGGAACGCGGTGGCCCGGCCCCCACCAGGGGGCCGGGCCACCGCGTTCCGGAGCCGCCTCAGCGGGCGAAGACTCCCGCCTGGTTCGCCAGGTCCAGGAAGTACTGGGGGGCCACGCCCAGGACCACCGTGACCGCCACACCCACGCCGATCGCGGTCATCGTGAGCGGAGACGGGACCGCCACCGTCGGGCCCTCCGGGTGCGGGTCGCTGAAGAACATCAGCACGATGACGCGGATGTAGAAGAAGGCCGCGATCGCCGACGAGATCACACCGATCACGACCAGCGGCACCGCGCCGCCCTCGGCCGCCGCCTTGAACACCGCGAACTTCCCGGCGAAGCCGGAGGTCAGCGGAATGCCCGCGAAGGCCAGCAGGAACACCGCGAACACGGCCGCCACCAGCGGGGAACGCCGGCCGAGTCCCGCCCACTTGGACAGGTGGGTCGCCTCGCCGCCCGCGTCGCGCACCAGCGTGACCACGGCGAACGCGCCGATCGTCACGAAGGAGTAGGCGGCCAGGTAGAACAGGACGGACGAGACGCCGTCCTTCGAGGTCGCGATGACACCGGCGAGGATGAAGCCCGCGTGGGCGATCGACGAGTACGCGAGCAGTCGCTTGATGTCGGTCTGCGTGATCGCGACGATCGCACCGCCCAGCATGGTGATGATCGCGACGCCCCACATGACCGGCCGCCAGTCCCAGCGCATCCCCGGCAGGACGACGTACAGCAGCCGCAGCAGCGCGCCGAAGGCCGCCACCTTGGTCGCCGCCGCCATGAACCCGGTGACCGGGGTCGGAGCGCCCTGGTAGACGTCCGGCGTCCACATGTGGAACGGGACCGCGCCCACCTTGAACAGCAGACCCATCACGACCATCGCGGCGCCGATGAGCAGCAGCACGTCGTTGCCCATGGTGTTGGCGAGCGCCGGGTCGATGTTCGGCACGTTGCCCTCGACGACCTGCGCGATGCCGGCGTAGGACACCGAGCCCGCGTACCCGTACAGCAGCGCGATGCCGAACAGGGTGAACGCGGAGGCGAAGGCGCCCAGCAGGAAGTACTTGACCGCGGCCTCCTGCGACATGAGCCGCTTGCGGCGGGCCAGCGCGCACAGGAGGTACAGCGGCAGGGAGAAGACCTCCAGGGCCACGAACAGGGTCAGCAGGTCGTTGGCCGAGGGGAACACCAGCATGCCGGCGACCGCGAAGAGCAGCAGCGGGAAGACCTCGGTGGTGGTGAAACCGGCCTTGACCGCGGCCTTCTCGCTCTCGCCGCCCGGCACGGCCGCCGCCTGCGCGGCGAACGAGTCGACGCGGTTGCCGTGCGCCTCCGGATCCAGCCGCCGTTCGGCGAAGGTGAACAGGGAGACCAGGCTCGCCAGCAGGATCGTGCCCTGGAGGAAGAGCGAGGGTCCGTCGACGGAGATGGCCCCCATGGCCGCGATGTGCGCCTTGGTGGTGCCGTACCCGTCCGACGCGAGCGCGACGACCGCGGCGAACGCGGCGGCCAGCGCGACGACGGAGACGAACACCTGCGCGTAGTAGCGCGACTTGCGCGGGACGAACGCCTCGACGAGCATTCCGACGATCGCCGCGCCCACGACGATCAGGGTGGGCGACAACTGCCCGTATTCGATCTTCGGCGCCTCGATCTTCGAGATCGGGTCGGCCGCGGTTGTCCACAGGCTGTGGACGGCTGCTCCGCTCACTTGGCCGCCTCCACTGCGGGCTTCGGGTCGGTCTTGTGTACGTCGGACATGGTCTGCTTGACCGCCGGGTTGACGATGTCCGTGACGGGCTTCGGATAGACGCCCAGGAAGATCAGCAGCACCACCAGCGGGGCCACGACCACCAGTTCCCGCACCCGCAGGTCCGGCATCGCCGAGACCTCCGGCTTCACGGGACCGGTCATCGTCCGCTGGTACAGGACGAGCGTGTACAGCGCGGCGAGCACGATGCCGAGAGTGGCGACGATGCCGATCGCCGGGTAGCGCGTGAACGTGCCGACCAGGACGAGGAACTCACTCACGAAGGGCGCGAGTCCCGGCAGGGACAGGGTGGCGAGGCCACCGATCAGGAACGTGCCGGCGAGCACCGGGGCGACCTTCTGCACACCGCCGTAGTCGGAGATGAGCCGGGAGCCGCGCCGGGAGATGAGGAATCCGGCGATCAGCATCAGCACGGCCGTCGACAGGCCGTGGTTGACCATGTAGAGCGTCGCCCCGGACTGGCCCTGGCTGGTCATCGCGAAGATGCCCATGATGATGAAGCCGAAGTGCGAGATCGACGCGTACGCGATCAGGCGCTTGATGTCCCGCTGGCCCACCGCGAGCAGCGCCCCGTAGATGATGCTGATCAGGGCGAGGACGAGGATGGCCGGCGTGGCCCACTTGCTCGCCTCCGGGAAGAGCTGGAGGCAGAAGCGGAGCATCGCGAAGGTGCCCACCTTGTCGACGACCGCGGTGATGAGGACGGCGACCGGCGCGGTGGACTCCTGCATCGCGTTGGGCAGCCAGGTGTGAAGCGGCCACAGCGGTGCCTTCACCGCGAAGGCGAAGAAGAAGCCGAGGAACAGCCACCGCTCGGTGCTCGTCGCCATGTGCAGCGAGCCGCCGGCGCGCGCCTGCGCGATCTCGGAGAGCGAGAAGCTCCCGGCGACCGCGTACAGCCCGATCACCGCGGCCAGCATGATCAGACCGCCGGTGAGGTTGTAGAGGAGGAACTTCACCGCCGCGTACGACCGCTGGGTCGACGCCGTCTCCTCCCCGTGCTCGTGGGCACGGTCTCCGAAGCCGCCGATGAGGAAGTACATCGGGATCAGCATGGCTTCGAAGAAGATGTAGAAGAGGAAGACGTCGGTGGCCTCGAAGGAGATGATCACCATCGCCTCGACGGCCAGGATCAGCGCGAAGAAGCCCTGGGTCGGCCGCCAGCGGCGGCTTCCGGTCTCCAGAGGATCGGCGTCGTGCCAGCCGGCCAGGATCACGAACGGGATGAGCAGGGCGGTCAGCCCGATCAGCGCCACCCCGATGCCGTCCACGCCCAGTTCGTACCTGACGCCGAACGACGCGATCCAGGAGTGGGACTCGGTGAGCTGGTAACGGGCGCCGCCCGGGTCGAAGCGGACCAGGACGGTGGCGGCCAGCGCGAGCGTGGCCAGCGAGGCGGCCAGCGCGAGCCATTTCGCGGCGGTGCGCCGGGCGGCCGGCACGGCCGCCGTGGCGACGGCCCCGAGGGCCGGGAGCACCGCCGTCGCTGTCAGCAGAGGAAAGGACATCGGTATCAGACCGCCCTCATCAGCAGGGTCGCGGCGACCAGGAGTGCCGCACCGCCGAACATCGAGACCGCGTAGGAGCGCGCGAAGCCGTTCTGGAGGCGGCGCATCCTCCCGGACAGGCCGCCGACCGAGGCCGCCGTGCCGTTGACGACTCCGTCGACCAGGGTGTGGTCGACGTAGACCAGGGACCGTGTGAGGTGCTCGCCGCCGCGGACCAGGACGACGTGGTTGAAGTCGTCCTGGAGCAGGTCCCGCCGGGCGGCCCGGGTGAGCAGCGACCCGCGCGGGGCGACGACCGGGACCGGCCTGCGGCCGTACTGGGCCCAGGCGATGGCCACGCCGACGACCAGGCACACCATCGTCGCGCCGGTGACCGTCCACGCGCTGAGCGGAGAGTTGCCCTCGCTGTGCCCGGTGACCGGCTCCAGCCAGTGCAGGAAGCGGTCGCCGATGCTGAAGAACGCGCCGCCCAGGACCGACCCGACGGCCAGCACGATCATCGGGATCGTCATGGCCTTCGGCGACTCGTGCGGGTGCGGCTCGTTGCCGTCGGCGTCGGGCTGCCAGCGCTTCTCGCCGAAGAACGTCATCAGCATCACGCGGGTCATGTAGAACGCCGTGATGGCCGCGCCCAGCAGGGCCGCGCCGCCGAGGATCCAGCCCTCGGTGCCGCCCTTGGCGAAGGCCGCCTCGATGATCTTGTCCTTGGAGAAGAAGCCGGACAGACCCGGGAAGCCGATGATGGCGAGGTAGCCGAGGCCGAAGGTGACGAAGGTGACCGGCATGTACGCGCGCAGGCCGCCGTACTTGCGCATGTCCACCTCGTCGTTCATGCCGTGCATGACCGAACCGGCGCCGAGGAACAGCCCGGCCTTGAAGAAGCCGTGCGTCACCAGGTGCATGATCGCGAAGACGTAGCCGATGGGGCCGAGGCCCGCGGCCAGGACCATGTAGCCGATCTGCGACATGGTCGAGCCGGCCAGCGCCTTCTTGATGTCGTCCTTCGCGCAACCGACGATCGCACCGAACAGCAGCGTGACCGCGCCGACGACGGTGACCACGAGCTGCGCGTTCGGCGCCGCGTTGAAGATCGCGGCGGAGCGGACGATGAGGTAGACGCCCGCCGTCACCATCGTCGCCGCGTGGATGAGGGCCGAGACCGGGGTCGGGCCCTCCATCGCGTCCCCGAGCCAGGACTGCAGCGGCACCTGGGCGGACTTGCCGCAGGCGGCGAGGAGCAGCATCAGCGCGATGGCGGTGAGCTTGCCCTCGGAGGTGTCGCCGACGTGGCTGAACACCGGCCCGAAGGCGAAGGTGCCGAACGTCGCGAACATCAGCATGATCGCGATGGACAGGCCCATGTCGCCGACCCGGTTGACCAGGAATGCCTTCTTCGCCGCCGTCGCCGCGCTGGGCTTGTGCTGCCAGAAGCCGATCAGCAGGTAGGAGGCGAGACCGACGCCCTCCCAGCCGACGTACAGCAGCAGGTAGTTGTCGGCGAGGACGAGCAGCAGCATCGCCGCGAGGAACAGGTTGAGGTAGCCGAAGAAGCGGCGGCGCCGCTCGTCGTGCTCCATGTACGCGACCGAGTACAGGTGGATCAGCGAGCCGACGCCGGTGATCAGCAGGACGAACGTCATCGACAGCTGGTCGAGCCGGAAGGTCACGTCCGCCTGGAAGCCGGCCACCGGGATCCAGCTGAACAGGTGCTGGGTCAGGGACCGGTTGTCGGCGCTCCGGCCGAGCAGGTCGGCGAAGAGGACCAGGCCGACCACGAAGGACACGGCCGCGAGCAGGGTGCCGAGCCAGTGGCCGACGGCGTCGAGCCGACGGCCGCCGACCAGGAGGACGGCCGCTCCGAGCAGGGGCGCCGCGATCAGCAGCGCAATCAGGTTCTCCACGATTACTCCGACCCCTTACAGCTTCATCAGGCTGGCGTCGTCGACCGAGGCCGAGTGGCGGGAACGGAACACCGACACGATGATCGCGAGCCCGACCACGACCTCCGCTGCGGCGACGACCATCGTGAAGAACGCGATGATCTGGCCGTCGAGGTTGCCGTGCATCCGGGAGAAGGTGACGAGCGCGAGGTTGCAGGCGTTCAGCATCAACTCGATGCACATGAAGACCACGATGGCGTTGCGCCGGATCAGCACACCGGTGGCGCCGATCGTGAACAGCAGGGCGGCGAGGTAGAGGTAGTTCACGGGATTCACTTCGACGCCTCCTCGGGCCGCTTGAAGGCCGTCGGCTCGATCGCGGTGCGCTCCAGGCGTTCCGCGGCGCGCTGCTCCAGGGCCTTGAGGTCGTTGAGCGCCTCGGCCGAGACGTCGCGGATCTGTCCGCGCTCGCGCAGCGTCTTGCTGACGGTGAGCTCGGACGGGGTGCCGTCGGGCAGCAGTCCGGCGATGTCCACGGCGTTGTGCCGGGCGTACACGCCGGGCGCCGGCAGCGGCGGTACGTGCCGTCCCTCGCGCACGCGCTGCTCGGCCAGCTCGCGCTGGGTCCTGGCCCGCTCGGTGCGCTCCCGGTGGGTGAGCACCATGGCGCCGACCGTGGCCGTGATCAGCAGCGCGCCGGTGAGCTCGAAGGCGAAGACGTAGCGGGTGAACAGGAGGGAGGCCAGGCCCTCCACGTTGCCGCCCGCGTTGGCCTTGCCGGTGCCGTTGAACTCCTTCAGGGAGGCGTTGGCGATGCCCGCGATCAGCAGGACGCCGAAGCCGAGCCCGCACACCAGGGCCAGCCAGCGCTGGCCCTTGATGGTCTCCTTCAGGGAGTCCGCCGCGGTCACGCCGACGAGCATCACCACGAACAGGAACAGCATCATGATCGCGCCGGTGTAGACGACGATCTGCACGATGCCCAGGAAGTAGGCGCCGTTGGTGAGGTAGAAGACCGCCAGGACGATCATGGTGGCGGCCAGGCACAGCGCGCTGTGCACGGCCCTCTTCATGAAGACGGTGCACAGGGCGCCGATCACCGCGACGGTGCCGAGCACCCAGAACTGGAAGGCCTCTCCGGTGGAGGTGGAGTAGGCGGCGAGCTGCGCGCTCATGCGTCAGCCCCCTGTTCCTCCGCCGCGCCCGAAGAGCCCGCCGTCTGCCCCTCTTCGCCCTTGGAGACGGCGACCTGACGCACCGTGCCCGGCGCGGCCTCCGTCACCAGGCCCCGGTAGTAGTCCTGCTCGTCCGTGCCCGGGTAGATGGCGTGCGGGGTGTCGACCATGCCCTCTTCGAGACCGGCGAGCAGCTGCTCCTTGGTGTAGATGAGGTTGGCGCGGCTGGAGTCGGCCAGCTCGAACTCGTTGGTCATCGTCAGCGCGCGCGTGGGGCACGCCTCGATGCACAGGCCGCACAGGATGCAGCGGGCGTAGTTGATCTGGTACACGCGCCCGTACCGCTCGCCCGGCGAGTAGCGCTCCTCGTCGGTGTTGTCGGCGCCCTCCACGTAGATGGCGTCCGCGGGGCAGGCCCAGGCGCACAGCTCGCAGCCGACGCACTTCTCCAGGCCGTCCGGATGGCGGTTGAGCTGGTGCCGTCCGTGGAAGCGCGGAGCCGTGGTCTTCTGCTGCTCCGGGTACTGCTCGGTCAGCCGCTTCTTGAACATGGCCTTGAAGGTCACGCCGAAGCCGGCCACGGGGTTCAGGAAACCGGGTTTGGTCTCCTTGGGCTCCTCAGCCATCGGACGCCTCCTTTCCATCCAGAGGTCCGTCACTGGCAGTGTCCGACCCGCCACTGACAATCAACTCCCGCTCGCGGTGCGAGCGGCGCCGCGGCACCGGCGGCAGCTCCTGCCCCGGCAGCGGCGGTACGGGGAATCCGCCGGCCATCGCGTCGAAGGCGGCCGGCCCGGCCTCGGGCTTCTCCTCGGCCTTGGTGCGCTCGCGGAACATGTCGACGACGAAGGACAGGACCAGCACCGTCAGCACCGCACCGGCGACGTAGAGGGCGATGTCGGCGAAGCCGTAGTTCTCGTTGCGCAGGACCCTGACGGTCGCCACGAGCATCAGCCAGACCACGGAGACCGGGATGAGGACCTTCCAGCCGAGCTTCATCAGCTGGTCGTAGCGGACCCGCGGGAGCGTGCCGCGCAGCCAGATGAAGAAGAACAGCAGCAACTGGACCTTGATCACGAACCAGAGCAGCGGCCACCAGCCGTGGTTGGCGCCCTCCCAGAAGGTGCTGATCGGCCACGGGGCCCGCCAGCCGCCCAGGAAGAGCGTGGTCGACACCGCGGAGACCGTCACCATGTTCACGTACTCGGCGAGCATGAACATCGCGAACTTGATCGACGAGTACTCGGTGTTGAAGCCGCCGACCAGGTCGCCCTCGGACTCCGGCATGTCGAACGGCGCGCGGTTGGTCTCCCCGACCATCGTGACGATGTAGAGGACGAACGAGACCGGCAGCAGCAGGATGTACCAGCGGTCGTGCTGCTGCTCGACGATCGTCGACGTGGACATCGAGCCCGAGTACAGGAAGACCGAGGCGAACGCGGCGCCCATGGCGATCTCGTAGGAGATCATCTGCGCGCAGGACCGCAGGCCGCCCAGGAGCGGATAGGTCGATCCGGAGCTCCAGCCCGCCAGCACGATGCCGTAGATGCCGACGGAGGCGACCGCGAGGATGTAGAGCATCGCGATCGGCAGGTCGGTCAGCTGCATCGCGGTGCGGTGACCGAAGATCGAGACCTCGTTGTTCGCCGGTCCGAACGGGATCACGGCGATCGCCATGAAGGCCGGGATGGCGGCGACGATCGGCGCGAGGACGTAGACCACCTTGTCCGCGCGCTTGACGACGACGTCTTCCTTGAGCATCAGCTTGATGCCGTCGGCGAGCGACTGGAGCATGCCCCAGGGCCCGTGCCGGTTGGGGCCGATGCGCAGCTGCATCCAGGCGACGACCTTGCGCTCCCAGACGATGGAGAACAGCACCGTCACCATCAGGAAGGCGAAGCAGAACACCGCCTTGACGACGACCAGCCACCAGGGATCGGTGCCGAACATCGACAGGTTCTCAGCGGCGAGGTACGGGCTCATGCCTCCACCTCCTTGGGGGCCTCGGTCGAGGACGTCGCCGGGCCGATGCGGACGAGGGAGCCGGGCAGCGCCCCCGTGTCGGAGGCGACGCCCCCGCCGACGGAGTTCAGCGGGAGCCACACCACCCGGTCGGGCATCTCGGTGATCTCCAGCGGGAGTTCGACCGTCCCGGCGGGACCGGTCACGGCGAGCACGGCGGAGTCCGCGACGCCCGCCTCGGCGGCCGTGGCGGCCGACACGCGTGCGCGTGCGGCGTGCCGGGTCCCGGCGAGCGCGTCGTCGCCCTCCTGGAGGACACCCTGGTCGAGCAGCAGCCGGTGCCCCGCGAGCAGGGCCTCCCCGGCGGCCGGGCGCGGCGCCGTGTCCGCGCCGTGCACCGGGTCCGCGGCGTACGGTCCGGCCCAGGCACCCAACCGGTCCAGCTCCGCGCGCACGGTCCGCAGGTCCGGCAGGCCCAGGTGGACGTCCATGGCGTCGGCCAGCATCTGCAGCACGCGCGCGTCGGTGGGCGACAGGGTGCGGGTCATCTGCTCCGGCTTGAGCGCGGCCTCGAAGAGGCGGACCCTGCCCTCCCAGTTGAGGAAGGTGCCGGCCTTCTCGGCGACGGCGGCGACGGGCAGGACCACGTCCGCGTGTTCGGTGACCTCGCCGGGCCGCAGTTCGAGCGACACCACGAATCCCGCCTCGGACAGGGCCTCACGCGCGCGTGCCGGATCGGGCAGGTCGGCGACCTCCACTCCGGCGACGAGCAGGGCCTGGAGCCGGCCCGAGGCCGCGGCCTCGACGATCTGCCCGGTGTCGCGTCCGTAGCGCTGGGGGAGTTCGGCGACGCCCCAGAGCGCGGCGACCTCCTCCCGCGCGCGCGGGTCGGTGGCCGGGCGCCCGCCCGGCAGCAGCGACGGCAGCGCGCCGGCCTCGACCGCGCCGCGCTCGCCGGCCCGGCGCGGGATCCACACGAGCCGGGCGCCGGTCGCGGCGGAGGCCCGCACGGCGGCGGTCAGGCCGCCGGCGACCGCCGCGAGCCGCTCGCCCACGACGATGACCGAGCCCTCGCCCCGCAGGGCCTCGGCGGCCCGGGTGCCGTCGTCGTGGAGTCCGACACCGCCCGCCAGCGCGTCCAGCCACTCGTTCTCGGTGCCGGGCGCGGCGGGCAGCAGCGTGCCGCCCGCCTTCTCCAGGCCCCGCGTGGCGTGCGTGGCCAGCGCGAACACCTTCTGTCCGTGCTTGCGCCAGGCCTTGCGCAGCCGGAGGAAGACGCCGGGCGCCTCCTCCTCGGACTCGAACCCGACGAGCAGCACGGCGGGCGCCTTCTCCAGCGCGGTGTACGTGACACCGCTGCCGTCGAGGTCGCGGCCGCGTCCGGCGACCCGGGCGGCGAGGAAGTCGGCCTCCTCACCGCTGTGCACGCGCGCGCGGAAGTCGATGTCGTTGGTGTCCAGCGCCACGCGCGCGAACTTGCTGTAGGCGTAGGCGTCCTCGACGGTGAGCCGGCCGCCGGTGAGGACACCGGTCCGCCCGCGCGAGGCGAGCAGGCCCTGGGCGGCGATCTCCAGCGCCTCCGTCCAGGACGCCGGCACCAGTTCGCCCTCGGGGTTGCGCACCAGGGGTGTGGTGAGCCGGTCCTTCTGCTGCGCGTAGCGGAACGCGAAGCGCCCCTTGTCGCAGATCCACTCCTCGTTGACCTCGGGGTCGTCGGCGGCGAGCCGCCGCATGACCTTGCCGCGCCGGTGGTCGGTGCGGGTGGCGCAGCCGCCCGAGCAGTGCTCGCACACCGACGGCGAGGAGACCAGGTCGAAGGGGCGGGAGCGGAAGCGGTACGCCGCCGAGGTGAGCGCCCCGACCGGGCAGATCTGGATGGTGTTGCCGGAGAAGTACGACTCGAAGGGGTCGCCCTCACCGGTGCCGACCTGCTGGAGCGCGCCCCGCTCGATCAGCTCGATCATCGGGTCGCCGGCGACCTGGTTGGAGAACCGGGTGCAGCGGGCGCACAGCACGCACCGCTCGCGGTCGAGCAGCACCTGCGTGGAGATCGGCACGGGCTTCTCGTAGGTCCGCTTCTTCCCTTCGAAGCGGGATTCGGCGTTGCCGTGCGACATGGCCTGGTTCTGCAGCGGGCACTCGCCGCCCTTGTCGCAGACCGGGCAGTCCAGCGGGTGGTTGATGAGCAGCAGCTCCATCACGCCGTGCTGGGCCTTCTCGGCGACCGGCGAGGTGAGCTGGGTCTTGACGACCATGCCGTCCGTGCAGGTGATCGTGCAGGACGCCATCGGCTTGCGCTGGCCCTCGACCTCGACGATGCACTGGCGGCAGGCGCCGGCCGGGTCGAGCAGGGGGTGGTCGCAGAACCGGGGGATCTCGATGCCGAGCTGTTCGGCGGCCCGGATGACCAGGGTGCCCTTGGGCACGCTGATCTCGGCCCCGTCGATCGTCAGCGTCACGAGGTCTTCCGGCGGGACCGCCGCCTCTCCCCCGCCCGCGGGAACGTTCGTGGTCACGGTCACGGGTTCACCTCCGTGCGATCGGCCCAGGCCGTGGACTTGGCCGGGTCGAAGGGGCAGCCCCGGCCCGTGATGTGCTGCTCGTACTCCTCGCGGAAGTACTTCAGGGAGGAGAAGATCGGGGAGGCGGCGCCGTCACCGAGGGCGCAGAAGGACTTGCCGTTGATGTTGTCGGCGATGTCGTTCAGCTTGTCGAGGTCGGACATCGCGCCCTTGCCGGCCTCGATGTCCCGCATCAACTGCACCAGCCAGTACGTTCCCTCGCGGCACGGTGTGCACTTGCCGCAGGACTCGTGGGCGTAGAACTCGGTCCACCGGGTCACGGCCCGCACCACGCAGGTGGTCTCGTCGAAGCACTGGAGGGCCTTGGTGCCGAGCATCGAGCCCGCGGCGCCCACCCCCTCGTAGTCGAGCGGGACGTCGAGGTGCTCGTCGGTGAACATCGGCGTCGAGGAGCCGCCCGGCGTCCAGAACTTCAGCCGGTGCCCGGGGCGCATTCCGCCGCTCATGTCGAGCAGCTGACGCAGTGTGATGCCGAGCGGGGCCTCGTACTGGCCGGGGCTCGCGACATGGCCGCTGAGCGAGTAGAGCGTGAAGCCCGGGGACTTCTCGCTGCCCATCGACCTGAACCAGTCCTTGCCGTTGTTCAGGATCGCGGGAACCGACGCGATGGACTCGACGTTGTTCACCACAGTGGGGCACGCGTACAGGCCCGCGACGGCAGGGAAGGGAGGACGCAGCCGCGGTTGGCCGCGGCGGCCTTCGAGCGAGTCGAGCAGCGCGGTCTCCTCGCCGCAGATGTACGCGCCGGCGCCGGCGTGCACGGTGAGGTCGAGGTCGAGGCCGCTGCCCAGGATGTTCTCGCCGAGGTAGCCGGCCGCGTAGGCCTCGCGCACGGCCTCGTGCAACCGCCGCAGTACGGGGACGACTTCGCCCCGCAGATAGATGAAGGCATGCGACGACCTGATGGCGTAGCACGCGATGACGATGCCCTCGATGAGGCTGTGCGGGTTCGCGAAGAGGAGCGGGATGTCCTTGCAGGTCCCGGGCTCCGATTCGTCGGCGTTGACAACAAGATAGTGCGGTTTGCCATCGCCCTGGGGAATGAACTGCCACTTCATCCCGGTCGGGAATCCGGCGCCGCCGCGGCCGCGCAGACCGGAGTCCTTGACGTACGCGATCACGTCGTCCGGCGACATGGCGAGCGCCTTGCGCAGTCCTTCGTACCCCTCGTGCCGTCGGTACACGTCCATCGTCCAGGACCTGTCCTCGTCCCAGAAGGCGGACAGCACGGGTACGAGCAGCTTCTCCGGGCTGCTCTCGTCGATCTCCGGTGCCAAGGTCATCCCTCCCCCTCCTCTCCGACGTCTCCGACAGGTCCCGCCGCATCAGAGGTGCGGGGCGCAGCCCCTCCATCACGGGTGGTGGTGGGCGACGGGTCGGGCGGGTCGGATGCCGATGTGTCCTGCGGCGCGTCGTGCGAGCTCAGGTGCTCGGTCGGTGACGGCTGGTGCACGGCGTCGTGCGGGCCGGCGTCCTGCGGTCCGCCGTCGCGCGGGTGGACCACGCGCGCGGGTGCGGCCTCTCCCTTGGCCAGGCGGAGGCCGACCAGCGAGGCGGGTCCCGCGCTGCCGCCGGACTCCGTCGCCCCTTCGCGCTCGTCGGGGAAGCCGGCCAGGATCCGGGCGGTCTCCTTGAACGTGCACAGGGGCGCGCCGCGCGTGGGCGTCACCGGCCGTCCGGCGCGCAGGTCGTCGACGAGGCGCTTGATGCTCGCCGGGGTCTGGTTGTCGAAGAACTCCCAGTTGACCATCACGACCGGCGCGTAGTCGCAGGCCGCGTTGCACTCGATGTGCTCCAGGGTGACCTTGCCGTCGTCGGTGGTCTCGCCGTTGCCGACGCCGAGGTGCTCCTGGAGGGCCTCGAAGATGGCGTCGCCGCCCATGACGGCGCACAGGGTGTTGGTGCAGACGCCCACCTGGTAGTCGCCGGACGGCTTGCGCCGGTACATGGTGTAGAAGGTGGCGACGGCGGTGACCTCGGCCGTGGTCAGGCCGAGCACGTCCGCGCAGAACCGCATCCCGGTGCGCGTGACGTGCCCCTCCTCCGACTGCACCAGGTGCAGCAGCGGCAGGAGGGCGGACCGGGAGTCCGGGTAGCGGGCGATGATCTCGCGCGCGTCCCGCTCGAGCCGGGTGCGGACGTCGTCCGGGTAGTCGGGCGCGGGCAGTTCGGGCATGCCCAGGCTGACGCCCTGCTCCGAAGAACTGGTGGTCACCGGTCGACGCCTCCCATCACGGGGTCGATGGACGCGACGGCGACGATGACGTCGGCGACCTGGCCGCCCTCGCACATCGCCGCCATGGCCTGAAGGTTGGTGAAGGACGGGTCCCGGAAGTGGACCCGGTAGGGGCGGGTGCCTCCGTCGGAGACGACGTGCACCCCGAGTTCGCCCTTGGGCGACTCGACCGCCGCGTACGCCTGTCCCGGCGGGACGCGGAAGCCCTCGGTGACCAGCTTGAAGTGGTGGATCAGGGCCTCCATGGAGGTGCCCATGATCTTCTTGATGTGGTCCAGGGAGTTGCCGAGTCCGTCCGGTCCCAGGGCGAGCTGGGCGGGCCAGGCGATCTTCTTGTCGGCGACCATGACCGGGCCCGGCTCCAGCCGGTCCAGGCACTGCTCGACGATCCTGAGCGACTGGCGCATCTCCTCCAGGCGGATCAGGAAGCGGCCGTAGGAGTCGCAGGAGTCGGCGGTCGGGATGTCGAAGTCGTACGTCTCGTAGCCGCAGTAGGGCTGGGCCTTGCGCAGGTCGTGTGGCAGGCCGGTGGAGCGCAGGATCGGGCCGGTGGCGCCGAGGGCCATGCAGCCGGCCAGGTCGAGGTAGCCGACGTCCTGCATGCGGGCCTTGAAGATGGGGTTCCCGGTGGCGAGCTTGTCGTACTCCGGGAGGTTCTTCGTCATCTTCTTCACGAACTCGCGGATCTGGTCCACCGCGCCGGGCGGCAGGTCCTGGGCGAGTCCGCCGGGCCGGATGTACGCGTGGTTCATCCGCAGGCCGGTGATGAGCTCGTAGAGGTCGAGAATCATTTCACGATCACGGAAGCCGTAGATCATGATCGTGGTGGCGCCCAGCTCCATGCCGCCGGTGGCGATGCACACCAGGTGGGAGGAGAGCCGGTTCAGCTCCATCAGGAGCACCCGGATGATCTTGGCGCGTTCGGTGATCTGGTCCTCGATGCCGAGGAGTTTCTCGACGGCGAGGCAGTAGGCGGTCTCGTTGAAGAAGGACGTCAGGTAGTCCATGCGCGTGACGAAGGTGGTGCCCTGCGTCCACGTGCGGTACTCGATGTTCTTCTCGATGCCGGTGTGCAGGTAGCCGATGCCGCAGCGGGCCTCGGTGACCGTCTCGCCGTCGATCTCCAGGATCAGCCGGAGCACGCCGTGGGTCGAGGGGTGCTGGGGACCCATGTTGACGACGATGCGCTCGTCGTCGGCGCGGGCCGCGGACCGGGCGACCTCGTCCCAGTCGCCACCGGTGACCGTGTATACCGTGCCCTCGGTGGTCTCGCGCGGGGAGGCCGAGGACGGGGTGTGCGTGCTCATGAGTACGACCTCCGCTGGTCCGGAGCCGGGATCTGGGCGCCCTTGTACTCGACGGGGATGCCGCCGAGGGGATAGTCCTTGCGCTGCGGATGGCCCTGCCAGTCGTCCGGCATCATGATCCGCGTCAGGGCCGGGTGGCCGTCGAAGACGATCCCGAAGAAGTCGTAGGTCTCGCGCTCGTGCCAGTCGTTGGTCGGGTAGACGGGGACAAGCGACGGGATGTGCGGGTCGGCGTCGGGGGCGCTGACCTCCAGCCGGACCAGCCGGTTGTGGGTGATCGAGCGCAGGTGGTACACGGCGTGCAGCTCGCGGCCCTTGTCCTGCGGGTAGTGGACGCCGCTGACGCCGGTGCACAGCTCGAAGCGCAGGGCGGGGTCGTCGCGCAGGGTGCGGGCGACGCGCACCAGGTGCTCGCGCTCGATGTGGAAGGTCAGTTCGCCGCGGTCGACGACCGTCTTCTCGATCGCGTTCTCCGGCAGGAGCCCCTGTTCCTCGAGGGCGCCCTCGAGTTCGTCGGCGATCTCGTCGAAGGCTCCGCCGGGGCCGCCGTAGGGACGGCTCGCCGGACCCGGGAGCCGGACCGAGCGGACGAGCCCGCCGTAGCCGGAGGTGTCGCCGCCGTTGTTGGCACCGAACATGCCGCGCTGGACGCGGATCTCCTCGCCACCCTGGCCCCGCCGACCGGGGAGGTTGTCGGCGGACAGGTCCTTCTCCGGGTTCACCCCGTTCGCGGACCCGTTCACGTCCTTGCCGTTTCCGTCGCTCATCGCAGCAGCCCCTTCATCTCGATCGTGGGCAGGGCCTTGAGCGCGGCCTCCTCCGCCTCGCGGGCGGCCTCCTCGGCGTTCACGCCGAGCTTGGAGGACTGGATCTTCTGGTGCAGCTTGAGGATCGCGTCCATCAGCATCTCGGGCCGCGGCGGACAGCCCGGGAGGTAGATGTCGACCGGGACGATGTGGTCGACGCCCTGGACGATCGCGTAGTTGTTGAACATGCCGCCCGAGGAGGCGCACACGCCCATCGAGATCACCCACTTGGGGTTGGGCATCTGGTCGTAGACCTGCCTGAGGACCGGCGCCATCTTCTGGCTGACCCGGCCGGCCACGATCATCAGGTCCGCCTGACGCGGCGAACCCCGGAAGACCTCCATGCCGAAGCGCGCCAGGTCGTAGCGTCCGGCGCCGGTGGTCATCATCTCGATCGCGCAGCAGGCGAGGCCGAAGGTGGCCGGGAAGACGGACGCCTTGCGCACCCAGCCCGCGGCCTGCTCGACGGTGGTCAGCAGGAAGCCGCTCGGCAGCTTTTCTTCGAGTCCCATGTCGTTAAAGGCCCCTCAGTCCCATTCCAGGCCGCCGCGCCGCCATACGTACGCGTACGCCACGAAGACGGTGAGCACGAAGAGCAGCATCTCCACGAGCCCGAATACACCCAGGGCGTCGAAGCTGACGGCCCATGGGTAGAGGAAGACGATCTCGATGTCGAAGACGATGAAGAGCATCGCCGTCAGGTAGTACTTGATGGGGAAGCGCCCGCCGCCGGCCGGCGTGGGGGTCGGCTCGATTCCGCACTCGTAGGCCTCGAGTTTGGCGCGGTTGTACCGCTTCGGTCCGATCAGCGTGGCCATGACCACGGAGAAGATCGCAAAGCCTGCCCCGAGGGCTCCCAGTACGAGGATGGGCGCATACGCGTTCACCGCTCCTCGCTCCTCTCAGTCGGCACTGACTGCTGGCGGTCGCTGGGCCGCTGCCGCCTCACGCGGCCCCCGTTTCCCGGCTCGTCCAGCCAAGATCGAGAACATGTGAAGCAGGTCACAAGCCCAACTGCCTCGCATCTTATGCCCGACGCTCTGTGATCTGCGACACGGGGTATTGCATGAGCTTTGTGATCTCCACCACCTGACGAACGATCATCAAGTCGGATGAGCGGTGATCTTCGCACGCGAAGCACCTGTGTGATCACTACTGGTCACATTTTACCTCGTATTTGCAGGTCGGAGGGGGTGTGCACTATCAGATGCCCGGCGCTCCACGCAAAGTGGCTAACTGTGTCAAGCCTTTGATATGGGCCCGCTTTTCACACATCAGAGGGACGTCGGCGCGAGATGTGGACACGTTCACCCGTTCACAAGCGGACGGTGTGAACCAGGAGGCCGCTCGGGCGCGGTTTCATCAATGGGACTCAAGTGACAAATGGGACCGGTGAGTCAGTGCGTGCGCGAACCCTGCCGGACGGTGATCACTCCGTGACCTCCGTCACGTTCATGAGAGGAGCGTGAGAGCGGGGCTTGGCCAACGATCCACTCGGATGGTAGGCCGAGGGCAATTCGGGCGTAACAGCGAAAGACCATGATCAAAGGCATGATCACGTCCGCCCGTAATGTCCGTTACGGCGTCAATAAGGAACCTCGGACATGGGATTTGGCGCCCTCATTGAGCAAATGTGGCGCACCGCACGTTTCTTGAAGATATGAAGGAGCCCCTGGTACCGGTTGTTCCCATGTCCCACACCGCTCACATACGCAGCCACCGGAAGCCCCGCCGTAGCGCGTCGAGAGTCGCGATGCGGGCCGGTGTTGCCGGCGGCGTCCTCGGCACCCTGGCAGTGGCAGGCACGTCGGCCTCGTCGGCGAACGCCGCCGAGCCGGTGACCCAGACCCTCGAACTGCCCACCCTGACCGCCGACCTGGCCGCCCAGGTCGCCCAGTCGGCCGACGCGACCGAACAGGCGGCCGCCAACTACCGCCTGAGCGCCGAGCGCGACGCCGCCGCCGCAAACGCCGCGAAGCAGGCCAAGGCGGACCTCGCCGACGCCAAGAAGAAGGCGGAGGCCCGCAAGAAGGCCGAGGCCGCCCGGAAGAAGGCCGCCGAGACCGCCCGCCAGGCCGCCGCCGACCGTGCCTCCCGCACGGCCGAGCGGCCGACCCTCAGCGCCACGGCGAGCGTCGGCTCCACCTCCGCCAGCGTGTCCACGGCGACCGGTTCGGCCGCGGCCGTGGTCTCGTTCGTCAAGGCCCAGGTCGGCAAGGCCTACGTCTCCGGCGCCACCGGCCCGTCCGCCTTCGACTGCTCCGGCCTGGTGCAGACCGCCTTCAAGCAGGTCGGCATCAGCCTCCCGCGGGTCTCCCAGGACCAGTCGACCGCCGGCACCCAGGTGTCGCTGTCCAACCTCCAGCCGGGCGACATCCTCTACTGGGGCGGCGCGGGCAGCGCGTACCACGTGGGTGTCTACGTCGGTAACGGTATGTTCGTCGGTGCGCAGAACCCGTCCACGGGCGTCGTCGAGCGTCCGCTGTCCTACGACCCGCCGTCCGGCGCGGTCCGGGTGCTCTGAGGACGCCCGCGCACAGCCGTATGGACTGAAGGGCCGCAGCCGCTCGGGGGCAGCGGCCCTTCCGGCGTTCCCGTTCCGCCCGCTTCGCCCCCCCTGTGACACGACAGCGGGGCCGGCTCGTGTCCGAGCCGGCCCCGCTGTTCGTCCCCGCTGTCGTCCGCCGTCGTCCCTCGTCCGCTCAGGCCTTCGGGGCCACCTTGCTCAGGCCGTTGATGATGCGGTCCATCGCGTCGCCGCCCGTCGGGTCGGTGAGGTTGGCCAGGAGCTTGAGGGTGAACTTCATCAGCACCGGGTGGGTCAGCCCGCGCTGGGCGGCGATCTGCATGACCTTCGGGTTGCCGATCAGCTTCACGAAGGCGCGGCCCAGCGTGTAGTAGCCGCCGTAGGTGTCCTTCAGAATGCGCGGGTAGCGCCGCAGGGCGAGTTCGCGCTGCGCCGGGGTGGCCCGGGAGTGGGCCTGGACGATGACGTCGGCGGCGAGCTGGCCGGACTCCATCGCATAGGCGATGCCCTCGCCGTTGAACGGGTTGACCAGACCGCCCGCGTCGCCGACGAGCAGCAGGCCCCGCGTGTAGTGGGGCTGGCGGTTGAAGGCCATGGGCAGGGCCGCGCCGCGGATCGGGCCGGTCATGTTGTCCGGGGTGTAGCCCCAGTCCTCCGGCATGGACGCGCACCAGGCCTTGAGCACCTCGCGCCAGTCCAGCTCCTTGAAGGAATCGGAGGTGTTGAGCACGCCCAGGCCGACGTTGGAGGTGCCGTCGCCCATGCCGAAGATCCAGCCGTAGCCGGGCAGCAGCCGGTCCTGGGGACCGCGCCGGTCCCACAGCTCCAGCCAGGACTCCAGGTAGTCGTCGTCGTGGCGCGGGCTGGTGAAGTAGGTGCGCACCGCGACACCCATCGGGCGGTCCTCACGGCGGTGCAGGCCCATCGCCAGGGACAGGCGGGTGGAGTTGCCGTCGGCGGCGACGACGAGCGGCGCGTGGAAGGTGACCTCGCGCTTCTCCTCGCCCAGTTTGGCCCTGACCCCGGTGATGCGGCCGGTGCGGTCGTCCACGAGGGGCGCGGACACGTTGCAGCGCTCGAACAGCCGGGCGCCCGCCTTCTGCGCCTGCCGGGCGAGCTGCTCGTCGAAGTCGTCGCGCTTGCGCACGAGTCCGTAGTCGGGGAAGGAGGCGAGGTCGGGCCAGTCGAGCTGGAGACGGACGCCTCCGCCGATGATCCTCAGGCCCTTGTTGCGCAGCCAGCCGGCCTCCTCGGAGATGTCGATGCCCATGGCGACGAGCTGTTTGACGGCGCGTGGGGTGAGGCCGTCGCCGCAGACCTTCTCGCGCGGGAACTCGGTCTTCTCCAGCAGGAGTACATCGAGTCCGGCCCGGGCGAGGTGATAGGCGGTGGTGGACCCTGCCGGCCCTGCGCCCACGACGATCACATCTGCGGTGTTCTCGGAGAGGGGCTCAGTCACGGTCACGGCGGGATCTCCCCAAGGTTCGGAATCTGCGTGCCGACCGGCACTGGACATGGGCAGTCTATGCAGCAGAATTGATCACCCGGCTGAAGGGCTGCCCCGTGAACCGAGCTCTCCCCGTCGTACGCCTGCGCGTCCCCACCGATGAGGACGCCGTCGCCTGGCACCGGATCTTCGCCGACCCCGACGTCATGGAGTTCCACGGCGGCAGGCCCGCGGAGCTGTCCGTCTACGAGGAACTCACCGCCCGTCAGCGGCGGCACGACGCCGAACGCGGCTTCTGCCTGTGGACGATGCTCGACGAGGACGGCCGGGTCATCGGCTTCACCGGCGCCCAGCCGTGGGAGCGGGACTGGGGCCCCACCGGCGAGATCGAGATCGGCTGGCGGCTCAGCCGCGAGCACTGGGGCCGCGGATACGTCACGGCGGCGGCCCGGATGACCCTGGAGCGGCTGCGCACGGCCGGCCTGACGAGCGTGGTGGCGATGGTCGACGCGCGCAACAAGCGGTCCATCGCGGTCACCGAGCGCCTCGGCATGAGTCTGGCGCAGACCTTCGTGACGCCGGTGTCGGAGCGGCAGGGGCACTGCTACCGGCTGGAGCTGTGATCGCGACTGATTACCGTTCGTAATCGACTGTCACAGAAAGACACTTGACGCTTCCGGGTGACACCCCTGGCCGGTTACCCTGCCAGTACCGCTGGGGGTGACGTCTGTGTACATAACACCCAAGACACCCGAAGTGCGCGTGCCGCGCCTGGTCGGACTGATGGCCGTGGACGCACGCGAGACCGCCCGGGCCCGGGGCCTGTCGCTCAACGCGCCTGACCGCCCGGACTTCCATCTCACGGTCGTCGACCATGTCGTCCGCCAGTATCCGCAGCCCGGCGCCGAGGTGCCGCGGGACTCGATGGTGTACGTGTGGTTCGACTTCGGCGCGGGCGAGGGAGGCGGAGGCGTCCGCGAGCCGCGCGTTCCGCGGCCGCCCACCGGCGGCCTCCAGCGCGAACTCGACGAACCGGGCGATCCGTACGCCGTCAGTCCCGTGTGACCGGGGTCAACCCCGTACAACGGCCCGCGCGGCCGTCAGTCCTTGAACCCCCGGTGCAGGGACACGATCCCGCCGCTGAGGTTGCGCCAGGCCACCTTCGACCAGCCCGCCGTACGCAGCAGCCCGGCCAGCCCGGGCTGGTCGGGCCAGGCCCGGATGGACTCGGCGAGGTAGACGTACGCGTCCGGGTTGGAGGACACCGCGCGCGCCACGGGCGGCAGGGCGCGCATCAGGTACTCGGTGTAGACCGTGCGGAACGGCGCCCAGGTGGGATGCGAGAACTCGCAGATGACCACGCGGCCGCCGGGCCGGGTCACCCGGTACATCTCCCGCAGGGCCGTCTCGGTGTCCTGCACGTTGCGCAGCCCGAAGGAGATGGTGACGGCGTCGAAGGTGTCGTCCTTGAACGGCAGCCGCGTCGCGTCGCCCGCGGTGAACGGCAGCCAGGCGTGCCGCCGCTTGCCGACCCGCAGCATCCCGAGCGAGAAGTCGCAGGGGACGACGTAGGCGCCGGCGCGGGTGAAGGGCAGCGAGGAGGTGGCCGTCCCGGCGGCGAGATCGAGGATCTTCTGCGCCGGACGGGCGTCGACCGCCCTGGCGACCTCCTTCCGCCACCGCCGGTCCTGCCCCAGGGACAGCACGTCGTTGGTCAGGTCGTACCGTTCCGCCACGTCGTCGAACATCGAGGCGACGTCGTGCGGCTGCTTCTCCAGGGATGCGCGGGTCACCGGCCCATTGTGGCAGGCGGGGGTGGCGGTTGACGGAAGTGCCCCGGCGGCACGGCTTTCAATGGCAGGCTCGGAAGGCGGTTCCCGGTCCGGGGACAGGCTCTCCTTGGACCGGGACCCCGCTGTGTCCGGATCCATGGACGGTCATCACGAGAGCTGGTGCATGCGCAATGAGGAGTTTCCTGACGCCGGTGGCCGGGCTCGCCTGCCTGGTCGCCCTGGCCGCCACGGGCTGCTCCCCGATGTCCGACGGCACCTCCGACGCGGCCCACAAGGCCGGTCGGTCCAGCACCTCGTACGCCCCCTACGTGAGCGCCACGACCGCTTCGGGCACCGACTCGGCGGGCTCGCCCGCGACGTACAATCTCGCCTTCGTCATCTCCGGCGGCGGATGCGCTCCGGAGTGGGACGGGATGACGGGGCTGGACGACGCCGAGGTGAGGTCCCGGCTCGGGAAACTGAGGAAGTCGGGCGCCACGGTGCGCGTCTCCTTCGGCGGGGCCGACGGCGAGGAGCTGGCGACGACCTGCGAGAGCGCGTCCGCGCTGGCGGACGCGTACGGGAAGGCCCTGGACGCGGCGGGCTCGACCCGGGCCGACTTCGACGTCGAGGGCCGTACGCTGACCGACTCCGCCTCCGTCGACCTGCGTTCCCGGGCGATCGCCCTGTTGCAGAAGCGGCGGCCCGGTCTGGAGGTGTCCTTCACGCTGCCCGTCATGCCGTCCGGGCTGGACTCCCACGGTCTGGCGCTGCTGGAGTCCGCGAACGAGCACGACGTCCAGGTCTCGACCGTCAACCTCATGACGATGAACTACGCCGAGTCCTACACCGGCGACATGGGCGACTACGCCCTCGCCGCCGCGAAGGCCGCCCACGCCCAGCTGAAGAAGGTCTTCGGGCTCTCGGACGCCGACGCCTGGGAGGGCATGGCGCTCACCCCGATGATCGGCGCCAACGACATCGCCGGCGAGACGTTCACCCTCGCGGACGCGGCCCAGGTGCGCTCCTTCGCCGAGGAGAAGCGGATCGCCTGGGTCTCGATGTGGTCCACCTTCCGCGACCGCCAGTGCGAGAAGAACGTCCCGTCCCGGAACGACGCGGCGACGGATTGCAGCGGCGTGAAGCAGAAGCCGGGGGCGTTCGCTCGGGTGTTGGGTGGGTGAGGGTGGGACCGGGGGCTGAGGGTCTGAGCGTTCAGGGGCCCGGAGGCAGGAGGCCCGGAGGCAGGAGGCCCGGAGGCAGGAGGCCCGGAGGCCAGGGGGCTTGGAGGCCCGGGGGCTTGGAGGCCCGGGGGCTTGGAGGCCCGGGGGCTTGGAGGCCCGGGGCCAGGGGCCCAGGGGCCCAGGGGCCCGGGGCCAGGGGCCCAGGGGCCCAGGGGCCCGGGGGCCCGGGGCCAGGGGCCCAGGGGCCCGGGGGCCCGGGGGCCCGGGGCCAGGGGGCTTGGGGGCCCGGGGCCAGGGGCCCGGGCTCTTAGCGTCTGCGGTGGACCAAACGGCCCGCGCAGACCGTGGCGAGGCAGGCGCCGGAGTCGTCGAAGACGGCGAGGTCGGCGCGGCCGCCCTCCACCACCGCCGTGGGCCGGGGCCCGGCCAGGACGGCGACGTCGTTCCGGGCGGCGGCCTCCCGCAGGCCGGGCGCGTCCGCGTGCCCGGCGAGCACGGCCGTCGCGCCGAGCTTGAGCACCGCGTGGACCCGCTCGCGCGGACTCGGCGCGTCGGGCAGCGGCCCCTCGTGCACGCGCCCCGGCCCGAGCACGCCCGGCCAGCGCCGCACGCGCGCGTGCGGGAACCGCCGCTCCAGCTCGGCGAGCGTCCCCACGGCCGCGACCCGGGCGCCGTCGACGGCGACGGCACCGCCCTCGACCGGTTCCGCGTCCCGTCCGACGCGCACCGCGTCCGCCGCGTGAATCGTCAGCACCCTTGCCTCGTACGTCAGTTGGAGGTGAGCAGCTTCAGCTCGGGGTGGGCAGTCCCGCCCGCGATCGCCGTCGACGAGATGTGGGACATCACGCGGTCGTCGACCGGGTCGTTCGCCGGGTCGTCGTGCACGACGAGGTGCTCGTACGTCGTCGCCCGCTGCGCCGGCACCCGTCCCGCCTTCCGGATGAGCTCGATGATCTCCATCCGGTTGGACCGGTGCTTGGCGCCGGCCGACGAGACGACGTTCTCCTCGAGCATGATCGAGCCCAGGTCGTCGGCGCCGTAGTGCAGGGTGAGCTGGCCGACCTCCTTGCCGGTGGTCAGCCAGGAGCCCTGGATGTGCATCACGTTGTCGAGGAAGAGGCGCGCGATCGCGATCATCCGCAGGTACTCGAAGAGAGTGGCCTGCGTACGGCCCTTCAGGTGGTTGTTCTCCGGCTGGTAGGTGTACGGGATGAACGCCCGGAAGCCGCCCGTGCGGTCCTGCACGTCACGGATCATCCGCAGGTGCTCGATCCGCTCGGCGTTCGTCTCACCGGTGCCCATGAGCATCGTGGAGGTGGACTCCACGCCCAGCCGGTGCGCGGTCTCCATGATCTCCAGCCAGCGCTCCCCGGACTCCTTCAGCGGGGCGATGGCCTTGCGCGGCCGCTCCGGCAGGAGTTCGGCGCCGGCGCCGGCGAAGGAGTCGAGGCCTGCCTCGTGGATGCGCGTGATGGCCTCCTCCACCGAGACGCCCGAGATCCGCGCCATGTGCTCCACCTCGGAGGCGCCCAGCGAGTGGATCACGAGCTGCGGGAAGGCCTTCTTGATGGCGCTGAAGTGCTTCTCGTAGTACTCGACGCCGTAGTCCGGGTGGTGGCCGCCCTGGAACATGATCTGCGTGCCGCCGAGTTCGACGGTCTCGGCGCAGCGCCGCAGGATGTCGTCGAGGTCGCGGGTCCACCCCTTCTCGGTGTCCTTCGGGGCGGCGTAGAAGGCGCAGAACCTGCACGCGGTGACGCACACGTTCGTGTAGTTGATGTTGCGCTCGATGATGTACGTCGCGATGTGCTCGGTGCCCGCGTACTTGCGGCGGCGCACGGCGTCGGCGGCGGCGCCCAGCGCGTGCAGCGGCGCGTGGCGGTAGAGGTCGAGCGCTTCCTCGGGGGTGATCCGTCCGCCCGCGGCGGCACGGTCGAGCACGGACTGAAGGTCGGCCTTCTCGGTCACCGGGCGTCCCTTTCGCAAGGTTCGTAAGGGTTGTGGACAGACCGAACCAGCCTACGCCAGGCCTTTTGCGGCGGGGTCCTCAGGTTGCGTACGCGCCGATCAGAACGCCGGTGAACGCGCCCGCGAGCAGGAACGGCCCGAACGGGATCGCCGTCTTGCGACCCGCCCGCCGTACGACGACGAGCGCGCCGCCGTACAGCGCGCCGAACAGGAACCCGGCGAAGGTGCCCAGCATGACGGTGGGCCAGCCGTACCAGCCGAGGACGGCGCCCGCCCCGAGCGCCAGTTTCACGTCGCCGAACCCCATCCCGGCGGGGTTGACGAGGAACAGCACGAAGTAGCAGCCGCCGAGCGCGAGCGCGCCGTACAGCGCGGTCGGCCAGTGCCCGGCGTGCCCGGGAAGCAGTGCGGCCGGGCCGAGGAGCACGAGGGCGGCGCCCGCGAGGGGCAGGGTCAGCACGTCGGGCAGCCGCCGCACCCGGAAGTCGACCACCGCGAGCAGCACACCGACGGGCGCGAGCAGCAGCCAGACGGCGAGTTCGGGCCGGACACCGGTGGCGACGGCGAGCGCGGCGCAGAGGAGAGCGGTGACGACGGCAGTCGGCAGGGCGCCCGGACCGTACGCGGCGTCGGCACCGTCCGAGGCGCCAGGACCGTACAAGGCGCCGTCGCCGTCGGCGGCGCACCGCCCGCACCGGGCACGCCCGACCCATCCCCGCACCGGACACCCACGCGGGCACTGCCCCCGCCACGGCTCCCCCGACGGCACGGAGAACCGGTACACGGCCCGCGGAAGCGACGCGCCCGCCACCGCGCCCCACAGCGCGGCGGCGGCGACCAGCGGCAGAGCGGTCGACGGCACGGTGCTCATCCCGCCGCGGCGACGGCGGTGCGCCAGGGCGGCAGCAGTTCGTCGAGCAGGGCCTCGGTGCGCGGCGGCAGGCCGCGGGCGCCGGCGCGTCCGACGAGGTCGGCGGCGAGCGCCTGGAGGCGGGCGGTGTCGCCGGTGGCGTGCGTGGCGCGCAGCAGCTCGTTCCACAGGCGCTCGTCGGCCGGGGCGCTGCGCAACGCGGCGTCCAGCGCCTCGATCGCCTTGTCCGCACGGTCCTTCTCCAGATGGAAGGAGGACAGGGCGAGCCCGATGTCGGCGACGATGAGGGGCAGTTGGGCGTCGACGATCTCGTGGGTGAGCCACCGGTAGCGGCCCTCGGGCCGGTCGGCGAGCAGCGGTCCGCGCACCACCACCAGTGCGTCGGTGAGCAGCCGGCCGCGCACCGCCCGGCTGTCCGCGCCCTTGCCCTGCGTGGCCTCGTGGTACAGCGAGCGCAGCACGTCGAGGTCGGAGACGACGGACTTGGCGAGGGTGAGCCGCCCGGTGTCGTCCGTACGGAGCCGGGGCGTGCCGTCGGGATCGGTGCCGAGCCAGGAACGCAGCCGCTCGACGAGAGCGTCCCGCACGTCGTCGGTGACCCCGCGCGGCCACAGCGCGGAGGACAGCACCCGCGGATGCACGCCCTCCCGGTGCAGGAGCAGCAGCGCCAGCGCCTCGTGCAGCAGCGCGCTGCGCTCGTCGTCCGGGGTGTCGAGCCCGATGATCTCGTACGGGCCCACGAGCCGCGCGTAGACCGCCGGCCGCCCCTGCTCGGTGATGTCGACGAGGAACGGCGGGGTGGGCGCCGGTCCGTCGGGCCCGTTCTCCGGGTCGGCCTCGACGAACAGCTCGACCACCGCCTGCTGTTCGGCCGACGGCAGCATCTGCGCGTCGAGTTCGAGCCCGAGCAGCGGGGCGAGCAGCCTGCCCTCGCCGGTGATCTCCATCTCCCAGGCGGCACCCGGCAGTTCGGCGGAATCGGTGCCGACGAGGTAGCCGATGCCCAACCGACTCGCACCGGAGGCGAGTTCGGCGAGCCTAAGGGCTTCCTCCGGCGAGGGCTGGGCGGCCAGCAGCACCAGGTGCGGTGCCCAACGGGTGTGCTGGGCGGGCCCGGTGCGGCCGGTGAGCACGGAGTCGTGCCCGGCGGCACCCAGCGCGCCGCGCCGCTGCCGCGTCTCGGCCTCCATGGTCTCCAGGAGCGCCTCGATGCCGTCGAGGTGGCGGAGGCGGTTGGGGGCGAGGGGGGTGAGGTCCTGACCGAAGCCGACGAGGGTGACGGTCATACGGTCCGACCAGCCGTTGGTGGCGAGTTCGGCGGCGACGGAGGCGAACACGGCGGCCCGGTCGGCGGCGCGGCCGCTCAGCGAGACGATGCCGGGCACGGCCTCCAGGTTGAGCAGCAGCCGTGAGTCGTCCATGGTGCCGAGGCTGACGAGCCCGGGGAACGGGGCGGCCGTGTCGGCGTCCTCGTACCGCTCGGCGTCGGCGTGCCCCAGCACCCAGAACGTCTCGTCCTGCCCGGTCTGCCAGGGCGCGGGCGGCTTGCCGGCCGGCTGTGCGAGCTGGAGGTGCAGGTCGCCTCCGGTGAGCCAGGCGGCGTAGACGACGGGCAGCGGCCTGGACTCTGCGGCGAGGGCGGCGGCGAGCCCGCGCAGGGACCGGTCGAGCCGCCGTACGCCCTCGGGGTCGGCGCCCACCAGCAGCGCGTCCCGCACGTCCAGCGCGTCCCCGGTCGGCGTCGGCGGTTCCATGCCGCGGCGCCCGCCGACGGCGCCGAGCGCCGACTGCCACAGTGCCTGCCTGCGGCGGTGGCCGAGTGCGGCGAGGAGACCGGCGGCGAGGAGCGGGGCGCCGAGGAGGGCCTCGGGCAGCCCGAAGGAACGTCCGGAGGAAGAGGTGGCGGGGGTGGCGGCGGTGTCGGCGGTCCCGCCACCGTGGTCCTGATGCTGCCGCTGGGCGGGAACGGAGGCGTGGGAGCGACCGTCCTGCCGGTGGCCGCCCTGGGCCTGGTCGCCCCCGCCTTGGGCCTGGTCGCCGGTCCTGGCGTAGTCGTGGATCTGCTGCCGCACCTGCTCGGAGACGTCCGGCGCGCCGTCGGGCATCTCGACGAGTTCGCCGCCGTGCGCGTCCGCGGGCATCTCCATGATCCAGCCGGGCCGGATGAGGCTGGCCTCGGACAGCCGGGAGCCGTCGGGCTGGACCCGGTCCTTGTTGAGCGCGTAGATCTCCTTGTACCGGCGCCCGTCGCCGAGGTGCCGCTGGGCGATCTCCCAGAGCGAGTCGTGGTGGCGTCCCTCGGGCGGCTGGATCCGGTAGTACTTCGTGTCGCCCTGCTTGGCCTCTGCCTGCGCGGCGGCGCCCGCGGCCTGCTCGGCGACGGCGGCCGCGGTGTCGGCGGCCTGCTCCCGCTGCTGCCCGAACAGCCCGCCCGGCGTCTGCTGCGCGACGGCGACGGTCCCCTTCTGGTTCCCCTCCAGACCGTGTCCGAGCTGCGACAGTCCGGGCGTGAAGCTGGCGGCCGTGGCCCCGACGAGCAGCAGCGCGGCGACGAGTTGTCGAGCGAGGAGCTGACTGGGTCCGGCCCCGGGCACCCGCCCCGGCACCCCGACCCCGGACAGCGCGGCCTTCATCTCCACGAGCACACAGGCGGTGAACTGCGCCCAGGCGAGCCAGACGACGACCGACAGGATGTTCAGGAAGGTCTGGACGGTGATCTCCTGCTGGAGCCAGTCCAGGCTCGGCACTCCGTGCGGCAGCGGCCACCCGAACTGCATGGCCAGCGCGAGCGGTACGCCGACGAGCAAAACCATCAGGGCCAGGAAGGCGAGGAACGCCTTCACGAAGTCCCCGACCGTACGCCGCCGCACCCGCACCGGCTGCGGCGTCCGGTTCCTCGGGGCCGTCGAGCCTCCCGTCGGATTTCCCGTCGAGCTTGAACTACGGCGTCGCGGCATGGCGGGTGTCCTGATGGTGTGTGAGGTGGGTGCGATAAAGGGGACGTACTGAGCCTACAGAGATCCTATTGACGGGGTCGACACAGCTTCCGCCCACCAACTCCGAACGCTCCCAGCCCGTTCACACCAGCCACTCCGTATCTCTGGGGTTCCCCCACACCCCCCACCGAACGCCCAAATCCCCCTCTCTCACCCCTGATAACTTCGTTGCCCACTGCACACGTCGCCATCCTCCGGGGGAGATCCACAGTGACGCGCCGCCGCGCCCTACCCACAACCGCCGCCACCCTCACCGCCCTCGCATCCCTCACGCTGACCGCGTGCGGCGGGGGCGGGGACGGCAAGTCCGATGACATCAAGGGCGCGGACAGAGCAACGCCGACGGTTTCGGCATCCTCCGCCGCTGACGCGCAACGTCCCGACATGAGCCTGCCGAGCGATTTGCAGGTCCAGTTCGACGTCACGCGGCCGTCCGACACCCGTCACGCGGCAGCTCTCGACAGCGCGAAGAACTACATCCTGGCCTTGAACCACGGCATCACGGCCCAGGACCCCGACGACCCGGCCTATCAGTTCTACTCGCTCGGCAATGCCACCAAGTACGCCCGGGGCCAGATCCGGGGATGGGTGGAGGACGACTGGACCGCCACTGGAACTGACAGCTACTACGAGGTCAGGACCGATAACGTCGGCTCGTCCCTTGGTGTGCTGGTCAGGATGTGCCGGGACCAGAGCAAGTTCTACGGTAAGAGCGTCAAGACCCAGAAGATCAGGTACACGAAAGAGAGCCTCGACTCCTACCAGGAGTTCCGTCTCCTCATGAAGCCCCCACAGGGCTCCGAGAAGGTCTGGAAGGTTCTGCAGATCGAAGTGCAGGGCCGGGTCAAGGAGTGTCGGCGATGACGCTCCCTGTACGTGCTCTGCGCTGGTCCGCCGTTCTGGTAACCGCAGCCGTACTCGGGTCCGGGAGCAATGCGTACGCTGACGGACCAAGGAGCAACACCACCGTACCGTCGGCCGATCAGCCCAGCGGCAGCAGCGACGGCAAGGGCGGCCTGTCGGCCCGCGTCTCCCATATCCGGATCACTTACGTGAGCGGTGGAAACGGCGGGGGCAAGCAGGGCAGCCTCGGTACGGTCGACCCCAACTGGAAGCCGCCGGCCTGCTGGTACGAACCGGCCTTCACCTCGGCCGGGCTCAAAAAGTTCGTGGACTCGGACGGCGGAGGCGACGTCGGTATCCACGAGTCGTGGTTCGGCAAGGAACTGTGGACGGACCACTACCGCGACGGCAAACCGGCGGACAACTTCGACCTTCACTCACCGACCAACAGCAGCGCCGACGGCTACAAGGACTACAACCTCGACAAGGACGGCTACTTCTGGCGCGGCGTCGCACCCGACCCCGCCGCCCCGGCCTCCTGGAACTGCGGCCGCGTCATGTTCTGGGTCGACGCGGGCCAACTCCCGGACGACCCGAACGCTCCCACCCCGAAGACCCTCGCCGAGTACGCCTACAACAAGGTCAAGGTCCCCGAGACGGAGATCGAGCTCAAACCGCAGGCGAAGTCCACGGTGAACCTCCCGACCTGGGCCTGGCTGGACAAGGGAACCTTCAAGGAGGTCAAGGTCAGGGCCGAACTCCCGAACACCGGCCTGTGGGCCGAGACCACGGCCAAACCGGTTGCCCTCCACCTCACCCCTGGCACGGAGGACGCCGAGACCTACCCGTCCTCCGGAGACTGCACGATCAACGAGGACGGTTCAATCGGCACCCCGTACGCGAAGGGCAACGCGGACAAGACACCACCGTGCGGCATCAGATACCTCCGCGCCACGAACGGACAGCCGTACCACCTCAAGGCGTCCATCACCTGGCAGATCACCTGGCACGGCTCCGACGGTAGCGGCGGCGAGCTCCCCAACGGCACCTTCGAGACGACCCAGGACATGAACGCCCAGGAGATCCAGTCGGTCAACCGCTGACCACGAACAGTTCCTCCGCACTTGTGGCGTGGACAGCTCGCCGGGCCCAGGCCTTGAGCTGCTCCCGGTCCGCACACGCCAGCACCCGCTCCCGAACAGCATCCGGCACCGGGATTCCGCGCCACTCCAGAATATTGAGCGTCATTTCGGCGCTCTCCTCGACCCGGCCCTCTTCACGCACTTGCTCGGCCACCGGGTGCCGGAAGAAGTAATGAATCGCCGTCATCAGGTCCCTCCAGATCTCCTTCGCCTGGGGGTCGGCCAGGCACGAGTCGACGAACTGCACAAAGACCGCCGCGCTCTCGGCATCGATGGTCCGCAGGGCGGTGGCCAGCGGTTCCAGTATGGCGGCGGCCTGTGGGCCCCTGCCATGCGTCATGGCCGAGAGCACAGCGAGAGGCACATCCCGCTCGGCCTCCTTCTCGTCCACGATCAGCGGAACGTTCTCCGGGCTGAGCACGAGCGGCCTCACGGTCAGTGAATGCCAGCCGGGCACTCCCAGCCGGATGGGTCGTGCCGCCCAGCGGGCAGTACTGCTGCTCTGCGTGATCACAATGAGTACCGGTTCGCAGCAGTACTTCGCGTACAGGTAAGCGAGGTAGTACGGCCAGCTACTGCGCTTACTCTCGTCCTTCTTCCCCTGCGCCTCGACGACCAGGAGGTACGCCCCCGCGTCCGTTTCCACCCGCATGAGGGTGTCCACACGTCGCTCGACCGGCTCGATCTCCGTCAGGTCCGCGTTCAGCACCGCGAAGTCGCGCGGCTCGGGGAATGGAACGCGCAGCACATGCTGGAAAGCACGCGTCAGCAGCGCCGGGTCCTTCTGGAACACCCGGTGCAACGCCTCGTGCGACGAGCTGACCATCAGCTCTCCTTCCTGTCCGATGTGATAACGAGCTACGCCGCGACTAGGTCACACCACACGTACTTGCCCCGGTTGCCCTCCCTGGACAGCGGCTGCCAGCCCCACAGGTCGGCGCAGGCCCGGACCAGGGCGAGTCCACGTCCCTCCTCCAGGTCGACGGCCTGCTCCAGCGGTGCCGGAGGCTCGGGCGGTGCGGGATCGGTGTCCCATGCTCCGATCCGGAGTACGTCCGCCGACCAACGCACGCGCAGACCGGCGGGCCCCTTGGTGTGCCGTACGGCGTTGGAGACCAGCTCCGTCGCCGGCAGCTCGGCCGTATCGACGAGGCGGATGAGGCCGTGCATCGTGAGGATCAGCCGGAGAGTCCGGCGAGAGATGGTGACCGCACGGGGGTCGTTCGGGATGTACAGGGTGTACTCCCACGACTCGTTTTCGGGCATGGGCCACTCCAGTGACGTGAGACGGGTTGAGGCGACGCCGCGGTGGCGGGCGGTGGCCTTGCCGCAGCCGTCTTGGCAGGACGGAGCGGTGCGCTTCCGGGACCCGGATAGCCGCAGCGTGTGCATTGCGTCACCGAAAGTAGGGGCCAATTTTGGTCCGAGGCGAGCCGTTGCGTAATCTGCCGCTCGAACGAGACACCTTTGCGGGACTGTTGGCCCCAGGGAGGAAGCCATGCCACGCAGGCAGCAGGCGACTGCACGCCAGGAGCGTCTCGGCGCCGAGCTACGAAAGCTGCGCGAGGCGGCAGGCATCAACGGCCGTGACGCCGCAGCACAGATCGGAACCGACTCGGCACGAGTGAGTCAGATCGAGGCCGGTGTCGCCGGCATCAGCGAGACCCGCCTGCGCCTGGTCGCGGCTCACTACGCTTGCGGGGACCAAGCGTTGATCGACGCCTTGGTGTACATGGCGACCGACCGAACACGCGGTTGGTGGGAGGAGTACCGGGGCTTCCTGCCCGACTCATTCCTGGACCTTTCTGAGCTGGAGCACCACGCCAGTCGTCGATGGGACGTCGACTTCCTGCACGTTCCCGGTCTTCTGCAGACGAGAAGCTACGCCCGCGCCCTCTTCTCCTACATCAACCCCGACTTTCCAGAAGGTGAGGTCGAGCGCCGGGTGGAGCACCGCATGAAGCGGAGGATCATCATTGAGCGCTCCAACCCGATCCGGTACGAGACCGTCGTCCACGAGGCTGCTTTGCGCATCAAGGTCGGCGACCCCGCCACAGCCCGCGCCCAGCTCCTCCGGATCCTGGAACTCTCAGAAGCCGATCACGTCACCGTGCGGGTCATCCCCTTCGATCTCGACGGCTTCGCCGGAGCAGGCAGTGCCATGGTCTACGCCGGCGGCCGAGTCCCCCAACTGGACACCGTGGTACGCGACGGGCCCCACGGCACCGTGTTCATCGATGCAGAAGCCCAACTCAGGCGCTTTCGAACCCTCTTTCGTAGGGTAGAAGCCGTGTCACTCGACCCCGCACGTTCGCGTGACTTCATCCACAGGCTGTCGAAGGAGCTGTGAGGCACACCATGACCGCGCCCGACACCTGGCGGAAGTCGTCCCACTCCGGCGGAGGCGACGGCAACGCCTGCGTAGAGATCGCCCACCGCCGCACCCACATAGCCGTCCGCGACTCCAAGGCCCCGGCCCGAGCCTCCCTCTCCTTCCCGGCCGCCGCCTTCGCCGGCTTCCTCAACGCCCTCAAGTCGTCAGAGTGAGAGCCTCTTCGCGATGTTGTCGGCCATCTGCTCCGCCGGCTCGTCCAGGATCGGTTCCGTCCAGGAGACCAGCATCGTGAGGGCCGTCTCCATGCCGTCCGGGCGGACACCGTAGAACACCGTGTGGATCACCGGGCGTGGGCCGAAGAAGCCCTTCTTCTCGCCGATGAGGTTCTGACGGATCCGGACGGCGTCGCCAAGAGGGAGCCGTACCTCGCGTACGTCCGGTTCGCCGAAGTCGTGGCTGGTCATGTGCTCGGCCAGCAGGCCGAGGGTGACCTCGGGGAATGTCTCGTCGGGATGGATGGCGTCGAGTTCCATGATGGCCGCCACCGTCTCCTGGCCGCTCACGTACCAGCCGAAGGCCGCCAGGGGATCGCGGCTGTAGCAGTCGGCGGCCGTCCGCTTGAGGCTCCGGGCCAGACGGCGGGCGTCGCCAGGGACACCGTCCTGTGCGTATCGCTCGGCGAGTTCCGCGCTCTGTTGCTTGGCCCAGGAGTCCAGGTCCACGCTCCCGGCGGCAGGGAACGGCACCCAGTCCTCCGAGAACTCCAGGCCGAGGTTCGAGAGGTCGTCCGTCATGTTGTCGGTCACTCCGTCCAGGTGAGTGAGTCGGCGATCGCGTCGAAGAGTCCCGCCATCGCGTCGGCGATCGCCTCAAGGGGTGAGGCGAAGGTCAGCAGAAGGAACGCGGTGGTGCCGGGGACGGGGAGGTGGTACTCCACCGAGAGCGAGTTGTGCGTGGGCTCGGTGCCCTCCTCGTCGCCGGCCTGCGGCATCAGCCTGCGGATCCGGACGGCGGGGCCCGAGCGCAGTTCCTCGACAGTCACCGATCCCTCACCTTCGTCGGCGAAGCGCTGTGCCAGAGCTTCCAGCGGCAGCGGCTCGGGGTGCCGCAGTGGCGCCAGGGTGACCAGCAGCGAGGCGGGAATGGTGAAGGGGCCGACCTCCTGGAGACTGAGGTACAGCTCGATGCCCCCGCTGCGGTACGCCTTGCCTGCGCGCCGCCGCAGGTCCCGGCGTAGTTCCTCCTTCAGGTGCGGCGCGTTGTCGATGCCGTGGAACTGGCGCTCCACGAGCGCGTCGACCGCCTTGTCCCGCTGGTCGGGCTCCAGGTGGATCCGGAACCACCCGTCGGGAAGCAGCAGCCGGTAGTCGCCAGGAGAGGCGGTCTCCTCGGTCTGGTTCATACGAGTCGCTCCGTGGGTGTCTGTCCCAGCGCCGGTCGTTCCAGCCGGAGCCGGCTGCCCAGCTGGTGTGCGGCGTAGGGCACCGCCTGGAGGAAAAGGCCGATCGCCCCCGCGAGGATCGCCGCCATGCCCGCTCCGGGGTGTGCGTTCTGGATCCACTGGCCCTGGGCAATGGAGAAATACGAGCCGACCATCATGGTCGCCGTGGACGACAGGCCGACGAAGGTGCTGGGGAAGCGGGACAGCTTGCGTGCCGTCCCTGCGGAGTCGGGCAGCAGGTCGGTGCCGAGCGCCCCCAGCGCCTTGGGCCATGGGGCCTTCCCGGCCAGCTTGCGCTCCGAGACGCTCAGCCCAGCGGTCCGACGCAGTCTGGACCAGCCGTCGGCGCCACCCCTACCGCCGAACCAGAGCGGCCACAGAAAGATGGCTCGCACCTGGTCGTGCGGGCCGCGCACTTCGACGCCGAGGGGCTGCCCCGTCCGGTCGCGCACCAGCACCAGGGAGGTCAGGGCGTGCGGACCCGTGAGCGGAAGCCAGTACTCCCGCCCGCCAAGAACGCGCAGGACGAGATCGCGGTCCTGCACTCGCAACTCCGTGTCCCGGCAGAACCTGACGGTCGTTCCCGTCCCATCCACGGGCGCCGGCCGAACCCGTTCCCGGACGACAGGGACGCATTCCCGCAGACGCAACCGGGTCCACGTCCGCACGACAAGCCGCGCCACCGGGGCGACGAGCGCGGTGGCGGCCAGCAGCAGGATGACCCAGGGTTCGGTCGTCTCGAAGAACAGGATCACCGTGAACAGGGCGAACCAGACGATGAAGGCCACAGCCCGAAGGCTCAGGTACCACCAAGGGAACTCATTCCCTGGAGAGAGGGACACCGCTCTGTGCCGACGTGAAACGGTGGCCAGCAGAGGGTCGTTGCGGTCAGTCACCACATGCAGAGGTATCCCGGCGGCCTTGAACAGGGCGGCCATTCCCGTTCGGTCGAGCAGTTGCTCACCCCGCACCCATCGCTTCGGAATCGCGGGCGACTCCGGCAGCCAGTCCTCGATGTTGAAGAGGCCGATCAGCGCACCGTCACGATCCTGTAGCTGGACCTTCCCCCACGACCCCTCGATCGTGGGCCCCCTGCGTTCCATGTCGTCACCGGGAGCGTCGAGGAAAACCGCGCGGGTGATCCCGTCGCCTCCGATCGGAAAGCGCCGCGTGCGCGTGCGGGTTTGCAGTACGAGATCGCCACCGTCCAGGTAGAGCCGTGAGCGGTAGCACAGTTCGAGGCCCGGGCCACGCGCGGCGGCGGGCCTGAGCGCGGGCTCGGGGATCATCGGGTGACCTTGTCGTAGAGGTCCGTCACCGTTCCGTACGCCCCTTCGGCTCCCGCGACCACTCCGGTGACGGTCGCGCCCGCCCAGACGTTGGTCTGGGCTGAGAAGTTACCCAACGCACGGCTGACGTCCGGCAACTTCAGAGCGTCCGGTGCGATGCCCTTGAGACCGGCCGCGGCCTTGGCGAGGTCGGGGTCCAGTGTGCCCAGCGACCGGGGCCCGGCCAGCCCGCGGGCACCGTCACGCCAGGCCTGTTTGGAGAACGCGCCGCCGATCGCTTTCACGCCGTCGACAGTATCCCGGTACATGGAGACCGCGCTGAACCCCTCCCTGAAGTTGCTCCCCGAGGGCAGCCTTCCCTTCGGCATGCCCATCAGGGCCTTGGCCGCGGCCTTTCCTCGGCTCGCTCCCTGGGCACCGCGGTTGGCGAGGTTCCACGCCTTGTTCGTCTTCATGCCCGACGCGATGGCGTTCTTGAAGAGGTTGCTCCTAGCCAGAGCCTTCGTCCCCGCGGCCGCTCCCCGGGCACCCGCCATCGCCGCGCGTCCGATGCCGAACGTCGCCAGGCCCACGGCATCGAGGAACACCGACTTCCAGCTTCCCTCGCCGCCCAGCGCGAGCACCAGATCGGTGGCGAACGCGACGACACTGGCCAGCAGCGCCACCGCGTTGGCCACGGCGGCGATGACCTGTCCGATGACGGGGATCCACCCCAGGGCGAGTGCCGCCACACCCGCCCACAAGGCGATGCGCCCCGCCCATTTGGAGACTTCCGTGAGCCAGCCGGCGTTCTCGTGGACCCAGTTCTTGAACTTGTCCTTCCAGCCGTCCTTCAGCCCGTCTCCCTCGATGACGTCGTATATCGCCTCGGCGGCAGCCTTCGCGGCCCGGTCGCGGATTCCCTTCGCGGCTTGAAGGGCCTCCGCCGCCGCCTTCAGGCTGGAAGAGGCCTGCTCTTTCTGCCGGTTGTATCTCTTGGCGTCCGGATCGTCCTTCGGAGTGCCGTCCGGCTGTCCGTCGAGGGAGCGCTGCGCCGAGGTGATGTCGCCATGGGCCTGCTCCGCGTCGGCCAAGGCACTGTCGGCCATCTGCTGGGCGCGGTGCAGCTCGGAGGCGTACTCGTTGCTGCACACGTTCTCCCGCACCTGGGTGCCGAGGGCAGTGGCGGCTTCGTCGTAGCGCTCGAAGGCCTTGCGCAGCTTGTCGCCCGCGCCTTCCGCCGCACTCCGGAACTCGGTGGCGGCCTTACTCCTCCAGTTCTCGACGGAGGCCAGCGCCTTGATCTCGCGAGCCTCCTTCTCGATGGCCTCGGCGGTCTTACGAAGCTGTCGGCCGAGCCTCGCGACCTCGTACGGATCACCGGGTATCGGATCGGACGTCTCGTCCAGCACCGACCAGCGGTGAGCGGCGGGCCGACCTGTCACTTCTTCGCCCCCTTCTGCCCTTCCTTGTCCGAATTCCGCAGTGCTTCAGCGAGTTCGTGGTCGATCTGCTCGTACGACTCCGCCGCGGTCTTGGTGACGTCGTGCAGCGACTCCAGCTCCTCGGCCAGCTTGCCGCGGTGGATCTTCCAGTTGCTGTCGAACTTCGAGAACGCGTCGAGGATCCGCTGCGAGCCGATTTCCGCGACGCCGAACCCTGCCGCCGGGTTGCCCCGCTCGGCGAAGGTGTCACGGATGCGCTTCAGCGCCCTGGAGCACTCCTTGATCCGGTCTATGTCCGCTTGTTGATCGCTCATGGATGCGTCACCCCACCTCGTTCCGGGCCACGGACCGGCCGTGGACGGTCACGTTGCCGCCGTAGAACATGCCGGTGAAGACGGGTGAGTAGGTCAGTTGGATCTCGACCTGGACCTCTTCGGCGTCGGCCGCCACGCAGTGGCTCGCGGCGATGTCGGCGCCCGTCATACTCATCTCGCGGGCGAAGGCCTTCACGCGGGCGTCGCAGTTCTCGTAGTTGATCGGGGCGGGGCCGCCCTCGTTGTCGTAGAGGGCCTCGCGGTCGATGTCCTGGGCGGCGTAGCGGGCCGCCTGTTCCGCGATGTCCGCGGCCCGTTCGCGCTTGGAGATGGACAGACCGCCGTCGATGACGAAGGCGGACAAGGTGAGGAAGACCAGCGCGAAGATGATGACCGCGCCGGCACCCGAACCGCGATCGTCCAGTGCCGTGCCTCGGGTAGACCACCAGGTGCGCGCGCGGTCCGCGGCAGAGGCGCTCGCACTCACGCCGACCTCCGGAAGGGATCGAGCGGCGAACTGAAGCTCGCGGACAGTGTCGTCGGGATGTTCAGGCCCAGCGACGCCAGGCCGCGCACCTGGCAGCTGACCTCGACCGTGAACAGGGTGTCGGGGGCGAAGCCCGCACTCGTCTGCACGACGGAGACCGGTCCCGAGCAGACGTCGGCCAGGTCCGCCTCCGCCGCCCTGCGCGCCTCGGACATGGCCGTCGCGTGGTCCTTCTGGATGGAACCCGCGCGTGCGGCGTCCCGGGCCGCGCCGTCGACCGCTCCACGGCCCTCGACGAGTTGGCCGAAGGCCACCAGTACCAGGATGAACAGGATCATCACCGGGGCAAGGATGACGACCTCCACGGTGGACAGGCCGCTGTCCTCACGGGCGGGCGGAAGAGACCTCCAGGAAAAGCGGCTCATCTAGTTCCCGCCATCCCGCACGAACCGCTCCACCGGGCCCGCCGACTGCGCGTGCACCGTCAGGTTCAGGCCCGGAAACACCGTCGGGATCCGCGCCGAGATCTCCACGCCCACGGTGTTCTGGTCCGGTTGCAGCATCCTCACGTCCGGCGACAGCACCAACTGCGGGCCCAGTTGCCGGATGTAGGCGTCGGCGACGTCACGTGCCTCGCCGCGCCAGGCGCCGGGCTGCTCGTCGGCCGTGGCGCGGGCCTTGCGGGCGCCGGCCTGGGCCGCCGCCTGGGCGACATGGTCGGCGAAGAAGTACAGCGCGAACTGCACCGTCGCGAAGATCATGAAGAACAGTACGGGGGTGAGCAGCACGAACTCGATCGCGGTCATCCCGGAGTCACCGGTCGCTCTCTCACGCGCGGCCCGCACCCGGCGGCGTACCGCGTGTCGCACCCGTCCGCCCACGTCCGCCAGCATCCCCGTCCACCCCGTTGTGCTTCCTCGTCGTACGCGCCACGCACATGCCGCGTACGCGCCTCGCACGTACGCCGCCGTACGCGCGGTCAGCAGGTCTTGCCCGCGTCCGCGCCCTTGATGCAGTTGCCCACCTTGTTGGCGCCCTCGCTCAGCGCGGAGTTGATGATGGCGGCCACCACGCCGACGATCGCCACGACGACCGCGGAGATGATGACCCACTCGACCGCGGAGGCACCGCGGTCCAGTTCGCCGGAGCGGGCGCGCTGCACACGGCCGCCCAGGAAGGTGACCAGGAAGTCCACGGCCGGGATCCCGGTGTGGAAGTCTCGTCCGTTCATGACAGTGATTTCCTCTCGAATTCAGGGAAGTTGGCAGGGTTTGGCAGGGGTGGCGCTCACACCTGGAACACCCGCATCGCCGCCGGGTAGATCAGGAACACCAGGAAGCCCGCGCACAGCAGCAGCTGGGCCACGAGCATCGACTGGGACTTCTCGCCCGCGCTGCCCTCGATCTCGGCCAGTTCGCGGTGGCGCATGGTCTCGGCGCGCGAGGCGAGCGACTCGCGCACCTTCGCGCCGTCGTCCGCGACCAGGGCCAGGGAGGCCGAAAGGTCCTTCAGCTCCTCCACGCCCAACTCCTCGCCGAGCTGCCCCAGCGCCTGCCACTGGCTGATGCCGGTGATACGGGCGTCGGCCAGGGCGTTGCGGATCCGCTGGTTCGCCCAGCCGTCGGACACCTCGGCCGCCGCCATCAGCGCCTCCGGCAGACCGCGGCCGCC
The DNA here is from genome assembly GCF_044750345.1 of Streptomyces sp. NPDC088817. Classification (NCBI taxonomy): domain Bacteria; kingdom Bacillati; phylum Actinomycetota; class Actinomycetes; order Kitasatosporales; family Streptomycetaceae; genus Streptomyces; species Streptomyces sp. NPDC088817. The sequence continues at coordinate 396,997 of NZ_JBIVJN010000004.1, forward strand.
GGCCAGGCTCATGGACACCAGGTCCAGATACGCGCCGATGACCCGGCGCAGATCACGGCGCTTGTCGGCCGCGTCCCGCCGGATCTCCAGATCGGGCAGGAAGAAGAACAGCGCCGCGCACAGCAGCGCCAGCCAGACCGGGATGGCCGGGCTGCGCCCGAGGCCCATCGTGTAGACCACGGCGAACAGCAGCGGACCGAAGAGCAGCCCCGCCACCGACAGCAGCACCTTCGTCGCCAGGAACCGCTCCCAGCTCCGCTCCAGCACGGCGAGATCGGCCCGCAACGAGCGCTGCTCCCAGCCCTGCTGAAGGTAGAACTCGGCGATGCGCTCGCCCACTTGGGCGCGGAACGCACCGAGACGGCCCGTCTCCTCCCGCGCCTGGTGCCGCGTCTCGTACGCCGCTCCCCGCGCCCGCATCGCGTCGATCCGCGCGACCTGCGCGACCGCGCTCCGCCTGGACGGCATCAGGGCACGTACGAGGGCGTAGACGCCGAGGCCGAGGACCGCGCCGACCAGGACCGGCATCGTCAGGTTCACCGGCGTACCCCTTCCTCCTGCTGGACGGGCGTGCGCGGCCGGACGAACTGCACCGCCGCCTCGTCCCGCACCAGGAAGCGTTCGGGCGTCTCGATCGTGGACAGCTTGCGCAGCCACCAGAAGCCGAGCGCGAACAGCCCGCAGACGAGCGCCAGGACGAGCTGGCCGACCGGCGTACCGTACGGCGACACGAACTCGCGGTTGAAGATGGACAGTCCGAGCACGAAGGCGACGGAGACGGCGACGACGATCTGCACCGACCGTCGTGTCGAGGCCCGTTGGGCCATCACGCGCTGACGCATGTCGACCTCCTCGCGCGCGGACTTGGCCAGGGCGCCGAGGACCTGGCGCAGACCGGGGCCGCGCAGACGGGCGTTGAGGATGAGCGCGGCGACGATGATGTCGGCGGAGGCGTCGTCGATCTCGTCGGCGAGCAATTGCAGTGCGTCGGGCAGCGGAGTGCGGGCGCGCAACCGGTCGACCAGGGCGTCCAGATGGGGGCGCAGGACCGGGGCGGCGGCGCGCGCCGACGCCGGGATCGCCTGCTCCAGGCCGACCGCGCCGGCGATCGTGTCGCGCAGCGACTCCGTCCAGGAGGCCAGGGCCTCCACCCGGCGCATGGCGGCCCGCTCCTCCGCCGCGCCACCGAAGAGGCGGTCCCAGAAGAAGACGAGGACACCGGCCGCGATACCGGCGACCGCCCACCGGGTGAGCACCAGAACCGCGAGGCCGACGAGGGCTGCGAGGGAACCGCGCCGCCCGGCGAAGCGGAGCAGTTCGCTCGCCCGCCGACTCGCCCGCTGCTTCTCGTGCTCGGGCTTGGCCGGCAGTCCGCGTACGGCGACGATCAGCAGCGCGAGACCACCGCCGACGGCGACGCCGGAACCGATCGAGTACAGGACCGTGGTGGAGAACAGGCCCCCCATGGAGCCGAGCGGGGCCAGTGCGGCAAGTGTCATGGTCACCCCCAGGTTCCGTGGGGCTGGTAACCGTGCGCCATGAGGTCCTCCAGGCAGGCTATGGGCGCGTGCGGCACGACCCGGCCGTCGGGCGTCTCGGCGAACACCTCACTCGACAGCACGCGGCCGTCGACGCCGTTGACCTCGCGGACCGAGGTCACCACGCGCTGAAGCCGGCCGCCGGTCTGGAAGTTGTTGCGCCGCTGGACGAAGACGACGAAGTTCACCGCGCCCGCGATCAGCATCTGGCTGGCCTCGATGGGCAGCCGCTCGGTCGCCTGCAACGCGTAGGTGGAGATGCGGTTGAAGACCTCGCTGGAGCTGTTGGCGTGGATCGTGGACAGCGAACCGTCGTTGCCCTGCGACATCGCGTTCAGCATGGTCACGATCTCGTCGCCGAGCACCTCGCCGACGATGACGCGGGAGGGGTTCATACGGAGGGACCGGCGCACCAGTTCCGCCATGGAAATGGCGCCCTGCCCCTCGGAGTTGGGCAGTCGCTCCTCGAACGCCACCACGTTGGGATGCAGATCGGGGAAGGTGTCGAGACCGAGCTCCAGTGCCCGCTCGACCGTGATGAGCCGTTCGTTCGGCGCGATCTCGTTGGCGAGGGCACGCAGCAGCGTCGTCTTCCCGGCGTTCGTCGCGCCCGCGATCATGATGTTCTTGCGGGCGCGGACCGCGCAGGCGAGGAAGTGCCCGAGCTCCGGCGCGAGCGTGCCGTTGCCGACCAGGTCGGAGATGAACACCTTGCCCATTCGGGCCCGGCGGATGGACAGCGCGGGCCGGCGGGTCACGTCCATGACGGCCGACAGCCGCGAACCGTCCGGCAGCCGCAGGTCGAGCTGCGGGTTGGCGGAGTCGAAGGGGCGCGACGACAGGCCCGAGTAGGCGCCGAGCACCTGGATGAGCTCGATCAGTTCCTCGTCGGTCTCGGCGACCGGCTCGCCCGTGACCTCGCGCCCGTCGGCGTATCCGACGAACACCTGGTCGCAGCCGTTGATGTCGATGTTCTCGACCTGCGGGTCGTCGAGCAGCGGCTGGAGCCGGCCGACGCCGAACAGCGCGGCGTGCACGGCGGCCGCGTACTGCTCCTCGGTCTCGGCGTCCAGCGGTGTACGGCCCGCGTTGATCTCGGCGCGGGCGTACTCCTCCAGTATCTGCGCTATGACCGCGCGGGCGTACTGCCGCTCGTCCTCGCCGGACATCGGCGTGACCCCGTTGACCTGGTCGAGGCGGCGCTGCTCGGCGATGCGGTCACCGGCGTCCTGCCTGAACCGCTTGACCAGTTGGTGGTCGACAGCGGTCATCGCCCGGCTCCTGGCTGACCGTTGGTGCGGGGGTGGTAGGGGTGGGGGGCCTGGGGGGCTTGCTGGGCCTGGAGCGGCTGCTGAGTCTGGGGCGCCTGCTGGCCGAGGTGGGCTTGTTGGCCGAGGTGGGCTTGCTGAGCTTGGTGGGCCTGCTGAGCTTCATGGGTCTGTTGAGCCTGCTGAGCCTGCTGAACATGGTGGGCCTGCTGTGCCTGTGCGGATACGGCCCAGGCGGCGCCGTACTGCTGATAGAGGTCCGCGGTGACCTTGCGGGCCGAACGGATCAGCAGGGACTTGTCGAGGCGGCCGCGCCTGCGCCCGGCCAACTGGCCTGCGCCGGCGGGGTCGTCGGCGATGGTGCCGAAGACGCGGGCACCGGTCTGGGCGTGCACCAGCATGTCGTTGACCTGGCCGGAGACCTTGCCCGCAGTGCCCGGGTCGGCGACCAGGACGACGCCGATCACCGGCGTGGCCAGGCTCGCGGCACCGCGCGGGCCGCCGTGCAGCTTCGCGGACAGCGCGGCGGCGCGGTCGCGGACGCGGGCGATGGCCTCCGGCTCGGTGCGCGAGATCAGCAGGACGAGTGAGGCGTGCGGGAAGAGTTCCACGGCGGGGGTGTCGCCGCTGATCCGGCCGCAGTCGGCGATGACGTCGGCGGGAGAATTCGGGGAGTCGGCGAGCGAGGCGAAGGCGTGGCCCAGGGTGGGCCAGAGCCCGGCGAGACCGGCGGCCTGCTCGGAGTTGCCGAGTCCGACCAGAACCTCCAGGCCGCCGTTCAACGGCTGTGCGTGGTCCCAGAGTTGGTCGGGCACGAGCCCGCGGCGCGCGGTCGCGGCGATGGACAGCATGCCGACGTTCGGGTTGAGCGGCCCGCCGTGCGCGGCGGCACTGCGGTAGACGAGGTCGCCGCCCGCCGGGTCCGTCTCGGCGAGCAGCACGCGCCGGGGCCAGACGGCGGCCAGCGCGACGGCGGCGGTGGTGACACCGGGCGAACCCTTGTCGGCGGCCAGTGCGATGAGGGCCATGGGTACGCGGCCGCCCTCAGTTGCCGGGAACGACGACGACGGCGACGGAACCCGCGGACGCGGCCTGGGCCACGGCGGCGGCGTCGGACTGGTCGACGAGGAGGGTGAGCGACATGTTGCCGCTGCTCACGGCGGCGCCGCTGTTGTCGCCCTTGGAGCTGACACGCGCCTTGTCCACGATGAGGTTGCTGCCGCCGCCACCGGCGGACGAACCCGCCGCGCCACTACCGGAGTTGGAACTCGACGCGTTGTCGCCGACGCGGTAGACGGCGACCATGTCACCGTCCTTGATGTCCCTCGGGTACTGGCCCTCCTTGAGGGAGACACCGACGAGGGCCTTGCCGTCCGGCAGACCGCTCTTCGCGCCGAACATCTCCCCCATCACGACCGTGTCCTTGAAGATGGTGGTCCGGGCCTTGAGGGTCTTCAGGGCGCCCAGCTGCTCCCACCGGACGTAGTGGATGGAGTCGTCCGCGGCCACCATCACCGAGGTCACGTCACTGGAAGTGACGGACGCCCCGACCGGGATGTCCTTCGTCACCTTGACGACCTCGATACGGTGCCCGGCCTGCAGCACGAGCATCGTGGCACCCAGGGCGCCCACCAGGATGAGCAGCACCGCCAGGGCGGCCAGCGCGGGTTTGCGCTCGCGAGGCGCCGTGGGAAGCCGGTCACCGACCGCCGGCTGAGCCGGAACCGCGGAACGTCCCGCGCCCGCCCCCGTACGCTCCTGGATCTTCACGCAACAGCTCCCCGTACACCCAAGATGTCGTCTGCCAAGCTCTTCGCCTGGGCCGCAAACCCGGACACTTCACCAGCGATCCGGGCGATGTCACGACTATCCGGCGCGGGGCGAGTGTCAAGCCATCGCACGGTATCAGCAGCACATAAGCCCCTCAAGACGAGTCAGACCCCGCGGGTCACAGCCGACTTGCCGTTACGTGTCTGCAACGCCGCGCCACCGCATCCGGGTTGAGCGCGGGCCAAGCATCTCTTCCAGAGTGCGCGGCAGCAAATCCGCACCACTCGAAGGTGGACAGCTGGAAGGCCGCCGACCCGTCGACCATCAGGCACCCACGACCCCTGCACGAACTGCTCACAAAGTCGCAGACCGGTCATGCCGCCGGGGTCAACTGGTCACCGAAGGTGTATCGGGAACACGGCGGCCATCGTTCACCGAGGAGCGCGGAGGCGAAAGCGAGCCGACGGTCGATCCAGCCGTCGCGTACCGTCACCTAGTCACTGCCCTCCGAGACCATGACGACCTTGTTCTCCGCACGCCACTCCAGGGACCGCGGCTTGGAAGGCCTGTCACGGCTCCCGCGATCTCCTTGGCGTCGCCACTCGCCCACTCGTTGCGGCCCACGATCTCCGGGTGCCCCGGCTGCTCGATACGCCATGTGTGCTTGAACGGCCGGCGCTTGCGGGGAACGCGCACAACGGTTCCGACACACTCGCCGCCTGCCGAACGCCACTTCCGCCTCCCGCGCCGTGCATGGCAAACCGACCGCTCGACCGTACCCGCGTGCGAGAACGTCCGCCGGGGCGCCTGCGGGCGGCGTCCTGGCACGCCCGGCGGCAGGCCAGCGGTCGCGCACTAGCGCATACGCGAAAACCAGTCTCCGATCGAGCCAGGGCGCCCGGACCAGGAACCGGCGGTGCCCGTCGGACGCCGAGACCCGGCAGGTTCGTCGACGTCCCTGTACTTTCCGAACCCCCGCTTCTCCAAGGTCGATTCGCAACTGGCTCGTCGGAGCGGATGTCGATGTCACGGGGGTCCCTCGCCCGCACTCCCACTTCGCCTTCGCATACCGTTACGGCCCATGTGGCCAGGAAAGCAGTCGTCAGGGGGCGGGCAGATCCCGCAACAGCCGTCGTCCGACGGGCAGTCGAACCCGTATCAGCAGCCCGGGTACCACCAGCCGAACCCTTACCAGCAGCAGTCCCAACCGTGGAATGCTCCGACACTGCCGTCCAGCGCGGCAGCACCGCGTCCTCCGGGCGGCGGCCCGAACCGCACAAAGCTCATCGCCGTCATGGCGGCAGGAGCCATCGTGATCGCCGCAGGCGTGACCGGCTACGTCCTGCTGGGCGGCAACAAGGACGACACCGTTGCCCCCGACTCGACCACGTCTCCGTCTCCGTCTCCGTCTCCGTCTCTGCACGGTGACGCCGCCACCATCGAGGGCTGGAAGGTCGTGGTGAACCCGACCGCAGGGATCAAGTTCGACGTTCCGCCGGAGTGGGCACTCCAGTCCCCCGACTGGGTCACCTACGTCACCGATGACAACGACCCGAACGACGAGCCTCTGGTCGCGATGCGCGCCCCCGCTTTCCTGAAGGAACGGTGGTGCTCCTCGGACGACAACAAGGACGGCGCACTGGAGCACACGCCGCTGGCGGCGGCCGGATCCAGGGGCAACAACGGCGCCAGGAGCACCGAGGAGATAGCGGGCGCCGACCCCAAGTCCTGGGTGTACGGGCAGTACACCCAGCCCGACAAGACCAAGGTGAGGTCAGGCAGCGTCGAGCCGTTCACCACGGACTCGGGCCTCAAGGGCAGTTTGGGCATCGCCTGGTCCGCAGGCGTGGAGAAATCGAAGAAGTGCACCACGGACGGCAAGGCATGGACCTTCGCGTTCAAGAACGCCCAGGGGGACCTGGCCTCCTGGTCGTTCCTCGGCGCGAAAGGCATATCGGAGGAGGTGCCCGACGCGACGATACGGAAAATCGCGGCCACGGTGCGGACCTACGAGTCTCCTCAGGACCTTGGTAGGGAACCGGGGGCGCCGTCCTCAGGAGCCAGTTGAGCTTGGCGTTCCACCGGAGGCACCGATAGCGTCACTGCTCTCTGCTGTCTCCATGTCTGACGGGGAGCTGATTGTGAAGCGCCGTTCCTTGCCCATTGCTGCCGCAATCGTCGCAACTGCAGCCTTGCTGACAACGGCTTGTGGCGGAGGAGGCGGCGACTCCAAGGGCAACGACGGGGTCGTCGGCGCTGATACCGGCGACACGGCGGCGCCGGCTTCACCGAGCGGTGGCGAAACAACACACAGGCCCGAGATCTCACTCCCGAAGGACCTCACGGACACCTTCGAGGGGTGGAAGACGGGCGACGCTGTTCGCGACGCGATTCTCGACGATGTCGCGCGGAGGGTCGACGTGACCAACTACGCCATCACCCAGGGCGATGCCAACCTTCCCGCGCTCAGCTTCTACTACAGCGGTGGCGCGTTGGCCGACGCCAAGGACTGGGTCGAGTCCGTCGTGAAGGACGGCTACACCATCACCGGTACGAACCGGTACTACAACGCCAAGGTCGACGCCTTCGATTCCTCTTCCGCGGGCGTCGTCTACTGCGAGGACCAGGGCCGGGCCTACGCCAAGGACCGCAAGTCCAACAAGGTCTACAAAACCGAGGTCACCAACAAGTCGTACGTGCTCTACACCACGCGCCTCGAGAAGAACAAACAGGGCGTTTGGCAGACGACGAAGCTGACATCGCAGAGGGGCCACAAGTCGTGCACGCCATGACGTCTCAGGGCCGGCTCGTCCTGTCCGGGGTGCTTGCCGGAGCGCTTGCCCTGGCCGCCCCCGGAGCGGCCTTCGCCGACTGGCCACCGAGCAAGGGCACGCAGGGCAGCACCAAGCAGACGGGGAGCTCCGAGGCCGGCACCCTGACCTCCAGAGTCACCTACTCCGGATCCGTGCAGCCGAGCGGCGGCAGAACGGCGATCCAGCCGGTGACGAACTGGACACCTCCTGCGTGCTGGTACGAGCCCCGTTCCGTGGCGGAGTTCAAGAAGTACGTCGAGACGATGTACGAGGAGACGATCAACACGCCCGGTCAGGCGAACTACGCCAAGGCCGCAGTCGGCCAGTTCCGGAGCCTCTACAAGGACGGCGAGTACAAGGACTACAACGCCGACAAAGCCGACGACGGCAACTGGTGGGTCGCCGTCCAGAACCCCGACCGCGTGGACGACCCCGCCAGCATGCGGTGCAGCCGGCTTCCTTTCTGGGTACCGAACAACGAAAACCCGGGAGTCGACCAGGCTGTCACTCCGCAGGTTCTGGCGGAATCCGCCTACAACCGGATTCGGCTCCCGGACACCAAGGTCACGCTGGCCCCGCTCCAGGTGACCAAGGTGAATCTCCCCACCTGGGCGTGGCTCGACCAAACCGAGTTCAAGGAGGTGTCTGTGACTGCCTCTCTCAACGTCGCCGGCATCAACATCCAGGCGACGACCACAGCCAAGCCCGTCTCCCTCAAACTCGAACCCGGCACAGCCGATGCTCAGACCTACCCGGCTTCGGCAGACTGCACGCTCAACACAGACGGCTCAATCGGCGAACCGTACGCCAAAGGCAAGGCAGACAATGCACCCCCCTGCGGTATCAAGTACCTCCGATCCTCGGCCGGTGGAACGTACAAACTCCGGGCGACCATCACGTGGCGGATCAACTGGACCGGCACCGGTGGGACCGGCGGCGACCTGCCCGACGGCACCTTCGGGGCGACACAGGACATCACCGTCCAGGAGATCCAGGCGGTCAATCGCTGACTCCGCATGGCGCTGGCGGTCTACCGGGCGGGGACCGTGCTCCCCGTCAGCCAGGACTTTGTCGAGTCGATCGCCGACACCGGCTTCACATGCTCGGGGTCGATTCGCCATTATGCCGTAATGAGCATCAGTTCGACTCAGCCAGAACGCACTTCGGTGATCGTGATGCGCCGGGCGAAGGCGTCCAGGTCGGGAAGGGCGGCATAGAGCCGGCCCAGTTCGTTGGTGAAGGCTACGAGCCGTACGTCCGCTGAACTGGGCTTTACGCGCCAGTAGTAGGTGAGGACGCCCACCAAACCGTCGGGATCCTCCGGCGCTTCCTGCTTGAGCGGCACGAACGCCAGGCTGCGCAGTCCAGAGCCCAAGGAGTCCCCGACGAACTCCTCCTCGATCGAGCTCTTCCCGCCCGTCTCGAGATGGTAGAACGACCCGGCATAGTGCACCTCCGCCGACGCGTCGTCCCCTACAAGTTCCCAGATCCCCAGGAAGACCGGAACCGGCGGCTTGCGCAGATCGGGCCAGTACAGCAGATGGTAGTGGGCGTCGAGGAGACCGAACAGTCGGCCGTAGACGTCGAGGATCTGGGCCGCGACCCGCTCCTGCAGGTCGTCGCTGATCCGGCCACCGACGACTTCCCGCTGCCGCATGACCAGAGCAGAGGCCATCTGCTCGGCATACTCGGAGGTGTCCGCCCACGCGGTGCCCTCGAAGGCGGCAGGTAGCGCGACCCACTCCGGGCCCGGGTCGCTGACCTCCAGTCCCTGGTGGGAGGTCGTATGCGGCCACTCTCCGGGCTCCGGCAGCAGAGAGGGCATCGGCGAGGGAAGGTCGGTCATCGGACACCCCGAGTGTTCTGGTCTCGCTGCGACGGCTGGGAGTCGCTGGGGGTTCTCCAGCGGAACGTGGTCATCACCGCGTCGAAGAGGTCGACGAGCAGCAGGGACAGTTCACCGTCCACGTCCTCGGCGCCGACGGTCGAAAAGGCGACGGTCAGCCAGCGCCACGGTTGCCCCGGAACCGGTACTTGGTAGTCGACGCGCCGCGACGGGAACTCGATGCCACTCTCCGGGTCGGGCTGCGCGGTCCGCTCAGCACGTACGGCGGGCGCGCCGTCGAGATCCACCACTTCCCTTCCGTCCTCGGAACCGGCCATGAGAAGGGCCGCCTCCTGAGGATCGAGGCCTTCGACTCCTGTCAGGCGGGTCTCGGACACCAGGATCGAGGCGGGCACGGAGATGCCGTGCATCAGCTCGACCGGCAGGTAGAGGTCGAGTCCGTCGGCCTTCCGGGCGTCCTCGACGCGCTGCCACAACTTCGCCTCAAGGTCCCGCCGATAGGCAAACACCTCATCGCGCGGCATCCCCTCGAAGGCGTGATCGAGCACGCGCTTCACGGCGAGTTCGGTCCCCCGTCGAAGCGGGATCTGTCGCCAACCGGGCGGCAGTACGAGGACGTACGAGGTCGCAGGCACCGTCACTTCCAAAGGTTCATTCACCGCATATCCCCCAGCCTGTCACGACTCTTCGCGGCCACTCGCCGGCGAGCCGCCCGGCGGGTGAGAGCACCGTGAGTGAGGATGCCGAGAGAGGCAACGCAGGCCGCGAAGGAAATCCAGCCGGGGATCATCCAAAGGCTGCCGCGCAGTCCACCTGAACCGGACAGGGTCCAATAGCCGCTGAACGCCGTGAAGAGGCCCGCAACCAACCAGAAATGCGGTGGAGGTGCAGCCGCGTCAAACGTGAGGGGCAGAGATCCGTCGAATACACCCCTGTCGGATTTACGCAAGAGGTAGCCGACGAACCCATTTGCCGTCTTCGGCCGCGGCCCTGGCTCCCGCTTGAGCAACTCGGGGGCGTGCCAGAGCAAAGTGGCCAGGAACAGCAGTACCCAGCAGACGCTCCATCCACTGAAAAGCAAGTTGCCCGCATCTCGACTGCGGTGATCAGCACCCAGAAGCCACAGCGCAAGTGCCAACAGGCCAGCCCATGCCAAGTATCCGAGGAAGCTGCAGGTCAGGACCACGTACCCGTACTCACGAACGAGTGGCGGCAGGGGGCGTTCGCTGCCTGTTCTGGCTCTGTCTTGTTCGGCGGCGCGTCGAGCAAGCTCTGTCTCGATAATTGAAGGCGGTGCTGCATTGCCGGGCTTTTCTGCTGCCATTCTAGCGATCCTCACCACGTTGATCCTGTTTCGACAGTCGCCCAACTTTTCGTTCTTGTCCAGAAATTATCACCTAGGAAGTAGGGGGCAACCGAGCCGAAACTCTTGTCGAACACATCCGTTGCCGTGCTGGCGTAGAACGTCCCCTGGGTAATTCGGATAGCCGCGGCCCCTCCGTCGATCGCTCCAGCGATACTCGCTGAATCCGGGAACCGTGACGTGACGCCATTCAAGTACGCCTTCAGCGAGGTGGCTTCAGGGCCACCACCAAGAACATTCTTCAGTGCACTGAACTTCGGCAACGGCTGTCCGGCCAGGAGCTCGGCATCTGCCAGTGCGCCCTTCTTCGCCGCCCACATGGCCTTCATGCCGTCGCTCATCATCTTCTGTGCCGCCTTCCACTGCTCACTGCCTCGGACGCCGGTCTTGAAGATGCGTCCGGCCTTGGACAGGTCGGCGAGTTTCTCCAGCTTGGCTGCGTTCCACGCCGCCTTCCCGAGTTTGGTCGCCTCGGCACCACGCATGGCCGCCCGAACCCCGCCCTCCGCCGCCTTCATGCCCGGCGCGGCGAGGCGCCCCAGCCCCATGGTTGCCAGTGCGAAAACGTCCAGTCCCACGTCGATCCAGCTGCCCTCGCCCGCCACCGCCAAGGCGCTGTGCAGCAACAAGGCACCGATCGTCGCTCCCAAGGCGATCATGGCGATGATGTTCAGGCCGGGAATGAACAGCGCGATGACCGCGCAGGCGGTCGCCACCCAGCACAGGATGTTCGCCAGGTCGTTCAGCAGCCGGGAGTGGTCGCCCACCCAGTTCTTGAACTTGTCCCAGCCCTTATCGTGCAGCCCGTCCTTGCTGATCGCCCGCTTGATCTTCCCGGCCCAGTGTCCAGCTCTCTCGTCACGGTGACTGACAGCCTTGTCGAGCTTGCTCCGGGCCGCGCTGAGGTCGTCCTCGGCGCGTGAGAGCGCGCGCAGCCGCGTCGTCTCAGCCCTCCGCTCGGCATCCGTCAGCTCTTTGTCGGACTTCTTGTGCTGCTCATGAGGGGGCTGGTGGGCATCCACCCGCCGCTTCGCCTCCTGGGCGTCCTCCAACGCGGCGTCGGCCTGCTTCTGGCACTCCTGGAGGTCGTCAGCCCAATGACCGAGATATCCGGAGACATGGCTGTAGCGGTGGTGGGTCTTGCCGAGTTTGCCCGCCAAGTCGTCGGCCTTGTCCCGCAGCGTCCCGGCGTACTTTCCCTTGAGCGCGTCGGTGTCGCGGCCGATCGCCCGGAGCCGCTCGACCTGCTCACCGATCATCGTCGCCAGCTTGCCAAGCCGTCGCGACTCCCGACGTACCTCCTCCACGTCCCCGGGAACGGGGTCCTCGTCGGCCAGCGGACTCCAGCCGGTCGGTCGTGCCATTGGTGTTACTCCCCCGTTCCCTTCCGGGCTTCACTCTTGCCCTTCGTGGCCTTCTCCAGCTCGCGATCCAGGTCCTTGAACGCTTTGTGGCACTCCTCGGTCAACCCACCGACGCTCTTGATGGCCTCCAGCAGTTGCTTGCGGTGGTAGTCCCAGTTGTCCGCGAACGCGTCCATCACGCTGGCGATTTGGCTGGAGCCCCAGATGCCTCGCAAGTCCTTCTGATGCTTCTCCGTGTGCTCGAACTCGTACTGGATCTTCTTAAGCGCCCTGCCCGACTTTTTCAACAGATCGTCATCGACAGTCAGATCACTCATGGTTCGGAAGCGGCCCCTCCTCCAGTGACGTGCACATTCGTCTCCGTGCAGGGACAGCGGAGAACGGTGGGGCGCAGCTCGTGCGCCCCACCCCACCCCGCGGTAACCCAAGAGGCCACTAACCCCGCTGGCTCCGTGCCAGCTCCTCGTCCAGGTTCTCGTAGGCCTGCTTGGCCTTCTTCAGGAATTCGGAGAGGCCGTGGAGGCCCTGGATGGTCTTGACGGCGCCCTTGGCGAAGTCCTTCATGGAGTCCTCGTAGGCGCCGGAGGCCTTCTGCGTGGTGAAGCCGTTCTCCACCAGCTGCTTGACGCGCTTCTCGACGGACTTGATCTGGTCCTCGAGGTGGTGCATGTCCTTGAGAAGATCGCCTGCGGTCTTCTCCATCTCGGCGTAAGTGAGGTCTGTGTCCTTGCCGCCCTTGCCCATGAGGGCTCCCTCCCGTTGTGTTCGCCGCAGGGACCGCCCCCGTGGCTCTGTGGCGCGGATGCCTCGGCTGCGTCGGCTGCTTGGGTCGGCAGCCCGCCTCCGGCCGTCCGCATGAGCAAAGATCTTACGGGTGGGGCCAGTGGGGATACAGGGATGTCAGTTGGAGGAACCGTGAACCGGTGCACATGCCGTGCACCGGGGAACGACCCGGCGGATAAGGTCACTTCGACTGTGTTCTGCGCTCCGGGGGCGGCCCGAGCCCTGCGAGGAGGACGAGTGTGCGTCTGAGTCTGACCGTCGTCGACCCGCTCGGCGGCACCAGCGCCGATGTCGTACTCGACGCCGATCCTGAGTCGTCGGTCGGCGATGTCACCCGGGAACTGGCAGAGCATCTCGGACTCGGCGGCGGCGCACAGATCATCTCCCTCGCCGGACACCAGCATGGCGCCGGACACGGATCCGGTGGGGCGCCGCAGGCGTACGTCGACGGCTATCCCCTCGATCCCGGTGCCACCGTCGTAGGGTCCCCGTTGCGCGAGGGGGCCGTCGTCAGTCTGCACGATCCCGCGGGCTGCCTGCTCGGAGAGCCCACCGGCATCGTCGAGTTCCGCGTGGTCGGCGGGCCCGGGGCCGGTGCCGTGCACCGGCTCGGCGTGGGGCGGTACGACATCGGCCGGGGGACCACCGCCCACTTGCGCATCGACGACCCCGAACTCGCGGATCGCGCCGCCACCCTGTCCATCGCCATCGACGGCACCTGTGAAGTCGCCCTCCACGGCGAGCAACACGACACCGATGCCAAGGACGCCAAAGAGAGCAAGGGCGGTAAGAACAGCAGAAGCAGCACGGCGGACAAGGACAGCGGCAAGGACAGCCGTCCGTCCCCCGTCCGGCTCGACGGTGAGGGCTTCGACGGCGGCGACTGGCCACTCGGCGCGCAGCTCGCAATCGGCAACAGCCTGCTGGAGCTCACCCGTTACGGCCCGCCGAACGCCGCCCTGAAGTGGTCGGACGATGGTGCCGGACTGGACTACAACCGGCCTCCCCGGCTGCGTCCGGCCGAACGCGAGACGCACTTCCGTCTACCCAATCCACCCGGTGAGTACGAGGCACGTCCACTGCCGTGGCTGATGGCGCTGATGCCGCTGGTGGGTGCGGTGGTCTCGGTCCTGATCTTCCACCGCTGGTACTACATGATCATGGCCCTGATGAGCCCGCTGATGCTCATCGCCAACTACTTCATGGACAAGAAGCAGGGCCGCAAGTCCCATGCGAAACAGGTCAAGGAGTACAAGGAGCACAAGGAGCGAATCGAGGAGGACGCCCGGGAGGCGCTGCGCACGGAGCGGCTCGACCGCAGGGACGCCGTGCCCGACCCGGCCGCCGTCCTCACCTTCGCCACCGGCCCTCGTACCCGTCTGTGGGAGCGCCGGCGCGCCGATGCCGACCACCTGCTGATCCGTGTCGGCACCGGCAAGGTGCGCTCCGAGGTCGTGCTCGACGACCCCGAGCAGGACGAGCACAGGCGCGAGGTCACCTGGCGTATCGAGGACTCGCCGGTCGCGCTGCCGCTGAAGGACCTCGGCGTCGTCGGCATCGCCGGGCCCGGTGACTCCGCGCAGGCGCTGGGCAGATGGGCCGTCGCGCAGACCGCGGTGCTGCACAGCCCCATGGATGTGCAGTTCTACGTCCTCACCGAGAACGACGCGCACTCGCGCTGGGACTGGGTTCGCTGGCTGCCGCACGCCCGCCCCTCGGGCGGTCAGGATGTCAACGTCCTGATAGGGACCGACTCCGAGACCGTCGGCGCCCGCGTCGGTGAGCTGACCCAGGTTCTCGACGCCCGGCAGAAGGCGCTGAAGGAGACGGGCAACCGGAGTGACGGGCCTGCATTCTCCGACCCCGACATCGTCGTGATCTGGGACGGCTCCCGCCGCCTGCGTTCGCTTCCCGGGGTGGTTCGGCTGCTGCGCGAGGGCCCGGCCGTCTCCCTGTACGCGATCTGCCTTGACGAGGAGGAACGGTTCCTGCCGGGCGAGTGCCAGGCGGTCGTGCTGGCCGAACCGCGTCGTCACGACGGTCGTGGCGACGACAGCGGCTCCGTCCCCAGCCCTTCCTCGCAGGCCGCCGTCGGTGGCTTTCCCTCCTTCCATGCCTGGCACCGGGCGGCGCAGCCGAGCGAACAGGCGAGCGAGTGCGCCCCCGAACTGCGGCTGCGTGTGGAGCAGACCGATGCACGCCGACGGCGCGACGTACGACCCGACTTCGTCTCGCCGGCCTGGTGCGCCCGGGTGTCCCGTGCGCTGTCGTCGCTGCGCGACATCAGCGGCGAGACCGAGGACTCCGCCCTGCCGGCCGCCAGCCGGCTGCTCGACGTGCTGCAGCTCGAACCGCCCACGCGCGACGCGATCGCCGCGCGCTGGCGGATGGGCGGGCAGTCGACGATGGCGGTCGTCGGCGAGTCGTACGACGGCCCGTTCGGCATCGACCTCCGGCGCGACGGCCCGCACGGTCTGATCGCCGGTACGACCGGTTCCGGTAAGTCGGAGCTGCTCCAGACCATCGTGGCGGCGCTCGCGGTGGCGAACACGCCCGAGAACATGACGTTCGTGCTCGTCGACTACAAGGGCGGCTCGGCGTTCAAGGACTGTGTGAAGCTTCCGCACACCGTCGGCATGGTCACCGACCTCGACGCGCACCTCGTCGAACGGGCCCTGGAGTCGCTGGGGGCCGAACTGAAGCGGCGCGAGCACATCCTCGCCGCCGCCGACGCCAAGGACATCGAGGACTACCAGGACCTGGTGCGCCGGGATCCGTCGCACACGTCGGTACCCCGACTTCTGATCGTCATCGACGAGTTCGCGTCCATGGTGCGCGACCTGCCTGACTTCGTCACCGGGCTGGTCAACATCGCCCAGCGCGGCCGGTCCCTCGGTATCCACCTGCTGCTGGCCACGCAGCGGCCCAGCGGCGTGGTCTCCCCCGAGATCCGCGCCAACACCAACCTGCGCATCGCGCTGCGCGTGACCGACGCCGGCGAGTCCACGGACGTCATCGACGCGCCCGAGGCCGGGCACATCTCCAAGAGCACACCGGGCCGGGCGTACGTCCGCCTGGGGCACGCGTCCCTCATTCCCTTCCAGTCCGGCCGCGTCGGCGGACGCCGGCCCGGCGCGGCCGACCCGGAGGCACTGGCCCCCTGGGCGGGCCCACTGAACTGGTCCGACCTGGGGCGCGCTGCTCTACGGAAGCCCAAGTCCGAGGCGCGCGAGGACGACGAGATCACCGACCTGAAGGTGCTCGTCGACGCCGTGCGGGAGGCCAACCGAGCGCTCGGCGTCCCCGCCCAGCACTCCCCCTGGCTGCCGGCGCTGGAGGACACCCTGCTCCTCGACGACATTCCGGCGGTGCGGGCCCGGGGAGCGCTGCCCGCCGCCCCGTACGGTGTGGAGGACCTGCCCGCCGACCAGGCCCGCCGCCCGGTGGCTGTCGACTTCGCCACCTTCGGGCACCTGCTCGTCGGTGGCGCGCCGCGCACGGGCCGCTCGCAGCTGCTGCGCACCATCGCCGGCTCGCTGGCCCGGACGCACTCGTGTGCCGACGTCCACCTGTACGGCGTCGACTGCGGCAACGGCGCCCTGAACGCGCTGACCAGGCTGCCGCACTGCGGCGCGGTCGCGGGGCGCAACCAACTGGAGCGGGTCATACGGCTCTTCACCCGGCTGACCGGCGAACTCAACCGGCGTCAGGACCTGCTGGCCGAGAAGGGCTTTGCCGACATCGGCGAGCAGCGGGCCGCGGTCGCCGAGGACGAGCGGCTGCCGCACATCGTGCTGCTGCTCGACCGCTGGGAGGGCTGGCTGCCCACGCTGGGGGAGTACGACCACGGAGAGCTGACCGACCAGCTCTTCGCGATGATGCGGGAGGGCGCGAGCGTGGGTCTGCACGTGGTGCTCACCGGTGACCGGCAGGTTCTGTCGGGACGGATCTCCTCCCTCACGGAGGACAAGTACGGTCTGCGCCTCGCGGACCGCGGCGACTTCTCGATGCTGGACATCAACGCCCGCAAGGTTCCCGAGGAGATTCCCCCGGGCCGGGCCTTCCGCGCCGAGACCGCCGCGGAGACGCAGTTCGCGCTGCTCTGCGAGGACACCACCGGTCAGGGCCAGGCGGCCGCGCTGATCGCCATCGGTGACGCGGCGGCGGAACGGGACGCGGAGGTGCCGCGTTCCCGGCGGCCGTTCCGGGTGGACGTCCTGCCCGGCCGGATCTCCTTCGCGGACGCCTGGGCGATGCGCGACCCGGCGGCGAAGCCCTCGCCGCTGTGGGCCCTGGTAGGTGTGGGCGGCGACGAGCTCACCGCGTTCGGGCCCGATCTGGCCGAGGGCGTACCGGCGTTCGTGATCGGCGGTCCGGCCAAGTCCGGCCGCAGCACGGCGCTCATGAACTTCGCACGGTCCTATCTGGCCCAGGGCGTACGGCTGGTCGTCGCGGCGCCGCGCTCGTCGCCGTTGCGTGAACTGAAGGGTCAGGAGGGAGTGTTGCGGGTCTTCACGGGCCGCGACATCGACGAGGACGAGATGGAGGAGGCCATCAAGCCGGCCACGCCCGAGGCGCCGGTCGCCGTCCTGGTGGACGACGCCGAGGTGCTGGACGACTGCGACGCGGAGGACGTCTTCAAACGCATCGTCGAGCGAGGCGGCGAGGAGGGTCTGGCCCTCGTCATCGCCGGTGACGAGGAGGAGATCTGCGACGGCTTCTCCGGCTGGCAGGTCGACGCGAAGAAGGCGCGCCGAGGCATCCTGCTCTCCCCGCAGGACAGCTCCGCGGGCGAGCTGATCGGCATCCGCACGACCCGCAGCATGGTCGGCGGCCCGGTCACTCCGGGCAAGGGGATGCTCCACCTTGGCAGCGGCGAGCACATGACGGTAACGACGCCGAACTAGGTTCCTGCGCCGTTCCACTCGCCTCGGCTACTTCACCTTCGACAGCCGCGCCACCGGGTTTCCCGCCGCCGTGCTTTCCGCCGTGTACTTGATGTCGTCGCCCACCGCGGTGAGGCGGACCGTGTGTGGGGCCGGGTCGCAGCCCGCGTGGTTGGTCTTGGCGCCGCGCGAGACGGCGACGAGCTGGGTGCTTGTCACCTGTTTCAGGGTGAGTACGTCGTCGCAGATGCCGCCGAGCTGGTCCGTCTGGCGGAGGGTGCCCAACTCCTGGCCCGTGGCGGCCTGGTGGACGGTCAGGCGGAAGTCGCCGAGGGGCAGGGTGCCGTCGAGGGCGGTGCCCTGGCCCTCCCAGGTGCCGAGGTAGCGGGCGGGGACGGGCGAGTCGGTGGTGGTCGGCCGGGGGGAACGGTGGTCGCCGCCCTCGGTGGCGGCCGGTGGCGGGGTTCCGGCGGCGCTGCCGTCGTGGTCGTTCCGGAACGGCAGCAGCCACAGCACCGAACCGATGGTCACCACCGCCAACGCGCAGGCGACCGCGAGGACCATGGTGCAGCTCAGGCGGCGGCCCCTGCCGTCGGCGACCGGTGCCGCACCGCCGGCCACGGTGACGGAGAACCGGCCGCGGCCGTCGAGCGGCGCGGTGGAGCTCTGCGGGGGCGCGTCCCCCAGCTCGGAGAGCGTGGCCGGCATGGAGGGTGGGGGGCCGAAACCGCCGCCGGGTGCCGCTTGCGCGGGCTGCGGGTACTCGCCGGTGGCGGCTCCGGGGAAAGGGCCGGGCAGGGAGGGGCCGAAACCGCCGCCGGGTACGGCTTCTGCGGGCCGCTGGGACTCGCCCGTGGCTGCTCCTGGAAAGGGGCCGAACCCGCCGTCGGGTGCCGCTTCTGCGGGCTGCGGTCGCTCGCCCGTGGCGGCTCCGGGAAAAGAGCCGAAACCGCTGTCGGATACCGCCTCCGCGGGCCGTTGGGGCTCGTTCGTGGGTTTCGGGGGTGGGCCCGGGAACGAGACCCTGCTGAAGTTCAGTGGGCCGGACGGCGGCTGGGACGCGGGGTTCGGCGTCGTTGCCTCCAGGTTCAGGAGCGATACGGCGCTGCGGCTGACCTGTTCGACCAGGCGGGACGGGAGCCAGCCGGCCGCGGTCAGGCGGGAGGCGCCCTCGGGGGCGAGGCGGCGGGCCATCTCGGCGGGGCCGGGGCGGGCAGCGGGGTCCTTGGCCAGGCACGCCGCCGCGAGGTCCCTCAAGTCGCCGCTCAGTGAGCCCAGTTCGGGCTCCTCGTGGACGACCTTGTACAGGAGCGCCGCCGAGGAGTCGCCCCGGAACGGGGGCTCGCCCGTCGCGGCGTGCACCAGCACCGCGCCCAGGGAGAAGACGTCGGCCGCGCCCGTGACGCCCTTGCCGAGGATCTGCTCGGGCGACATGTAGCCGGGCGAGCCGACCGAGACGCCGGTCGAGGTCAGGGACGCGGTGCCGTCGGTGGCACGGGCGATGCCGAAGTCGATCAGCAGGGGGCCGTCCAGGGTGAGCAGCACGTTGGACGGCTTCACGTCCCGGTGCACCAGGCCCAGTTCATGCACCGCCGCCAGCGCCTCGGCCAGGCCCGCCCCCAGCGCCCGTACGGAGTGCACGGGCAGCGGGCCGGCGTCCGCGACCGCCGCGGCGAGGGAGGGGCCGGCCACGTAGGCGGTGGCCACCCACGGCACCGGCGCCCCGGGATCGGCGTCCAGGACCGGCGCGGTCCAGGCGCCGCCCACCCTGCGCGCGGCCTCGACCTCGCGGCGGAACCGGGCGCGGAACTCCTCGTCGAGCGCGAAGTGCGGGTGCACGATCTTCACCGCGACCGTGCGGCCGCCCGCGCTGCGGCCCAGGTAGACACGGCCCATGCCGCCGGAGCCCAGCCGGCCCAGCAGCCGGTAGGGACCCACGGTGGCGGGCTCGTCCTCTTCGAGCGGCTGCATGGCGCTCCCCCTCCCCCGTACGCCTCACAGCAGGGTAGTGCGCTACGGCCGGAGCAGCTCCACCTTCACGTCCGCCGGGAAGCCGGTCGTCGGGCCGACGCGCCGCGCGAACTCGGCGACCGCGGCCAGTTGCGGGGCGCCGAAGCTGAAGTCGAGGGTGGTGAAGTACTGCTCCAGGACCTCCTGGTCGAAGGCCTCCCAGCGGGCCGCCTGTTCGGCGACCTTGCCGACCTCTTCGAGGGAGAGGTTGCGGGACGCCAGGAAGGCCTCGTGCACCCTGCCGGTGATGTCCGGCTCCCGCTGGAGGTAGTCGCGCCGGGCCGCCCAGACCGCGAAGACGAACGGCAGTCCCGTCCACTCCTTCCACAGCTGCCCGAGGTCGTGCACGTCGAGTCCGTAGCGCGGGCCGTCGTGGAGGTTCGCGCGCAGGGCGGCGTCGCCGATGAGCACCGCCGCCTCCGCCTCCTGCATCATCAGGCTCAGGTCGGGCGGGCAGGTGTAGTAGTCGGGGGTCACCCCGTACCGCTCGGTCAGCAGGAGCTGGGCCAGGCGTACCGAGGTGCGGGAGGTCGAGCCGAGGGCGACCCGGGCACCGTCGAGCCGGTCCAGCGGGACCTGCGAGACGATCACGCACGACATCACCGGGCCGTCGCAGCCGACGGCGATGTCGGGGAAGGCGACCAGATCGTCCGCGTTCTTGAGGAACTCGACGAGGGTGACCGGGCCGATGTCGAGTTCTCCCCGCACGAGCCGCTCGCTGAGCTTTTCCGGGGTGTCCTTCGTCAGCTCGAAGTCGAGGAGCGTGCCGGTTCTCGCGAGCCCCCAGTAAAGGGGCAGGCAGTTGAGGAACTGGATGTGGCCGACGCGCGGCCGGGTGCGAGAAATGTCCACATCGGGAGGCTAGACCCTGCTCGGCACACTTCCCCCGCCGCCCCCACCGCCCTCCGTCACCACCACCCCGGGCACTCCGGCCGTCGGCTGTCCTCCACTCCGCGGCCACCCCCGCGCACTCCACGACACCCACGACCCCGACGACCCCGATTGGCGCAGTGCCCGCCGTCCTTCTCCGAGCGCCCGTCGATCTCGGTGCGTCAACCTCTCACCAGAACCTTCAAACATCCGGGTGAAGTGATCTTGACCTCTATTGCATTCGGCGCCCCACATGCTAGGCTCGCCAGCAAGTTGCAGTTTGGTTTCCCTTGCAGTACAGAGCCTGCGGAGCATGTGACCGCGGGCTCTGGTCGTTTTCAGACGTATGCAGTTGTGCGGCGATTTCGTTATCACACTTGCAGGTTCTGGAGCAGGGCGACCCTTTGAGCCCAAGGAGGGCTTATGGCTACCGGAACCGTGAAGTGGTTCAACGCCGAAAAGGGCTTTGGTTTCATCGCCCAGGAAGGCGGCGGCCCCGACGTCTTCGTCCACTACTCCGCAATCAACGCGACCGGTTTCCGCTCCCTCGAAGAGAACCAGCAGGTGAGCTTCGACGTCACTCAGGGTCCGAAGGGCCCGCAGGCGGAGAACGTCACCCCGGTCTGAGCGTTCGCGCGCAGTATCCGTTCTGAGTGCAGTACCCAAGGAGCCCCGCGCCGTCAGGCGACGGGGCTCCTGCCTTTTCCGGCGGTACCGCCGAACCCCGGACATAACGCCCGGATGAATTCCCGGCGAACTCTTCCCCGGACCCCCGGAACGCCCCCTGAACGCCTTCGGAACACTCCCGGAACGCCCTCGGGGCACTCCCGGGATACCCCCGGAATGCTCCCGTGAATACGGCGGACGCTACGCGTACAACCCCTCCACCTCCCGCGCGAAGTCGCGGAGGATCACCTCCCGGCGGAGCTTCATCGACGGGGTCAGGTGGCCTTCCCGTTCCGTGAAGTCCACGGGGAGCACGGTGAAGCGGCGGATGGACTCCGGGCGGGAGACGAGCTTGTTCGCCTCGTCCACGGCACGCTGCAGGACCGCCGTCAAGCCGGGGTCGTCGACGAGGAGTTCGGCGGGGACGGGAGGCCGGCCGGTCATCTGCCGCCAGTGGGCGATGCCTTCGGGGTCCAGGGTGATCAGGGCGGAGATGTAGGGGCGGCGGTCGCCCAGCACCATGCACTGAGAGATCAGCGGATGGGCGCGGAGCCAGTTCTCCAGCGGGGCCGGGGCGACGTTCTTGCCGCCCGCGGTGATCAGGATCTCCTTCTTGCGGCCCGTGATCGTCAGGTAGCCGTCGTCGTCCAGGCGTCCGATGTCGCCCGTCGGGAACCAGCCGTCGTGCGTCGCCGGTACCACCCCGCCCGCGTGCGGGTTCCAGTAGCCGCGGAAGACCTGGCCGCCGGCCAGCAGCACCTCGCCGTCCGCCGCGATCCGTATCCGCGTGCCCGGCAGCGGCCAGCCGACCGTGCCCAGGCGGGGTTTCTGCGGGGGCGTCACGGTGGCCGCGCCCGTCGACTCGGTCAGGCCGTAGCCCTCGTAGACCTCGACGCCGGCGCCCTCGTAGAAGGCGGCCAGGCGGCGGCCCAGCGGGGAGCCGCCGCAGATGAGGTAGCGCAGACGGCCGCCGAGCGCGGCCCGGATACGGCGGTAGAGGAGGGCGTCGTAGAAGGCGCGGGCCGCCTTCAGGGCGCGGCCGGGTCCGGGGCCCGTGCCGTGCCGGCGGGCCTCGGCCGCCTCGCCGTAACGGCAGGCCACGTCGGCGGCGCGGTCGAAGGACGAGGCCCGGCCGCCGCGCTCGGCGGTGGCGCGCGCGTTGTTGTAGACCTTCTCCAGCATGTACGGGATGGCCAGCAGGAACGTCGGCCGGAAGCTCGCCAGGTCCGCCAGCAGATCCTCCGACTTCAGACTCGGCGCGTGGCCGAGCCGGACGCCCGCGCGGACGCAGGCGACCGCGACCATCCGGCCGAAGACGTGGGACAGGGGCAGGAAGAGGAGCGTCGAGGCCTCCTCCGACGTCTTCGCCTTGAAGGCCGGGTAGAGGACCTCGATGGCGTTGTCGACCTCCGCCAGGAAGTTGCCGTGGCTCAGCGCGCAGCCCTTGGGGCGGCCGGTCGTGCCCGAGGTGTAGACCAGGGTGGCCGGCGTGTCGGGCCCGAGGACGCCCCGGCGCACGGTGACCTCCTGGTCCGGGACGCCCGCTCCGTACTCCGCCAGCCGGTCGAGGTGGCCCTGCTCCATGACCCACACATGCCGCAGGTCCAGCAGGCGCTCGCGTTCCGGGCCGAGAGCCGCCGCCTGCCGGGCCTTCTCCGTCACCAGGGCGACCGCGCCGGAGTCCTGGAGGATCGAGCGGACCTGGAAGACCGAGGACGTGGGATAGACGGGGACCGTGACCAGTCCCGCGGCCCAGGCGGCGAAGTCCAGGAGGGTCCACTCGTACCGCGTGCGCGCCATCACCGCGATCCGGTCACCCGGCGCCAGGCCCTCCGCGATCAGGCCCTTGGCCACCGCGCTCACCTGTTCGGCGAACTGCGCGGCCGTCAGATGCGTCCAGCCGCCGTCGCCGTCCGGGCGGCTGACGACCTGTCGGCCGGGGTCGGCGCTCGCGTTCTCGAACGGCAGGTCGGCCAGTGAGCCGTGCGTCACCGGCGGGACCAGCGGGGGTACGTACGCCTCGCGCACCTCGCCGTCCAGCCGCCGGGTCTGCGGCGCGACGAACGCCGGGCCCGCGTCGGGGTCGTAGTCGAACCCCGCCGAGGGCGAAGGGGCCTCACCGCCGTGGGGCGACGGGGACGAGTACGAGAGGGGCATGGCGGCTCCTGGTGCCTGCGGCTGCGCGCTGCTCTGCTGCGGTGGTACGCGCTGCGCTCACTGGTCGTTCACCGGTGGTGCGCGCTCTTGGGGTGTTACCGCCGGTTGCAAACGGGATCGTACGGGGTCGCGATGGGGAGTTCGTGCGGTTTCGGGGAGGGACCGGAGACGGTCCGGGAACAGGGCTGTGCCCGCACCGGCCCCTCGGCGCACCGAGTTGAGCAGGACGAACTCGCGTCGCCGGACTCGTGACACCCCGACCCTGCCCCCGGTCCTACCCCGCCCTACCTCCGGGCCGGCTCCGTCGGCGGGCTCCACGGGCGGTTCTCCATGAGGTCGCCCAGGCCCGCCCACGCGAAGTTCATCAGGGTCGCCGCCGCCTGGCGGGGCGTGACGCCGGGGGTGGCGTTGGCCCAGGAGGCGAGGGACTCGGCGGCGCCGACCAGGGCCTCGGCGAGCCCGGCGACCTCCCGCTCGGGCAGGGCGGGGTCGTGGTGGGCCTCACGGGCGGCGACGAGGATCAGCTCGGTGACGAACGCCACGATGTCCGCGCGCATCGCGGCGATCTCGGCCGCGAACGGCTCGCCCTGCGTGCGGGCTTGCACATGCAGCACCGTCCAGCCCTCCGGGTGCCGGGCGGTATGCGTGAAGAACGCCCGCAGTCCTTCATAGAGTTGACGGTCGGCGGGCAGTCCCGGGCGGACTCCGTCGCGGACCGCCTCGGTCAGCGCGGCGGCCTCGCGGCGGATGCAGGCGGTGAAGAGGTCTTCCTTGGAGTTCAGGTACAGATAGACCAAGGGCTTGGAGACGCCCGCCAGTTCGGCTATCTCGTCCATCGAGGCGGCCGTGTAGCCGCGCCGCCCGAAGATCTGGACGGCGGCGTCGAGCATCTGCCGCTCGCGCACCGCCCTCGGCATCCGTCCGGTCCTCACGGCACCCATGGGGGCAAGCCTACGGTTCGGGCACCGACCCGGCGGCCGTACGGACGCCGTACCGGCCGGATCAGGCCGTCAGCACTCCTGCCCCGACCGCATCGGACGATCAGACGTCAGGACGCCTGCTCCCGCGGCTGCGCCTGGGTGCGCGCCCGGTCGTCGGCGAGGTCCTCCTGGCCCGCGTTGGCCTCGATGTTCGCCTTCATGCGGTCCACCCGCCGGGCCACCTGCACCGACGCCCGGTCCCGCTCCTTGCGCAGGGCGACGAAGCTGATCGGGGCGGAGATCACCAGGGCGAGCGTGGCGATCCACAGGCCGTTGGAGCCGCCGAGGCCGCGCGGGGCGAGCCCGGAGTGGACGAGGCCCCAGACGACCACGAGGCAGCCCACGAAGATTCCGAGGCGCATCAGCGTGTAGCGGAGCATCTCAATCCACTCTTCCGTTCCGAAGGTTCCCAAAGGGGCACCGTCCAGTGAAGCACGCCGAATGCCCGATCACGCATGGGGGTGCCAAGCACCGTTAGAGCCTCAGGTCAGCGGCAGGAGCATGATCACGTCGTCCCGGTCGTCACCCGGCTCCACCCGGATGGCGCCCGGCACCCGCCCGACCTCCTTGTAGCCGCAGGAGGCGTAGAACCGCTCCAGGCCGAGCCCGCCGCGGCAGGTGAGCCGGATCGCCTCGATGCCCGGGAAGCCACGGGCCGCGTCCTCGGCGGCCGCGAGCAGGTCCCGTCCGTGGCCCCGGCCCTGGTGACGCGGGTGCACCATCACCGTGTAGAGCCAGAGCCAGTGCGTCATCAGCCGGTGGGTGTTGAAGGTCAGAAAGGCGGTGGCGGCGACCCGGCCCTCCTCGTCGTGGCCGACCAGCAGCCGTGCGCGGCCCTCGGTCAGCGCGAGCAACTGCCTGACCAGTTCCGGACGTATCTCCTCCCGCGTCGCGGGCGGTATGAACCCGACCGCTCCGCCGGCGTTCGTGACATCGGTCCACAGGTCGAGGATGCCGTCGCGCAGGGTGGGGTCGACGGCGGGATCAAGGGTGAAAGTAAGGGGCATCGGGCGATCGTATCTATTACACCAGGGTGCGCGCAGCCACTTTCAGATCGGAGAGCAGCCCCCGGTACGCGCCCTCCCGGTCGTCCGCGCGCAGCACGGACGAGGGGTGCACGGTCGGCACCACCCGCTCCCGGCGCCCGTGGATCTCCGCCTCCAGCACCGTCCCGCGCACCTCGGTGACCCGGAACGAGGAGCCGAGCAGCGCCTTGCCGGCCGTCGCGCCCAGGACGACGATCAGCTCGGGCTCCACCAGCCTGAGTTCGGCCGCCAGCCAGGGCCCGCAGGCCACCGTCTCGCGCAGGCTCGGCGCCTTGTGGATACGGCGCTTGCCCGGGCCGGACCGGGTGAACTTGAAGTGCTTGACGGCGTTGGTGACATACGTCTCGCCCGGGTCGATGCCCACCTCGGCCAGCGCCCGGTCGAGGAGCTTCCCGGCGGGCCCGACGAACGGCCGGCCCTGCCGGTCCTCCTGGTCCCCGGGCTGCTCGCCGACGAGCATGACCCGGGCGCCGGTGTCCCCGGCGCCGAACACGGTCCGGGTGGCGTCCCGGTGCAGCGGGCAGCCCCGGCAGCCGGCGGCCGCCTCGCGCAGGGCGGCCAGGTCCGCGTGTTCGGGGACGAAGGGAGCGGCGGTGTAGGCGTCCTCGGGCGCCTTCGTGGTGGCCATGCCGGACGGGTACCCGTCCGGCCCGCGGCCTCACGGGGTGCGCCAGGGCCTGCGTTCCCGTCGTCGCCCGAGGGGGCGGACGGGAAGGTGACGGCAGGCCCTGAGCGCGTGGGCTCAGACCCGCATCGGCTGCGGCGACTCGCGGCGCTCCGGGTCCGGGCCGCCGTACTCCCGGATGATCTCGTAGCGCGTGTTGCGCTCCACCGGGCGGAAGCCGGCGTCGCGGATCAGGTCCAGCAGGTCCTCGCGGGTCAGCTTGTTCGGGGTGCCGTAGTTGTCCGCGTCGTGCGTGATCTTGTACTCGACGACGGAGCCGTCCATGTCGTCCGCGCCGTGCTGGAGCGCGAGCTGGGCGGTCTGCACGCCGTGCATCACCCAGAACACCTTGACGTGCGGGACGTTGTCGAAGAGCAGCCGCGAGACGGCGAAGGTCTTCAGCGCCTCCGCGCCCGTCGCCATGGTGGTACGGGCCTGGAGGCGGTTGCGGACCTTGCCGTCCTGCACGTCGACGAAGTCGTGCTGGTAGCGCAGCGGGATGAAGACCTGGAACCCGCCGGTCTCGTCCTGGAGTTCACGCAGCCGCAGCACGTGGTCCACACGGTGGCGGGGCTCCTCGATGTGCCCGTAGAGCATGGTGCACGGGGTCTTCAGGCCCTTCTCGTGCGCCAGCCGGTGGATGCGCGACCAGTCCTCCCAGTGGGTGCGGTGGTCGACGATGTGCTGCCGGACCTCCCAGTCGAAGATCTCCGCGCCGCCGCCGGTGAGGGACTCGAGACCGGCGTCGATCAGCTCGTCGAGGATCTCGGAGGCGGACAATCCGGAGATCGTCTCGAAGTGGTGGATCTCGGTGGCGGTGAACGCCTTCAGCGACACGTCGGGCAGCGCGGCCTTCAGCTCGCGCAGGGAGCGCGGGTAGTAGCGCCACGGCAGGTTCGGGTGCAGCCCGTTGACGATGTGCAGTTCGGTCAGGTTCTCCGACTCCATCGCCTTGGCCAGCTTCACGGCCTCCTCGATGCGCATCGTGTACGCGTCCTTCTCGCCCGGCTTGCGCTGGAAGGAGCAGTACGCGCACGACGCGGTGCACACGTTCGTCATGTTGAGGTGCCGGTTGACGTTGAAGTGCACCACGTCGCCGTTCTTGCGGGTGCGCACCTCGTGGGCGAGGCCGCCGAGCCACGCAAGGTCGTCCGACTCGTACAGCGCGATGCCGTCCTCACGGGTCAGGCGGACGCCCGTCCTGACCTTCTCCTCCAGCTCGCGCTTGAGCCCGACGTCCATGCCCCTACCTCTTTCCTGAAGACTGCGACCACCGTACGCCCGTAGGATCAGACCTCCTCGGGCAGCTCACCCACCCGGTTCTCCCACTTCGTGGACAGCACGATGGTGGTACGGGTCCGGGAGACGCCCTTGGTCCCGGACAGCCGCCGGATGATGCTCTCCAGTCCGTCGACGTCCGAGGCGCGCGCCTTGAGCATGAACGAGTCGTCGCCGGCGATGAACCAGCAGTCCTCGATCTCGGAGAGGTCCTTCAGCCGCTGCGCCACGTCCTCGTGGTCGGCGGCGTCGGAGAGCGAGATGCCGATCAGGGCGGTGACGCCGAGACCGAGCGAGGCGGAGTCCACGGTGGCGCGGTAGCCGGTGATGACGCCGGCCGCCTCCAGCCGGTTGATGCGGTCGGTGACGCTCGGTCCCGACAGGCCGACGAGGCGCCCCAGCTCCGCGTAGGAGGCCCGGCCGTTCTCCCTCAGGGCCTGGATGAGCTGCCTGTCCACCGCGTCCATGCGATCGAAGCCTTCCACTGAAGAGATCCGACGAGAGATCTGAAGAAAGTTCCTGAAGTGTCGAGTGGTACTGGTACCGCAGGAGAGCGCCGCCCGACGCTCACGCGGGCCGGGAGCCGCCCAGTTCGCCCTCCCAGCGACGGTAGAGACCGTGGGGTACGCCCACCGCGTCCAGGGCCCGGCCGGCGACGAAGTCCACGAGGTGCTGGATGTGGGTCGCCCCGGCGTAGAAGGCGGGCGAGGCGGGCAGGACGGTGGCGCCCGCGTCGTCCAGTTCCACCAGGTGCCGCAGCGTCCGGCCGTTCAGCGGGGTCTCCCGTACGGCCACGACCAGCGGCCTGCCCTCCTTGAGGGTCACGCTCGCCGCCCGTTGCAGCAGGTCCTTGGAGAGCCCGAGGGCGACGCCCGCCACACAGGCCGTCGAGGCGGGCACGATCAGCATGCCCTGCGCCGGGTACGACCCCGAGGACGGTCCGGCCGCCAGGTCACCGGCGCTCCAGTGCCGTACTCCCGTGAGGTCCACGTCGAACGTGCCGGGCTTGCCGTCGGCGCCGAGGGACAGCCATTCGCCCAGGTCGTCCCGCCAATGGGCGTCCCGGAAGGAGATGCCGGTCTCGTCGAGCAGGGTGAGTCGCGAGGCCCGGCTGACCACCAGGTCGACGCTCTGTCCGGCGTCGAGCAGCGCACGCAGCACCGCGGCCGCGTACGGCGTGCCGGACGCTCCGGACACCCCCACGATCCAAGGCGCCCGCCGCGTTTCTCCTGGCTTCATGTGACGAGCCTATCCGTCGGCGCTCATGATCCGAACCGCAGGGATCAGACCGTGAGACCACGCACCAGCAGGTCGAGCAGCGCGCACACGAAAAGGGCGATGCCGATGAACCCGTTGACGCTGAAGAACGCCCGGTTGAGGCGGGACAGGTCGTGCGGGCGGACGATCGTGTGCTCGTAGACGAAGGCGCCCGCGACGACGACCAGGCCCAGCCAGAAGAAGGCGCCGGCGCCGGTGGCGAGGGCGTACCAGACGAACAGCGCGGTGGTGACGAGGTGGCAGGCCCGCGCTCCCCAGATGGCGGCGGGGACGCCGAAGCGGGCGGGGACCGACTTCACGCCGACCTCGCGGTCGGTCTCCACGTCCTGGCAGGCGTAGATGAGGTCGAAGCCGCCGATCCAGACGCCGACGGCCAGGCCCAGGATCACCGCGTCCCAGGACCAGGTCCCGGAGATCGCCAGCCAGCCGCCGATCGGACCCATCGCCTGGGCCAGGCCCAGGATGGCCTGCGGGAAGTTCGTGAACCGCTTGCCGTAGGGGTACACCACCATCGGGACCACCGCGACGGGGGCGAGGGCCAGGCAGAGCGGGTTGAGCAGGGCCGCGGCCGCGAGGAACACGACGAGCGCGACGAGCGCGCCCGTCCAGGCGTGCCGCACCGACATCGCGCCGGTCACCAGCTCGCGGTGCGCGGTGCGCGGGTTACGGGCGTCGATCTCCCGGTCGATGATCCGGTTGACGGCCATCGCGAACGTGCGCAGACCCACCATCGCCACGGTGACGAGCAGCAGCCTGCCCCAGTGGATGGTCCTGTCCCACTCGTACATCGCGGTCAGGGAGGCGATGTAGGCGAAGGGCAGCGCGAAGATCGAGTGCTCGATCATGACCAGGCGCAGGAAGGCCTTGGTGCGTCCCGGCTGCGGGATCGCGGCGGACGCGGAGCTCACAGGCCGTACTCCTTCCAGCGGCGGTCCACCAGGGCCGCCGTATCGGGGTCCGACAGGACCATCTCCGGCCACCCGCCGTCCCGCGTGTAGCCCTCCTCGGGCAGCTTCCTCGTCGCGTCGATGCCCGCCTTGCCGCCCCAGAACTGCTGGTAGGAGGCGTGGTCGAGGTGGTCGACGGGGCCTTCCACGACGGTGAGGTCGCGGGCGTAGTCCGTGTTGCCCAGGGCCCGCCAGGCGACCTCGTGCAGATCGTGGACGTCGCAGTCGGCGTCGACGACCACGATCAGCTTGGTCAAGGACATCATGTGCGCCCCCCAGATGGCGTGCATCACCTTCTGGGCGTGCTTGGGGTACTTCTTGTCGATCGAGACGATCGCGCAGTTGTGGAAGCCGCCCGCCTCGGGCAGGTGGTAGTCCACGATGTCCGGGACGATGATCTTCAGCAGGGGGAGGAAGAAGCGCTCGGTGGCACGGCCGAGCGGTCCGTCCTCCGTCGGGGGGCGGCCCACGACGATCGACTGGAGCAGGGGCCGCCTGCGCATCGTCACGCAGTCGATGGTCAGCGCCGGGAAGGGCTCCTGCGGGGTGTAGAAGCCGGTGTGGTCGCCGAAGGGCCCCTCGGGCAGCATCTCGCCGGGCTCAAGCCAGCCCTCCAGGACGACTTCGGCGTTCGCCGGGACCTGGAGCGGGACGGTCCTGCAGTCGACCATCTCGATCCGCCGGCCCGCGATGAACCCGGCGAACAGGTACTCGTCGATGTCGCCGGGGAGCGGCGCGGTCGAGGCGTACGTGACGGCCGGGGGGCAGCCGAAGGCGATCGCCACCGGCAGCCGCTCGCCGCGCCGGGCGGCGACCTGGTAGTGGTTGCGGCTGTCCTTGTGGATCTGCCAGTGCATGCCGATGGTGCGCTTGTCGTGGCGCTGGAGGCGGTACAGCCCGAGGTTGCGGACGCCGCTCTCCGGGTCCTTGGTGTGGGTGAGTCCCAGGTTGAAGAAGGAGCCGCCGTCCTGGGGCCAGGTGAAGAGGGCCGGCAGGGCGTCGAGGTCGACGTCGTCGCCGTGCAGGACGACCTCCTGCACGGGCGCGCTGTCGGGCTTCACCTTCTTCGGCGGTACGTGCGTCATCGCGCCGAGCTTGCCGAACGCCTCGCGCACGCCCACGAAGCCGTGCGGCAGCTCGGGCCGCAGCAGCCCGCCGATCTTGTCGGAGATCTCACCGTAGGACTTCAGGCCGAGGGCCTTCAGCAGCCGCCGGTCGGTTCCGAAGACGTTCATGGCCAGGGGCATCGCTGAGCCGCGCACGTTCTCGAAGAGGAGTGCGGGGCCGCCCGACTTCTGCACTCGGTCGACGATCTCGCCGACCTCCAGATACGGGTCGACCTCGGCCTTGATGCGCGTGAGGTCTCCCTCGCGCTCCAGCGCCCTGAGCAGGGAACGAAGATCGTCGTACGCCATGGGGTCCAGTATCCCCGAGCGGCTACCCTGGCCCCGTCACGGGGCCGGTGCAGGGCCCCACCACCGCTTTCCAGGGGGCTTCCCGACATGCTCAGGGTGCTGCTGTACTACGTCGTGCCGCTGGCACTGATGATCTTCGCGTTCATCGACTGCCTGAACACGCCCGAGGACGAGGCGAAGCACCTTCCCAAGGTCGCCTGGGTCTTCATCATCCTGCTCTTCCCGATCGTCGGCTCGATCGCCTGGCTCGCCGCGGGCAAGGACCGGCGCCCTCCGGTGAACGGCCGCACGCCCTCGGAGTGGCACCGCAACGAGCGGCTCGAGTACGTCGCCCCGGACGACAACCCCGCGTTCCTGAAGTCCCTCGCCGAGGAGAACAAGAAGGACGAGGACCTGCTGAAGAACTGGGAGGCCGACCTGCGCCGCCGCGAGGAGGAACTGCGCCGCAAGGAGAACGGCGAGGAGCCCAAGAGCAGTTGAGCGGCGCCGGTCGGGGGGCGATACGGCTAGCGCAGCCGGGACGAGGACAGGATCGACAGCAGGTGGGCCGGGACCATCACCCAGGTGATGGCGGCCAGCGCGACGAGCGCCCAGCGGGTGACGTCGGCTCCGCCGGTGACGGTGTCGCCGATGGCCGCGGCCAGCAGGAGCAGGGACGCCTCGATGCCGTTGGTCACCCGGTGGATCTTGAACGCGGCGGCCAGCCGGCGCACCGCGGCCACGCCCTGCGAGCGCGGCCGGGTCGACTCGTCGTCGGCGACGGCCAGCCCGCGCCGGGCCCGCGCCACGTCGACCAGGTCGGTGGACGCCTTCAGCAGCACCACGCCGAGGGCGGTCGCCAGGCCCAGCGACACCCAGCCGCCGAAGCCGGACCGGGCCGCGTGGAACCCGGCGCCCACCATCAGGGCGGCGTCCGCGAGATAGGCGCCGAGCCGGTCGACGTAGATGCCGGACGCGCTGTTCTGGCCCTTCCAGCGGGCGACCTCGCCGTCCACGCAGTCGAAGAGCAGGAACAGCTGCATCAGCACGACGGCCAGGACGGCCCCGGTCAGGCCGGGGATCAGCAGCGCGGCGCCGGAGGCGATCCCGCAGACGACCATGGTCCAGGTCAGCTGGTCCGGGGTCACCGGGGTGCGCACGAGCTGCCGGGTGAACCGCAGCGAGACCCTCCGCATGTACAGGCGGCCCGCCCAGTGCTCGCCGTTGCGGCTCACCAGTTTCGCCTGCGGCTGGCAGACCTCCCGCAGCTCCTCCAGAACCGGAGCAGCACCCATGACCGTTTCCTCCCACCCAGCCCGACCGCCGCACGTGCGGCGATGATCGGGTCAGGGTACAGAGTGGATTACCTCGATCAGGCGTTCGAAGCGGACCCGCCAGCTCGGCTCCGACTCCGTCTCCCCCAGGAACTCGTGGGTGAAGCGGAGCACGGTGCCGTCCGTGCCGTCGCGTTCCAGGTGGAAGCGGATGCGGCCGCCGCCCTCCAGGGTGTACTCGGCGATCCGGTCCACGTCCCACGCGGTGATCCGCCCGCTGCCGAGGCCGCGCAGGCCGACCGCGCCGCCGAGCCGGGGTTCCAGCTCGTCGGCCGCGGTGAACCAGCGCGCGAGGCCCTCCGGTGTGGTCAGCTCCGGCCAGACCCGCTCCATGGGCCCGGGAAGCCGCACCAGGAAGGTGAGCAGGCGCGTGTTCCCGTGGATCTGGCTGGCGCCCTGTTCGATGGAACCGGTCATGACACCAGTGTCACCGAGGGTCCGGTCAGACGCCCGAGTACGAGTGCTTGCCGCTGACGAAGATGTTCACGCCGTAGTAGTTGAACAGCCAGCAGCCGAACGCGATCAGCGCGATGTAGGCGGCCTTGCGGCCCTTCCAGCCGGCCGTGGAACGGGCGTGCAGGTAGCAGGCGTAGGCGACCCAGGTGATGAAGGACCAGGTCTCCTTGGGGTCCCAGCCCCAGTAGCGGCCCCAGGCGGACTCGGCCCAGATGGCGCCCGCGATGATCGTGAACGTCCACAGCGGGAAGACTGCGGCGTTGACGCGGTAGGAAAACTTGTCCAGGGACGCCGAGGCCGGCAGCCGCTCCAGGACGGAGGTCGCGAAGCGGCCGGGCTTTCCGCCGGAGGCGAGCTTGTTCTCGTAGGAGTCCTTGAACAGGTACAGCAGGGTGCCGACCGCGCCGACGTAGAAGACCGCGCCGCAGAAGATCGCGGTGGAGACGTGGATGTACAGCCAGTACGAGTGCAGGGCCGGGACCAGCTGGTCGCTCGCCGTGTAGAGCACGGTGACCGCGAGGCCGAGGTCGAGCAGGACCGTGGTGGTCAGGAACAGGCCGAGCCAGCGCACGTTCTTCTTCAGCGCGAGCAGCAGCAGGTAGACGCCGACCGCGACCGTGGAGAAGGTGATGTTGAACTCGTACATGTTGCCCCACGGCGCCCGCTGCACGGAGGCCGCGCGGGCGACGACGCCGCCGAGCGCGAGGAGGAAGCCGAGCACGCTGAGGGACACGGCGATCCGGCCGTACAGGTCGCCCTTCTCGTCGCCGCCGTGCGCGCCGGGTCCGTCGGGCACGTCACGGGCGCCGGCGGCGGACCGTACGACCACCTTGGGGCGCTCCAGCACGGCGGTGCCGCCGGCGGACTTCACCGTCACGGCCGGGCCCTGCGCCTTGGCCGCGCCGTCCTCGGCGGTCAGCGCGGCGGCCGTGCGGGCCACCTTGCTGCGGCTGCCGAAGAGCCATTCGGTGATGTACGCGAAGAAGGCCAGGGTGTAGACGGCCATCGCGGAGTAGATCAGCGTGTTGCTGATGCTGGCCAGGTTCTCGTTGGTCGCCGTGGCGAGCTCTGTTGCGGCGGCGAGAGTCACTTCTCCTCAGCCCCTTCGGCGGGTACGGGGGCGCCGGCGTCCGGCTCCCGGTCGGGGTCGGCGTCGGCCTGTGCGGGCGCCTTGTCGTGGACGAGGGCGGCCAGGTCGCCGAGCTCCTCGGGGAGTTTCGCGGACTCGCTGCGGCCCAGGCCCGCCATCTCGACGACGGTCGCGCCGTCGGCGCCCCGCACGGCGCGCACCCAGACGCGGCGCCGCTGGATGAACAGGGAGCCGGCCAGGCCGGCGATGGCGGCGAGCGCGCCGGTGAGCGCCCAGACGGTGCCGGGCTGCTGCACGACCTGGAAGCCGGCCCACTCCTTGATGTCCTTGTCGAAGGTGATGGAGCCGGCGCCGTTCGGCAGCGTCATGGTCTCGCCGGGCAGCAGCCGGGCCGCGACGATCCTGCCCTTGGCGTCCTTGAACTGCTTGAGGTTCGGGTTCTTGGTGTCGAGCTGGTAGACGTTCTGCGGCACGCCCGCGTCGACGCCCAGGTCGCCGTGGTACCCGGTCAGCGCCAGGACGGGGAAGTCCAGCGCCGGGAACTGGGAGAACATCGTGCCCTTGCCGGCCCCGGCGAAGGTCGGCACGAAGAACGCGGAGAAGCCGAGCTGCTCGGACTTGCCCTCGGGGTTCCTGTAGCCGTCGAGCACCTTGATCGCGCCCTGCGAGGTGACGTTGGAGTCGACCGGCAGCAGCGGCACGGCCTGGTGGTAGACCACCTGGCCCTTGCCGTCCCGGACGGTGACGGTGGGGGCGTAGCCGTGGCTGACGAGGTAGACCCGGGCGTCGTCGACGGTCAGCGGGTGGTTGGGCGAGATGCTCGCCTTCCGCTCCTTGCCGTGGGCGCCCAGGCTGTAGGTGATGTCCGCCCGGTACACGCGCGGCGTGCCCTTCTGCGGGCCGGTGCGCTCGTAGGTGCCGGTGAACTTCTTCAGGTTGAAGCTGAAGGGCACCAGGTCGTCGTCGTTGAAGAGGTTGCCGGACTTGAAGTCGTCGTACTGGGTGAGGGTGTTGGAGAAGCCGTCGCCCTCGACGATCAGCTTGTTGCCCTCGGTCTTGTACAACTGGCCCCAGGCGAAGGCGATCAGCATCACGATCAGCGCGATGTGGAAGACGAGGTTGCCCGCCTCGCGCAG
This sequence comes from Streptomyces sp. NPDC088817, assembly GCF_044750345.1. Classification (NCBI taxonomy): domain Bacteria; kingdom Bacillati; phylum Actinomycetota; class Actinomycetes; order Kitasatosporales; family Streptomycetaceae; genus Streptomyces; species Streptomyces sp. NPDC088817. The sequence goes on from NZ_JBIVJN010000004.1 coordinate 431,934, forward strand.
ATAGCCCTTCTCGGCGGCGACGGCGTCATCGGCGAGATGGGCGCGGAAGCGGCGCTGCTTGAGGATCCTCAGCGCGCTCTCGCGGACCTCCTCGGGGGAGGCGGCGGTGCGCCAGGTGGTGTACGCCGGCAGCCGGGTCAGCCGCTTGGGGGCGCCCGGCGGGCGGCTGCGCAGCTGGCCGACGAACTGCCAGGTGCGCGGCACGATGCAGCCGATGAGGGAGACGAACAGCAGGATGTAGATCGCGGAGAACCACGGCGAGCTGTAGACGTGGAACAGGCCGAGCTTGTCGCAGATCGGCGCGAGCACGGTGTGTGCCTGCTTGAATGCCTCGACCTTCATCGCGTCGGTGCCGCTCTGCGGGATCAGCGAGCCGGGCACGGCGCCGAGGGAGAGCAGGAACAGCAGCATCAGCGCGACCCGCATGGAGGTGAGCTGCCGCCAGAACCAGCGGACCCAGCCGAGGATCTCCCGCCCGGTCCAGGCGAGCCGGCCGGCCGGTCCGGGCGCCCGGACGCCGCCGAAGGAGCCGGGTACGACCGTCTCGGCGGGGGCGGTGGACAGCTGGGAGCCGGCGGCTCCGAGGTCGTCGTCGCCGGGTGGCACCGCCGGGGTCTCGTCGGCCGTCGTACTGGTTGGCGTCTTGCTCATGGATCAGATCCCCACAGTGAAGCCGGTGGACCACGTCTGCATCTCCTGCACCAGCCGGTCCCAGGCGCCGGTGAGCAGCAGCACGCCGGTCACGATCATCATCGTGCCGCCGACGCGCATCACCCAGACATAGTGGCGCTTGACCCAGCCGAAGGCTCCCAGCGCCTTGCGGAAGGCGATCGCGGTGAGCACGAACGGGATGCCGAGGCCGGCGCAGTAGGCGACGGTCAGCAGGGCGCCGCGCCCGGCGCTGGCCTGGGCGGAGGAGAGCGCCACCACGGAGGCGAGGGTCGGTCCGATGCACGGCGTCCAGCCGACTCCGAACAGGGCCCCGAGCACGGGTGCGCCCACCAGGCCCGTGGCGGGGCGCGTGTGGAAGCGGAACTCACGCTGGGTCAGCCAGGGCATCAGGCCCATGAAGAAGACGCCCATGAGGATCATGAGCGCGCCCAGCACCTTCGACAGGACGCCCTTGTACTCCTGGAGGGTCTGCCCGAAGAACCCGAACAGCGCCCCGCCGGAGACGAAGACCACGGTGAAGCCGAGGACGAAGAGGGCGGCGCCGACGGCCATCCGTCCGCGCCGGGCCTCGGCCAGGTCGGTTCCGGTGACACCTGTCACATACGACAGATAGCCGGGGACGAGCGGCAGGACGCACGGGGAGAAGAAGGAGACGAGCCCGCCGAGTACGGCGATGGGCAGCGCGAGCAGCAGGGCTCCGCCGGACACCGTCTGATTGGGATCAGCGACTGCGGCCAGTAGCACGACGGCTCACTTCTCCGCGACGACCGGGTCGAGCATCTTGCGCAGCTTGTTCTCGCTGAGCGCCTGGAGGGCGCGCGCGGCGATCTTCCCGTCCCGGTCGACGATGATCGTGGTGGGGATCATCTGCGGGTTCAGGGTGCCCTTCTGGAAGCGGAGCATGAGCTTGCCGGCCGGGTCGTACAGGCTCGGGTACGGCACGTCGAACTGCTTCTCGAACGCGAGCGCCGGCTGGGTGCTGGTGTCGCGTGTGTTGATGCCGACGAACTGCACGTCCTTGCCGGCGGTGTCCTTGGCCACCTTGACCAGGTTGGGCGCCTCGGCGCGGCACGGCGAGCACCAGGAGCCCCAGACGTTCAGGACGACGACCTTGCCCTTGTAGGCGGCCATGTCGAGCTGCTTGCCCTCGAGGGTCTTGCCGGACAGGTCGGGGGCGGGCTTGCGGTCGGCCTTCGGCACGGTCGCGATGCCGTCGGCGCCGGTGATGAAGTTGGTGTTGCCCGAGCCGCCGGAGGTGCCGCCGGAGCCGCAGGCGGACAGGGCGAGTGCCAGCGCGGCGCTCCCGGCGGCGAGCAGGGCGGCGCGGCCACGGACGCGGCTCGGACGCGTGCGGTGCGGACGGGGGGTGCGGTTCGCCCGGTTCGAGCACTGGGGGGCACGACTGACGGCACTCATGTGAAAAGTTTCGCATGCCCCTTCCGGGGATCTTGCGCACCCCCCTCACGGCCGGAAAACCGCATTTCAGGCGGGGTTCGAGGGGGCTCCCGTGCTGGGCGCGCCGACGCCGGAAACGTCCGCGAGGAACTCCTTCCAGCCGCCCGCCGGGCGCTGTCCGACGTCGAGGGTGCGCAGCTTGGCGAGCACCTCCGGCTTCTGCACGTCCATCCAGTCGACGAACTGCCGGAAGGAGACCATGCGCACGTCGGCGCCCTTCTCCTTCTCCCGCGCGATGTGCCGGAAGGCCTCCTCGACGGAGTCCATGTAGATGCCGCCGTTCCACTGCTCGAAGTGGTTGCCTATGAAGTACGGCGCCCGGTTTGTCTCGTATGCCCGCCTGAAGCCCTGGATGTAGGCCTGCGCGGACTGCTTGCGCCAGCCCGGGTAGTTGTGGGCGGGCGCGTTGGTGGAGTTGACGGACTGGTTGGCCAGCATGTTGTAGTCCATCGAGAGCACCTCGAACCGGCGGCCGGGGAAGGGTACTTGCTGCAACGGCAGGTCCCAGATGCCCAGCCGCTTGTCCGGCCACGTCTGGCGGCCGCCGGGCGAGGAGGCGTCGTAGCGCCAGCCGAGTTCGCGGGCGGTGGGCAGCAGCTGGTTCTGCCCGAGCAGGCAGGGGGTGCGGCCGCCGACGAGTTCCTTGTCGTAGTCGAAGGGCAGGGCGGGCAGATCGCTCCAGCCGGTGTTGGTACGCCACTGCTTGACGAAGGACTTGGCCTGGTCGATCTCGCTGCGCCACTGCTTGGGCGTCCAGTTCGCGACCGTGCCGTGGCCGGAACAGAAGTGGCCGTTGAAGTGGGTGCCGATCTCGTGGCCTTCGAGCCAGGCGCGGTGGACGTTGGTGAGCGTGGCCTTGACGTGGTCGTCGGTCAGGTAGCCGATGTCGGAGGCGCCGCGCGGGTTGTTCGGCGGGTCGTACAGGCGCTTCTTCGACTCCGGCAGCAGGTAGAGCCCGGAGAGGAAGAAGGTCATGTGCGCCTCGTGCTCCTTGGCCAGGTCGAGGAAGCGCGGGAAGAGGCCGTTGCCGACCTCGCCGGCCCCGTCCCAGGAGAAGACGACGAACTGCGGCGGGGTCTCGCCCGGCTCCAGCGGGACCGGCGCGGCCGGCTGGAGGGGCTGCTTGCCGGTGAACGAGGTCGAGCCGTCGCCGATGGGGCGCGCGGGAGGTGTCGTGGGCGCGCTCGGGGTGGACGTGCTCGCACGGGGGGATCCGGTGGCGCGGCCGGGGTGCGGGGACGTGACGGTGCCGCAGCCCGCGAGCCCGGCGGCGGCCGCGGCGCCCGCGCCGAGGCCGAGTATTCCCCTTCGGGAGAAGGTGCGCATGAGAGATCCCCGATTCGTCACTGCCGCCGATGGTCACTCACTCAGAGGCAGTGACGAACGCAGGGGTTCCGCGAACCAATATGAAATTCACAACAAACGCAAAGGCAGGAGGCGACTTACGCCCCGAAGGCCTTGCCCTGCCCCTTCACCGGCTTGGCACCCGCGAGGAGATGCGCCGGCACCAGATCGCGGGCCGGCTCGGTGTAGCCGACGGAGACGATCCGGTCGCCCCGGTAGGTGAACGTCGTCAGCGAGGCGAGCGTGCACTGCCGCTTGCGCGGGTCGTGCCACAGCCGCCGCCGCTCGACGTAGGAGCGCACGATCCAGATCGGCAGCTGGTGGCTGACGAGCACCGCCTCGTGCCCGCGCGCCTCGTCCTTCGCCGCGTTCAGCGCGCCCATCATGCGCACCACCTGGTCGATGTACGGCTCGCCCCAGGACGGCTTGAACGGGTTGACCACGTGCTTCCAGTTGCCGGGCCTGCGCAGCGCGCCGTCGCCCATGCCGAAGGTCTTGCCCTGGAAGACGTTGTCCGCCTCGATCAGCCGCTCGTCGGTGGCCAGGTCGAGTCCGTGCGCCTTCGCTATCGGCGTCGCCGTCTCCTGCGCCCGCTCCAGCGGGGAGGCGACGACGTGGGTGATGTCACGGGGGGCGAGGTGCTCGGCGACCCGCTCGGCCATCTTCCGGCCGAGCTCGGACAGGTGGTAGCCGGGCAGCCGCCCGTACAGGATCCCGTCCGGGTTCTCGACCTCGCCGTGCCGCATCAGATGGACGACGGTGATGTCGTCCCCGGCGTTCTTCTCGGGCGTCTCGCTCATGCCGTCGCCTCCGCCGCCGCACGGGCCGCCGCCGGAAGGGCGTCGGCGATCCGCTGGAGTGCCGTCTCGTCGTGCGCGGTGGAGACGAACCAGGACTCGAAGGACGAGGGCGGCAGGTACACGCCGTTCGCCAGCATCGCGTGGAAGAACGCGGTGAAGCGGTACGACTCCTGCGCCTTGGCGTCCTCGTAGTCGCGCACCGGGCGGTCCGTGAAGAACACGGAGAACATGTTGGAGGCGTTCTGCACGGTGTGCGCCACGCCCTCCTTGGTCAGCGCCTCGGAGACCATGGCCTGGATCTGCCGCGAGACGGAGTCGACCGTGCTGTACGCGGCGTCGTCGAGCAGGCGCAGCTGGGCAAGTCCGGCGGCGGTGGCGACGGGGTTGCCGGAGAGGGTGCCGGCCTGGTAGACGGGCCCGGCGGGGGCGAGGTGCGCCATGACGTCGGCGCGACCGCCGAACGCGGCGGCCGGGAACCCGCCGCCCATCACCTTCCCGAACGTCATCAGGTCGGGCTCGACCCCGTCGACGCCGTACCAGCCGGCGCGGCTGGTGCGGAAGCCCGTCATGACCTCGTCGGAGATGTACAGGGCGCCGTTCGCGGCGCAGAGGTCCTTGAGCTGCTGGTTGAACCCGGGCAGCGGCGGCACCACTCCCATGTTGCCCGGCGAGGCCTCCGTGATCACGCAGGCGATCTCGCCCGGGTGCGCGGCGAAGGCGGCGCGCACCGCGTCGGCGTCGTTGTACGGCAGCACGATCGTGTCGCCGGCCTGGGCGCCGGTGACGCCGGGGGTGTCGGGCAGGGCGAAGGTGGCGAGCCCCGACCCGGCCGCGGCGAGGAGGGAGTCGACGTGCCCGTGGTAACACCCGGCGAACTTGATCACCTTGGACCGCCGGGTGAACCCGCGAGCGAGCCGGATCGCGGACATGGTGGCCTCGGTGCCGCTGGAGACCAGCCGCACCCGCTCCAGCGGGCCGACCCGGTCCACCATCTCCTCGGCGAGCGCGACCTCGCCCTCACCGGGCGTCCCGAAGGAGGTGCCGTGCGCGACCGCCTCCTGCACGGCGGCGATCACCTCGGGGTGCGCGTGCCCGAGGATCATCGGACCCCAGGAGCACACGAGGTCGACGTACTCCCGGCCGTCGGCGTCCTTCAGGTACGGACCGCTGCCGGAGACCATGAACCGGGGCGTGCCGCCCACGGCGCGGAAGGCGCGCACCGGCGAGTTCACGCCGCCGGGCGTGACGGCCGCCGCACGGTCGAACAGCGCCTGCGAGACAGGGGCTTCGTAGGGATAGGGCAGTTCGCTCATGACCTGCGACTTCTCCGACTTCTCGGGGGTTCTCCGGAATACGGTGGGCTGTGACCTGTTCAGGGTAGGCCAGCGACGGCGGCGGACCGGGGGCGGAGCGGCCGGACCGGCCGGATCCGGGTACGACGAGCGGCGGATTCGCGGATTCCGAGCGGCCCATCTGCGAAACTGGGCTCCGCGTACGTATGAACAGGCGAAGGGTCGTGTCGGGGCCACCAAGATCCCGCGGGCAGAAGTTTGGGCGCACGTTTCGGCGGGCGGCCGCGGGGGAGGTCACTGACACGATGATCGGGTTGCGCGGCGGGGGCGACGCGTCCTAGAAAAGCAGTCGGGTGGAGATATGCATCGCGGTGGCGGACTGGGCGAGGGGACCGATGGCCTGGGTCCTCGACGTGCCCGGCGGGGAAGGCACCGGCGCGACGCTGAGGAAGCGAGCGAAGCAGGCCGGGCACGGGATGTACCGAGTGAGTCCGAGCGGAGCGACCGGCGGGCCGAGCTGCTGGGGGCAGGGAGCAGGAATGGTGGTCGGGTGGGGGTGACGTACAAGTATTTCGGCGCGCCCGACGGCGCGACGGCGGCCCGCGTCCCGATCTCGATGCGCCCCGAGGAACTCGGTGGCGACGAACTCGGCATGGGTGGCATGTTCACCAAGATCAAGCCGGAGACGATGGCCGCCATGGTGCTGACCGGCATCGAGGGCGTGCCCCTGCACAAGGTGCCGCCGCTCGAGCTGGTCGTCCTGCACCCCGACTACGCGGTCGTGAAACTCCCGACGACCGCGGTGGACCCCCTGCGCGACATCGGCGAGGAAGCGGTCGGCGCGGCCGCCTTCATCTGGTCCACGGTCCCGGACCGCGGCGGCCCCCGCGACGCGTTCAACGTGTACCAACTCCTGCACGAGTGGCAGGACTTCTCACACCGGCTGCATGAGGCGGGGCACCAGCCGTATTGCCTGGTGTGGCCCTGACCTGCGGTTTGATGCGGTTCGGGCGGGGTCTACGGGCCTCGCCCCTGCTCGTACTGGGTGTAGATCGTCCGGCAGGGCGGTTTTGCCGATGAGTTCACCCTCCTCGAACGGTCCACCCAGCGACACGACCGTTCTCGACAGGAGTGCCATGTCCACCATCCAGCCAGTGATCATCACTGCCGACCAGGACGTCCTGCTCAGCTTCTATACGAAATTGTTCGGCGCCGAGGAGATCTTCCGGGTACCGGCGGAAGGCCCGGCCTTCTACCTCGGCCTGCGCATCGGCGACACCGACCTCGGGCTGGTGGCCAAGGCGAACCCGGGGACCGGGGCTGCACCGCGGATCCTGCTCAGCATCGGTGTCGACGACGTCGACGAGACGCTCGGCCGGGTGACGGCGCTGGGCGGCTCGGTCCGGGGCGGCCCCAACGACATGCCGTGGGGACAGCGCGTCGCCCACATCCAGGACCCCGACGGCAACCCGGTGAACCTCAGCCAGCCGATCCCGGCCCGGTGACGCTGTTCCGGGTGCTTGTGCTGGTCGTGGGCTGCCTGCGGTAGAGGTCAATTGCCTGTAGTGGCCTCGATGTCCGTCAGTACGAGCAGCGCGCGAAGCAGGTGGGTGGCGCGAGCGGCGTCAGTGCGAAGCTTGGTGAGGATCCGCCATGGTCCCGAACTCCTGAACCATCCGTTCGACCATCGCGACGACCTGGTCCTCCCGGGACACATCGGCCTCGTACACCATCGCGCGCACCCCGAACCCGGAGATCTCACACCTTCCGGTCAGAGCTGGACGGGCAGGTGCCGCGGGCCGCGAAGCATGGCGTTCTGCCGGTAGGGAGGCGGGTCCTGGACCAGGCGCGCCGTGCCCAGGCGCGGGATCAGCGCGCCGAGCGCGGCCTGGGCCTCCAGACGGGCCAGGGGGCCGCCGTAGCACAGGTGAATGCCGCCGCCGAAACCGAGGTGCTCGTTGTCCGGGCGGGTGGGGTCGAACCGGTCGGGCTCGTGGAACCGCCTGGGGTCGCGGTTGCCCGAGGCCAGCGCGAGGACGACGGACGTGCCCTTGGGGAGCACGGTGCCCGCGACGTCGATGTCCTCGCGGGGGATGCGCTCGCGCATGTGGACCGGTGGTTCGTAACGCAGTAGTTCCTCCACCGCTCGCGGCAGCAGATCGGGGTCGTCGCGCAGGCGTTCCAGATGCTCGGTGTGGCGCAGAAAGGTGAGCACCCCGTTGGTGATCAGGTTGACCGTGGTCTCGTGCCCCGCGATGAGCAGGAGCACGGCGGTCTCCGCGAGTTCCTCCTGGGTGAGCCGCAGGGCCGGATCCGGCTCGTTGGCGAAGGCGGAGAGCATGTCGTCGCCCGGGCGGCCACGGCGCCGCTCGGCGAGGTTCACCAGGTACCCGCCCATCTCGACCCGCGCCTGGTCGCCCGCCTTGTCCGCCTCGGTGGTGTCTTCCTCGGGCCTGACGTCCGCGGCTGTGACCAGAGCGTCGGACCAGGCCCGGAACAGCGGCTCGTCCTCGCGTGGCACGCCCAGCAGGTGACAGATCACCGCGACAGGCAGTGGGTAGGCGAAGTCGTCGACGACGTCGATCTGCCGGCCGGCCTCGAAGGGCTCCGTCAGTTCCTTGGTGATCCGGTCGATCTCACCGCGCATGGCGTCGACCCGGTACGGGCTGTGCGGCGGTCCGAAGGGCCGCATGGCCAGGGTGCGGAGCCTGTGGTGCTCCGGGTCGTCGAGCCGCAGGAAGGGCGGCTTGTGTGCCACCTCGCCACGGATGCGGGGGTCGACACTCATCCGCGGGTCGTGGAGCAGAGCGGCGATCTCGTGGTAGGTGCCGACCAGGTGGCTGCCGTCCGCCTGCCGCACCACGGGTCCGGCCTCGCGGAGCTCCGCGTACAGCGGGTAGGGGTCGGGGCGGCTGGCGTAGTCGGTGATCCGTGCCAGCAAGGTCTCGGAGTCCATGGTGGCTCCTCGTCGTTGGACGGGACGTGCGTCAGCCCGTGGCTACACCACGGTCAGTCGGCGGTCGGGAAGGTAGCCGGTGAGCGCCACGGTGGGACCGTGGGAGAGCCCCTTCGGATCCGGCACGTCGGACGGAATCGGGACGTCGGCCGCGATCGCGCGGTCCTGCGCACCGGGCGGGGGCGGGAAGGGGGCAGCCGTCTCGATCAGGTGCCGGTAGTAGTCGAGCGACTTTGCCATGTCGACGGTGACCGCGGCGGTGACCCGGCCCTGGTAGCCGTAGACCATCGCCAGACGGCGCGCCTCCAGAGAGCCCTGGGCGATGACCACGTAGTCGGAGTAGGTCGGTACGCCCACTGACTTGATGTTGAGCCCGAACTGGGTCGACCAGAACGTCGGTACGGCCAGGTGCGGGCGCCGCAGAGGCCCGGGACTGACCATGTTGTGGGCCGCCACCTCGGCCTGCTCGACCGCGTTTCCCCAGTGCTCCAGGGAGAGCAGCTGGTAGCCGAACAGGGGGTGGGGGAAGCGGGAGACGTCTCCGGCCACGAAGACGTCGTCGGTGACGATTCCGTACATGTTGAAGGCACGGCATCCGGCGTCGCAGGCGATCCCGCGCGGGCCCGCCGCCAGCCCGGACTCCGCCAGCCACTCGACGTTGCGGACCGCTCCCAGCGCCACGACGCACACGTCCGCGTCGACACGCGTGCCGTCGGACAGGTCCGCACCGGTGAAGCTGCCGTTCCCGCGCAGGGCGGTGACCGTCACCCCGGTGCGCAGGTCCACGCCGTGGTTGCGCTGCATGACGGCCGCGAGTTTCGACAGCGTGCCGCCGAGGGCGCCGACCAGGGGCGCGGGGCCGCGTTCGGCGACCGTGACGTCCAGTCCTCGCTCCCGGCAGGCCGAGGCGATCTCCGAGCCGGTGAAGCCGGCGCCGATCACCAGCACCCGCCTCGGCCCGGCGGCCAGCCGCTCGGCCAGTCCTGCGGCGTCCTCACGCGTGCGCAGAGTGAACACCCCGTCCAGGGCGCCCTCTGCCGGATTGGGCCAGGGCCGCGCCCGGGTCCCGGTGGCGATCAGCAGCCGGTCGTACGGCAACGACTCCCCGTCGGCCAGCAGTACCCGCTTCTCCAGAGGGTCCAGACCGGTGGCGGCCACTCCCAGCCGCCACTCGGCGTCCGGGTTCCGGCGCATCGGCAGCTCGGTGGTGTCCGGCGCCGCCTGGCCGAGCAGTACCTGCTTCGACAGCGGTGGCCTGTCGTAGGGCGGATGGGACTCGTCCCCGACCACGGTGAGTGAGCCGGTGAAGCCCTCCTCGCGCAGCCTCTCCGCGGCCCTCAGTCCGGCCAGCGACGCACCGACGACGACGATGCGGCCGTCCCGAAGGTCACCGGCGGCCATCGGGGTTCACCTCCTCGCCCACGAGGATGGCCTGGACCGGGCAAGCCGCCGCGGCCTGTCGCACGCGCCCGGCCTGGTCGTCGGGGACGGCCGTGGCGTACAGCAATCCTTCCTCGCCGTGCAGTTCGAACATCCTGGGTGCGAGAAACACACACTGCGCGTAGCCCTGACAGCGCGTGAGGTCCACAACGGTTCGCATCCCCACCACTCCCTCTGTCGCCGCCCCCTCCCATACAGCATGGGCCGGGCCTCGCAGGCTCGCACGGTGACCGCTCGCACAGTGGCGTCCACCTGTGCTTCGTCGGCTACGAGGTCACCGACAGGGTCGAGCTCAGGTGGCGAGGATGCTGATGCCGTCGCCCAGGAGCTTGAGGCCGAGCACCAAGAACAGGACGGCCAGTACGGCGACGTTGTGCTGCGCGGCCCAGTCCCGCCAGTTGCCGAGGATGCTTTGGGCGCGTCCGCCCATGACCAGGTAGACGGCGAGTGGTGCCAGCACCCCGAGGGAGGCGATGACCACGAAGATCGCGAGCGTTCCGGCCTGCTGTGGCACGGGGAGCCCGGCAGAGCTGATCGAGGCACCCGCGGCGATGGTCAGGGGCGCGTTCTTGACGTTTGCCGCTGAAAGCAGCAGTCCCAGGCCGAGGAGCTTGAGGGGGGTGAAGCGGTCGATCGCCGCCATCCACTTCGGGAGCCGCGCCTGTGAGGCGTCTTTGGGGCGGCGCCGCCACTGACGGGCGCCGAGCAGGACAAGGAGCGCGCCCAGAGCGAGTTTGAGAGCTCCGACCCAGGTGGCCGGGTGCTTGTGGAGGGAGGCTCCGCCTGTGCCGCCGACGGCCAGCATGATGGCGCCGAGCGCTGCGAGTCCCATAACCCAGCCGAGGGCGAACAGCAGCCCGTTGAGGCTCCCCCGCGGAGTGGCCAGGACGAGGATCATCGCCACGATCGGAAGTGGGCTGACCGCGACACCCGCCGCCAGGCCCAGTACATCACCGACAGCGTGTCCCACTGCGGCCTCCGGGGAGAGAGACAGATGACCCCGAGCGGACTGCCCGTGTCGGACGGCTTGAAGCCGGCATGCGTGTCCCTGATGCGGGCGCGGCCCTCTTCGCCATCGTGGCGCTCTCCGGGCCCGACAGCCATCGGCCGGGCGGCGAACGGGTGACCCGGCCACCGGCCCAGGGTTCGGTCGGCGGCCACCACGGCCGCCCCTGGTCGCCGGAGGCGCCGTACCGGTGCCGCGGCAGGCGACGTCCACCCGTCGAGGAGCGGCGCCCGGGGGCGCGACGGGGCGAACGTTGCCCGTCGGGGCACCGGTGCTGCGACCGGAAAGGTTTGCCGGAAAGCTCGCGGCGTCCGGTGATGGGGGTACCTCCCACGCCGTCCAGGCAGTGGGGGAGCATCGCAAGGCGGAGCAT